>JAIPEL010000066.1 GCA_021737185.1 Desulfobacterales bacterium | reverse complement strand
CTTATGTGAAACTTCGTTCAAACCCGGGGTTTTTCGTAGGGCACGACCTCCGTGTCGTGCCTTTCGGAACGGCACGGAGGCCGTTCCCTACAGAGGCAGAGGCTTCGAGGCAAAGTTTCATTTTTGATCAATCTGGACGCCCCGGCGGCCAGAGGCCTCCGCTCGTATGAAACTACCCCAAAATGGCATAGTTTCATCCTTGATCAAACTGGCGGCTAAGGCCAAAAGATTCCTATAGAATTTCTTCCGGCAAACTTTGAACCTTGAACCCTGAACCTTGAACGCCGCGCCAGCGGCAGGGCTGTCATCTGGCAAAGTCCGATAAAATATCGTAAAAATTCAAACGATTAAGCCTTTTCCTTGACATCGTCTCCCACTCCGGATAATCCTGCGTTCAAACCGGCAGAAAAAGCCGTCATTCCGGACGAGCGAAGCGAGATCCGGAATCCAGTTTCTCGCTAAGCAGCTCAGCAGCTTTCAGCCTTTTAGCTTAGTAGCTTAATAGCTCAGCAGCTAAAATGCCTGGGTGATGGAATAGGTAGACATAAGGGACTTAAAATCCCTTGGCGCTAAGTCGCCGTGCGGGTTCGATTCCCGCCCCAGGCACCAGAAACCCCATGGCTTGCGGCCCGCCAGAGGCGGGTAAAGCAAGCCCATAGCGGGCTTGTGCGCCTCCGACGCATTCGATTCCCGCCCCAGGCACCATCCTTTATTTTATGCTGAGCAGCTTGCTGCAGGGAGATTCATTTAAATCCAAATTCTTCCTTTGCGAACAAATCCAGACAGGCATCGACAGTTTCTGGGTCGTAGAGGGTGGATTTGTTTTCCGAGATCTCTTCCAGCGCCTTCTCAATGCCGAGGGCCGGTCGATAGGGTCTGTGGGACGCCATTGCCTCGACGACATCTGCGACAGCCATGATTCTTGCCTCCAGAATAATGTTTTGCCCCTTGAGCCCCTCGGGATATCCACTGCCGTCCATACGCTCGTGATGTTGGTATGCGACCTTGGCCACCGGCCAGGGAAAATTGATTCCCTTGATAATATCGTAACCGATGCCGGGATGGGTTTTGATGAGAGCGAACTCCGTCTCTGTCAAGCGGGAGGGTTTGCTGAGGATTTCCGCAGGGATGGAAATTTTCCCCAGGTCGTGGATCATCCCGGCCATCCGAATCCCCTTTACTTGATCGGCTGCATATTCCATTTTCTCGGCAATGGCGCAGGCAAGGTCCGCCACCCGCGACTGGTGGCCGGCTGTATACGGATCCCGCGTCTCCACCGTATGGACAACGACCTTGACAACGCCTTCCAGGGTTTCCTGGAGACTTGCAGTACGCCTTTCCACCATCTGCTCCAGCCTTTCCCGTTGCCGCAAGCTTTCGATTTCCAGCCGCTGTCTTCGAAGCGCGCTGGAGACATTGATCAGCACCTCACTGATTTTGAAGGGCTTCAGTACATATCCGTATGCCCCGATTTCAAGGGCTTTTTCCACAATATCGGGGTCTTCCACGCCGCTGATCATGATCACGGCGGTCCCGGTATGTTCGGCAAGAACATGGCGAATCAAATCCATTCCGGACTCTTTCGGCAGGATAACGTCGCAGAAAATGAGATCGAATCGTCCTTTTTTCAGGATGCGCCGGGCCTCTTCTGCGCTGGAGGCCGAAGTGCACTCGCTGTCGATTTTTTTCAGGATCCGTTTCAGAGTGCGGCAAATGGAATCATCGTCGTCCACGATTAAAATTCTTCTGTGATCGGTTCCCTCGTTCATTCCTGCTTCCTTATCCATCCAGTACCTCCCTCACCTTTCTTGCCAGGCCCTCGGGGGTGAAGGGCTTTTCTAAAAAGGCGATCCCCTTATCCAAGATTCCGTGGTGAATGATGGCGTTGTCCGTATAGCCCGACATGTAGAGCACCTTGGCGTCCGGGCGGCGCTTTTGGATCTGGTCTGCAAGGGTTTTTCCGGTCATTACGGGCATGATCACATCGGTGAGCAGAAGGTGAATCGTATCTTCGCATTCCTGGCTCAGGCCCAGGGCCTCCTCCCCGTTTGCGGCGCTCAAAACATGGTACCCATATTTTTCAAGGACTTTTAGGGCCATCTTTCTAACCGCCTCTTCATCTTCTACGATCAAGATCGTCTCGGACCCATGGAGCGACTCTTTTTTCTTTTTGGTATGTTTTGACCTGACATCCGGTTTTTCTTCGATTCTTGGCAGATAAATCTTGAACGTTGATCCCTTGCCCGGTTCGCTATATGTCCAGATGTTTCCGCTGCTCTGTTTGACAATCCCGTAGACCGTGGCGAGGCCCAACCCTGTTCCCTTTTCCTTCTCTTTGGTGGTGAAAAAAGGTTCGAAGATATGATCCTGGACCTCCCGGGACATGCCGATTCCCGTGTCGCTGACCGCCAGCATCACGTACGAGCCCGGTTTTACAGCGATGTGGCCCTTGGCGTATGCTTCGTCCAGCTCTGCATTGGCGGTTTCGATGGTCAGCTTTCCCCCTTCGGGCAGGGCGTCCCGGGCGTTGACCACCAGGTTCATGAGCACCTGCTCGATCTGTCCGACATCTGCCGCCACCAGCCCCAGATCCGGTGCCAAATCCGTGATCAGCTCGACGTCCTCCCCGATTACTTGTGAGAGCATTTTGTGAATTTCCTCTACGATTTCGTTTATATTGACGGTTTCTATCTGGAAAACCTGCTTGCGGCTGAAGGCCAGCAGCTGTCGAATCAACTTCGACGCTTTCTCTCCGGCGCCCTTTATCTCCTCGATCATTTCGTAAAGGGCGTCGTCTTGGCTGATTTCGCTGAGCATCAACGCAGCGTTTCCGAGGATGGTCGTCAAAATATTGTTGAAGTCATGGGCAATGCCGCCGGTCAGTCTGCCCACGGCTTCAAGCTTCTGGGCCTTCTGAAATTGCTCCTGAAGCTTTTGATGCTCTTCTTCCGCCCGAATATTATCGGTGATATCGGCCAGAAAATTCAGCGTTGCCGGCTGCTGCTGCCAATCGATCCTGACGGCATTGATTTGCACCCATCGGGTTTGGCCCTCCTTGGAAACGACCCTGAACCGATATGAGGAAGGTACGCCCTCGCCTTCCACCCGCCGGGCATGCATGCCGGCGACCCTGTCCCTGTCCTCCGGATGGACGTAGCCCACAAAGGCGGTCTCCATCATTTCCTCCGGAGAAAATCCCATGATGTCATAGGCCCTGCTGTTGACGAATTTGATCTGTCCCGCCTGGGCCACCAGGAGCGCTTCCCCGGCATTTTCAACCACCGTTCTGTACTTCTCCTCGCTTTCTTTCAGGGCAATCTCTGCCTCTTTCCGCCGCGTGATATCCCGGAATATGCCCAACAGATACCGGCGGCCGTCCAGTTCGATCGCGGCTGAGCTCACGTCGGCCGAAAAGACGGTCCCGTCCCTTCGCATCACCGGGATATCCGGGGCCAGGATAGTTTCGCCCTTTAGCTGTTGATCAAATTGCTCCCGGACCCAGGCCAGGCTGTCTGCCGGGTGGATGTCGGCAACGGACAGGTGCACGATTTCTTCGGCCGGACAGCCGAGCATCCGGCAGATGGCATCGTTGCCCATGACGAATCGGCCCGATTCTGCTTCTGCCAGCAGAATGCCGTCGCTGGCCGACTGAAAGATGGCTGAAAGGAAACGCTCCGATCTTTCCCTTGCCGCCTCGACCTCCATGCCGTGCAGTGCAAAGGCCAGGTCGTCGGCGATCTCGGCAAACAGGGACGCCTCTTTCGGATCGGCCGCGAACGCCTTGGGGATTGAAACCCCCAGCCAGCCGTAGAGCCGGTCGTTGTGCCGCAATGCCGCCGTCATTCCGGGGCTGTCGGCATGACTGTTTTCCAGGGGGCACTGCCTGCACTCTGTTGCCTGGGCCGTGAGGACGGTCACGCCGGCGTCCCGATCGGGCCGGCAGCACGGGGGCGGATCGCCCCTGCGGAAACGGGCCAGCAGGTCATTGAATGCGCTGTCCTCGAATCCGGCAAAGGCGCCTTCCATTTTATCCGGAGAGTCGGCGGTTAAAACGATCCAGGCGTCCTGAAAGCTGCGCGATGTAATGAGGGAGGCACAGGCCCTCTGGATGAGGCGCGATCGCTGCTTTTCGTGGACGATGAGTTGATTGACGCTGCGAATGGAGCCCAGCACCGTTTCGAGGTGCTTTTCGCGCCGCCGTGCGCGTTCCTTCTCGATCAAAACGCCGAGCTGCCGGGCCAGGTCGTCGATCAGGTCCCGTTCTTCTTTGAGAAAGGGGCCCTCGGCCCGTTCCGGCCTTTTTTCCAGGTAGCAGACGGCCACGGCTCCCACCGCCCCTTCCTTCAGGACGATGTCGGCAGACTGCATCCAGGGAGTTTTTCTGAAACGGGTCGTGGCAAATTCGCCCCTTTCTAGGATGATGCGGGCGCAGGTGATTTCCGGATACTGCCAGCCGGAGGGGATCTGTTTTACCGCTGCCGCCAGCGTTTCTTCGATCGATGCCAAGGGCTTTGCCACAAGTGCGGATACGGTACACAGGCACCGGATCTCCTTGACCCGCTTCTTGAGTTCGGCCGTGCGCTCCTCGACCAGCAGATCCAGCCGGTCCCGGTGTCTTCTCAGCTCCTCCCGGTGGCGGTCGAGTTCGAGAAACACCTTTACCTTGCCGAGGAGCATCTCGGGAGCATACGGCTTTACGATGTAGTCGATGCCGCCCGCCTCGTAGCCCTTGAACATGTGCAGATCGTCGGCGAAGGATGCCGTCACGAAGACAATCGGAATGACCTGGGTTCTTTCGTCTTTGCGCAGGTGTGCGGCCAACTCGAAGCCGCTCATGCCGGGCATCATCACATCCAAGATCGCCACGGCAAAGTGATGATCGAGGGTGGCGGCCAGGGCCTCGTTTCCGCTTAAGGCATCGACGATTTCGGCATCAAGCTCGGAAAGGACCTGCCGCAGGGCAATAAGATTTTCCTCTCTGTCGTCCACGATCAGAATTTTCTGCCGCTCCTTCATGGTCATGTCCTTCTTCATCCATATGGCAACAGGTTCATGCCACAGGGCCCGGCCGCTTTTTCCCGGGATCCCAGTGCATGCAGCAGTTGCCCGATTGCCGCTGCCGGCAGCACCCGCTCGACAACCCGGGCATCGATGGCGGACTGCGGCATCAACGGATACCGGGCCTCGGCCGGATCCTGGGCGATGGTCCGCCCGCCGGCCGCCCTGACCGCCCGCATGCCTTCGGTGCCGTCGGCGCTCGCCCCCGACAAGATGACGGCCGTCACTTCCCGGCCCCAGGCATTTGCTGCGCTTTCGAACAGAACGTCGATGGACGGCCTGGAAAAATTGACTTTGCCATCTATCGACAGGCCGATGGTGCCCTCTCTTTCCACGACCATGTGGTAATTTGCCGGGGCGGTATACACTCGCCCGGCCTCGATCCGCTCCTTGTCGCAGGGCTCGATTACCTCGGGCGCCACAGTCCTTGCCAGCTGCCGGGAGAACGCCCCGCCGTCTGCGGGGTGCAGATGCTGAACGACAAGAATCGGCAGAGGAAAATCACCGGTTAGACACGAAAGTAGTGTTTCTAGCGCCGCGGCGCCGCCTGCCGACCCGCCGATGGCGACGGCCCGGTACCTGTCGTGTGAACCGTCACCTTTCATAATATAAAACCCTGCCATCGCCGGGTCCAGTGCTGCAATCGGCAGGCAAAACTCCAAACAGGGGGGCCGCCCTTGACGGGACAATCATCCATCGGCCACTGTTTTCTTATAGATTTTCGCCCTGTCGTCCACGACGGCATACCGGCCGGAAAAGTCGGTGAACCGAAGGTCTTCCTTGGTTCCGAGACAGAGAAACCCCCCGCGGGCCAGGCTCTCGGTGAAAAGACCCAACACCCGTTTCTGCAGTTCCCGGTTGAAGTATATCATGACATTGCGGCAGAAGATCAGGTGCATTTCTCCAAACACGTGGTCTGAAACCAGGTTGTGGTTGGAGAAAACGATCCGCTGCTTGAGCGTGGAATCCATCGCCACGGCGTCGTACCGGGCATGGTAGTAGGCCGAAAGCGACGATTTCCCGCCCGCCTGCTGGTAGTTACCGGACGCTTCCCTGAGCCGATCGATTTCGTAAATGCCTTCTTTGGCGCGTGCCAGGGCCTCGTCATTGAAATCGGTGGCATAGACGGTGGCCCGATCGAAGACACCTTCTTCCTTGAGCACGATGGCCAGCGAGTAGACCTCCTCTCCGGTGGCACATCCTGCGTTCCAAATTTTGATGTGGGGCCAGGTCCGGAGCATGGGGGCCACCGTTTCCCTTACCGCCCGGTAGACGAACGGATCGCGGAACATCTCTGTCACCGAGATGGAAAAGCGCCGGGCAAGTTGCATGAAAAAATCGCGGTCATACAAAACCTTAGGAATGATCTGGGATATCGATTCGCCGCCGATATCGGCCAGGAACTGCCGGATCCTGCGTTCGATAGAGGCACGGGCATAGGAGCGGAAATCGTATCCGTACCGGCGAAAGATCGCCTCCAGAAGAAGATCCACCTCGATATTTTCGATTTGCGGCGGTTTCATCACCTGTACAGCCAAACCCGCATCATGGAGGCCAGCCGGTTCGGGTCCACCGGTTTGGGCAGGTAGTCGCTGGCGCCGGCGGCAATGCATTTTTCCCGGTCCTCCGGCATGGCCTTGGCGGTCAGCACGATGATCGGAAGTCTTTCGAACCTCTTTTGGCTGCGGATCCTCGCCATGGCCTCGTATCCGTCCATTTTGGGCATCATGATATCCATGAGTACGAGATCGACGTTCGGGTGTGCGTCAAGCAGCCGGATTGCCCGCTCTCCGTTTTCGGCCTTCAAGGGATTCATCCCAAGCTCCGACAGGAGGTGGGCAAGAGCGAAAGTCGTACCCATGTCGTCGTCGACAACGAGAACCGTCTTGTCCTTCAGCACCTCGTCGGTCTCGTAGAGGGTTCGGATGATCTTCTGCTTGTGCTCGGGCATCTTGCTTACGACCCGGTGCAGAAAAAGGGAGACCTCGTCTAGAAGACGCTCCGGAGAACGGACGTCCTTGATCACGATCGAATCGGCGTATTCACGAAGAAGCATCTCTTCTTCCTGCGTAAGGTCCCGGGCGGTGTGAATCACCACCGGCGGCAGGTTTACGCCTTCGCGCTCGAGCTGGGCCAGAAGGTCGCCGCCGGCCATGTCCGGCAGCTCAAGGTCCAACACCACGCAGTCAAATCCGCCGGAGCGGAGCGCCTCCAGCGCCTGTTTTCCGCTTTCGGCCTCTTTCACCTTCACATCCCCGTTGCCGATCAACTTCACGGTTTCCCGGCGCATCTTCTCATCGTCTTCCACCACCAGGACATGCTTTGGTCTGCCCGTCGCTATCTGCTCGAGCCTGCGGAAGGTGGCTTCCAGCTGTTCCTGGGACAACGGCTTTACCGCATGGCCGACCGCTCCCCTCCGGAGGGACTCGGTCGATGCCTCCTCCACCGAAACGACGTGCACCGGGATGTGGCGGGTTCGGGTGTCTTCCTTTAGGGCCGAAAGTACGGCCCAGCCGTCCATACCGGGCAGCCGGATGTCAAGGATCACGGCCGCGGGCAGGTGCTTTACGGCGAGTGACAGGCCTTTCTCCCCGGTCGGGGCCGCCAGGCACTTGAACCCCTTTTCGTGGCATTTTTCGCAGAGCAGCCGGGCAAAGGGGGCGTCGTCTTCGATGACGAGAACGACCGTATCGCCTTTTGCAAGGCTTTGGCTGTCGTCGGCAATGAACGGGGCCTCCGATTGTGCCGGGTGCATCGGTGGGGGCGGCGGCCCTTCTTTTCTTCCCCGGTCTTCGTGCTTCGCCGGTTGCCTTATCTCCCCTCTGATCGGCAGATACAGGATAAAGGTCGACCCTTTGCCCGGCTCGCTTTGCACCTGGATATCCCCTCCCAGAAGACCGGCCATCTCCCTGGAGATGGACAGCCCCAGCCCCGTTCCGCCGTATTTCCGCGCCGTGCCGCCGTCTGCCTGTTGAAACGCTTCGAAAATAATCTTTTGCTGGTCTTGGGCGATGCCGATGCCTGTATCCCGGACCGAAACGGCCAGGCAGTCTTCTTCGGACAGGCCGCACCCGGAAAAGTCGGTTCCGGCTGCTGGCCTCCCGAAGGTGATAGTGACAGCGCCTTCATCGGTAAACTTGACGGCGTTGGATACGAGGTTTCGCAAGATCTGTTCGACGCGCTTGCGGTCGCTTCTGATTTTATCCGGTGCCCTCTCCTGCTCGATGACCTCCAGGGAGATGCCCTTTTCGTCGGCCATGTGGCTGAAAGAAGCGCGCACCGCATCAGCCAGATCGGATACTGGAATCATGCCGGGATGGAGCGTCATTTGCCCCGCTTCGATCTTGGACAGGTCCAGAATCTCGTTGATCAGGTTGAGCAGGTCGCTGCCGCTGCGGTGAATGATTTGCGCCGATTCGACCTGTGCTTCGGTCAGGTTTGCGGTTTTGTTCCGTGCCAGGCCTTGGGCCAACAGCAGCAAGCTGTTGAGCGGGGTCCTGAGCTCGTGGGACATGTTCGCCAGAAATTCCGACTTGTATGTGCTGGCCAGGGCAAGTTCCTCGGCTTTTTCCCCAACGGCTCGGCTGGCCCGCTCGACTTCCTTCTTCTGGCGTTCCAGCATCTCGTTTTTTTCCTCCAGTTCTTCGTTGATGACCTGGAGTTCTTCCTGCTGGGATTTGAGCCTTTCCTCCGACTCCTCAAGCCGCTGGGTCTGCTCTTCGAGTTCCTCGTTGGCGGCCTTGAGCTCTTCCTGTTGGGTCTGAAGCTCTTCTGCCAGCTGCCTGGATTCATCCAGGGCCTCGGCGAGCCGATCCCGCCCCTGGACCGTCTCCAGCGTGACGGCCAGGGCAGGGGCGGCCTGATTCAGGTACTCGAGCTGCAAGTCGGTGAGCGATGCGAGGGTGCCCACCTCGATGACGCCCTTGACCCGGTTTTCAATGGCCAGGGGTGTTAGGCACAGATGCCGCGGGACGGCTTCTCCGAGCCCGGAGACGACCTTGATATAATCGTCTGGCACGTTTGCAACCAGAATCTGCTTTCGTTGCGCAGCTGCCTGGCCCACGAGGCCCTCTCCCGGCGCAAACCGGCTCGCATACCCCCTGGACCGGGTGTAGGCATAAGCACCGCGCAGGGAAAGGTACTGTTTTTCCCCCGACTCGCCCATGACATAAAAAGCGCCGATCTTTGCGTCCAGGTATTCGCTGATTTCGCGGATAACGTTTGATGCCAATGCGTCGATGTCGGGATCGCCGCGGGTCACATCGTTGAGCCGGGCCAGTCCGGTCTTGAGCCAATCCCGGCCCCGGCCCTCGTCCCGAGCCGCACAAAGGACTTCCTGCATTCTGTCGACCGAAGATGCCAGAACGCCGATCTCGTCTCGGCTGGTCGTCTCGATAGGGGTTTGCAGGTTGCCGCCGGCGATGGAACCCGTGGCGGCCACCAGGCTTTTGAGCCTTTTTTTGATCGCTCCTGCGATCCAAAGTCCCAGGGTTAACGCGACAAGAAGGGTCGCCGCCAGGATGCCGGCGATCAAAATAACGGAGGTGCGGGCAGCAGCCCGGCTATGCTCCTTTCTTTGTTCCAGTGCGGCATCGAGTTCGTCGACCAGCCGGGCAAGGGCGCTTCTGGCCTCGATTCTTTTGTCACGCCCGACCCAGGTGCTCAGCCTCATGGCATCTTCGTCCTTGCCGGCCGCACTCAACGCCTCGATATCCCGGTGGACGGTGAGATAGCCCTGGTAGGACGCCATGAACTCTCCGATCTCGTCGGTACTTTCAACGCCGGAGATCCTGCGAAGTTCAGCCAGAGAATTTTCCAGGCTACGGCGGGCGTCATCGAAGGCCTGCCGGTACAGCGTCTCTTCATTCTGCCCTTTGCCGATGATCAGGTTCTTTTCGGAGATAACCATTTCGCGGAAAAAGCTGTTGACCTGGGATGTAATCCGGATGGCAACGGCCTCTTTGTCCACGATGCCTGCAAGGTTTTCGGCAGTTTTCGTATGGAAATAGATGGCGGTGAGGGCGATGAGGACTTGGAAGAAAAGGGCGGAAAAAACGATCAGAAGCACCTTGCCGCGAATGGAGACATTCTTGAATCTTTCCATGACAGGTACACCTTCTGAGATTAAAAACCGAGAATTAAATCAAAAGGCGAAATACGTTATCAGTATTTTCTTTATACGTGTCGGCATTTTTTGGATTTATGGATTCGTAGGCAAGTGAGGCAAATGTAGAAGAGATAATCTTCAATACCGACAATAAAAGATACTTCTACATTGGCAAAAAATCAAATCATATATTCAAAATAGCAATTAATAACTATCAATTCAGACAGTTATGCCTGCTATGAGTTTGGCTTTTTAAGTAGTTCTTCCTATTTATCCACTTATATTATCATTTCTTAAAAAATTACGGATCTATGACCCATAAAAAGGTCAGTGGGTAAGGCACACGATGCCGCCATTTACGGTTCTGCGCAACAAACGGCCAGATGCATCTGATAAAAGTGAGCGAAGTCTAATCAAAACCGGCATAGGTTTCATGACAATTTTTAATTTCCCCTTTTTGGTCAATTTCAGCTCAGCAGTATTGTTATGGGCATTTCCTCGAACGAATTCTTTCTCGCTGTAATTAAACCAATCGTGAGCAGCATACAATTTTCCGATAGCTTTATAAGAACGTCGGATTGATTGATTCGGCATTTTTTGGAAAATCTGACAGGCACCACAAAAACTACCATCATTTTCCTTCTTCATGATAAAAAAACGACAAAACCCCAACACTCTGATTGAGTGAAGGGGTCTGTTCATAATTGTATGGCTTCCCAGTTGCTTAGTTGTTGCGATTTCCTTTCCTAAGGACAGCCGATGAGGTTCTTAAGACATTGTCTTTATTTTTGGGACAGATTTCCTGCAAGATCGCAGGCAATATGGCATTTATCACTGCCGCATTGAATAAAAACAACAAATGGAACGGATACGGGAGTAGGGAGAGATTGTGGACACGCTATTATTGATATCATTATGATTATTATACGATTTTGAGGTTCTTATTTTTTGAAAAATAAATTCCAAGTGGAGGCTGTTCTGGGAGAACATCAACGTTTGAAGGATAAGAACACGAAAATGAAGCAGAAATTCATCGCCCTAACCGTCCATCGTCCAGGCGGATGGCTGGGCGTTTCCGCACAAGTGGCTTGATTTCAAAGAGCTTTTTTCAAGGCTTCTCAACCCTGCGAACCAAATCCTGTCCATCAAATATTTTACCGCCCAGGTCACCGGAAAATTCGATCCGGATCAACCGATACGCCAAAAAACCTATATACGGGCGCTGCAAAAACACATCCCCGAGCTTTCCGTAATATATGGGCACTTCCTTTCCAACAAGGTGTTCGCTCCACTGGCAACCCCTCAAGGTGGCCAGCGCTTTGTCGAGATCATCAAAACCGAGGAAAAGGGTTCCGACGTCAACCTCGCAGTCCATTTTCTCAACGATGCCTGGCGCGATCGATTCGACTGTGGCGTTATCGTTTCCAATGACAGCGACCTCTCTGAAGCCATGCGGTTGGTGAGGGAGCAAACGGACAAGGTCATCGGCCTGATCATGCCGGGGAAGGGTCATCCCTCCAAAGAGCTCATGCGACATGCCCATTTCACCAAACGCATCCGCAAGGGACTTCTTGCAGGCTCACAGCTTCCAAATCCCATCCCGGGGACCACGATTTCCAAACCTTCCGCATGGTGAACTGAAACCATGCGCGCCGGCGAATCAGCGCCCAGACCGTCCACCGTTCAAGATGGCCGGATGCTTCTGCGGGACCTATCCACCGGGTCGAGAAAAAATTGAAAATTCATCGTCCGGACCGTCCGGACCGTCCGGACCGCCCAGAAAGGGCAGGGAAGGGGGGGCAGTTCTTGGGGTAATTTTGGGGTAAAATTGTTTTATTTTGGCTGGATTTTTTGGATTTATTGAAGAAATTGAACTTTTGCTAAACATGCTCTAAACGGCCGAAAAACAAGCGCTGATTCGATTCCCGCCCCAGGCACCACTTTTTTCTGCACAGCCCCAACAAAAATATACGCCTTTCCGTCCTGTTTTCCATTGGGCGAAACAGGGGATACTCCTCAAATTACCATGCTGGATGCACGAATCTTTCCTGATTGACCCCCGGGCTTGGAGATTCTATGTTGAATTACGAATCTGCAAAGTGCGCAGTTGGTGCATAGCTCCCTTGACTAGCTACGAGCCGGATTCCGCAGAGAAACAGTCTGTCAAACAGATGCTGCTCGATTTCGAACGCGGCGTCAACGAACGAAGCGCGGACAAGGTGGCTGCTCTTCTGCATCCGAATGCCAGAATCATGATCGGAAACGAGAGAACCGTGGTCTCAAGAGACGATTACCTCCGCATCCTGCCGCAAAGACTTCTCGAAAGCCCGGCGGTCGGCTTGGGGACGCCGAAGATTGCATTGAACGGGAATAAGGCGGATGTGAGGATTTACATGACCCGGGGGGATGCAAAGCTTCTCATGGTATTTCACCTGGAGTCTGACGCGGGCAGGTGGCAGATCGAGAGTTGGGAGTACTAGCCGGGGCAATGAAACCTTATTGGCATCGTCTGCACGATGACCTGAGTCCAGGCCGTGTTTCCGTCTTACTATACTGGAAAGTGAGCCCTTGCCGACCCTGATCACCCACGCTGCCGTTGCCGCCGCTGGAGGGTACTTGTTTCGTGTCCCGCCAAAGACACGGGTGCGGCTGTATGTGCTGGCGATGGTGTGCGCCATGTTACCCGATCTCGATGTCATCGGGTACCGCTGGTTGTGGATTCCCTCCGGACACCTGTTCGGACATCGCGGATTTTTTCACTCCCCATTTTTTGCGGCCGTAGTGGGCCTGCTCGTTGTCAGCGTCTTTTTCCGGGAGTGGCAGGCCTTTACCCGCCCATGGTTCCGTGCGGTCGCCTTCTTTTTTCTAATGACCGCAAGCCACGGTCTGTTAGATGCTATGACCAACGGTGGTCGGGGCATTGCGCTGCTTTGGCCTTTTTCAAACGAACGGTTTTTCCTGCCGTGGACGCCGATCGAGGTCTCGCCTCTGGGGCTCGGCCGGTTTCTGAGTGTCCGCGGCTTTGCGGTGCTCAAAAGCGAAGCGCTCTGGATCTGGCTTCCTCTCGGCGCTGTCGTTGCTGCGATCCGGCTGCTTTACAGCAAGACGATTCGAAAAGCAGCATGATATCAAGCCAACAAGATTCTTGACGAAGATCGGGACTGAAGTTATAACAATTGTAATTACGCAAGTGGATCGAAACATGCATGCAATCAAAGTGAGAAAAATAGGCAATTCCCTGGGTATCGTGCTCCCCAAAGAGGCGCTGGGCCGTCTGAAGGTCGCCGAAGGGGAAACCCTCTATTTGACCGAGAGCCATGACGGCGGCTTCCGGCTGGCGGCCCTCGACGAATCCTTTGCAGAGCAGGTCAATGAAGCTGAGAAGATCATGCGACAGGATCGGAACATCCTCCACGAACTTGCCAAACGATGAAGTGGAAATGGATTGATCGCGCGGTCGTCATCGCCATCCATGATTACCAGATCGCCGAGCATGGCGGCAGGCCCGGGATTCGCGACATCGGGTTGATCCAAAGCGCCCTGGATAGCCCCAAAAATCTGGACGGGCACGAAGATCCCGACGTGTTCGATCTTGCTGCACAATACGGCTGGTCAATCACCCGGAATCATGGATTCATCGACGGCAACAAGCGCACGGCCTATGTCACGACCCGTCTTTTTCTGAGAATCAACGGCTGGGATTTTCAGGCCCCGGCCGTTGAATGCGTCCTGGTTTTCGAAAGGCTTGGAAGCGGGGAAATCTTGGCCGATGATCTTGCCGACTGGCTGAGGCGCCACGCGACGAAGTCGGACGATCCCACACGCCGGTGAAGCTGCCTGGCAAAAGCGTTCACCAAAACCCACTTACAACCTTGACGGAAAGTATAAAAGATGTATATGAGTAATGTATACACCACAAGGGGGCCGAGATGGTCAGAACGCAAATATACCTGACAGAGGGGCAGCGGGACGAGCTGGCGGCGATCGCAAAGGCCATGGGAAAAAAACAGAGCGAAGTCATCCGGGAAGCCGTGGATCGCCTGATAGAACAGGAGGGCTGCGGCAAAAGAGAAGCGGTGCTGCGCGAATCCGCCGGTATCTGGAAAGACCGGAAAGACCTTCCTGATTTTCGCTCCATACGCACCGAATGGGACAGGAGCTGAACCATGGCCAGGGCGTTTCTGCTGGATACGGACGTACTCGTGGATTTTTTCCGGGGGCAGGAACAGGCCGTAGCCTTTCTCAGAGCCCAGTCCTCCCGCATTCTCTTGTCCTCCATCGTTGTTGCGGAACTGTACGCGGGGGTAAAGGGAGAGGCCGAACAAGCGGCATTGGACCGGTTTGTGTCTTTGTTCCGCGTCGTTCCGGTCAGTGCCCAGATCGCAAAAGCCGCCGGTTTATATAAGCGGGATTACGGCAGATCGCACGGTGTGGGGCTTGCAGACGCCGTGCTGGCAGCCACTGCAGAAGCGGAGAATGCAGAACTGAAAACCCTGAATATCAAGCATTATCCCATGATCAAGGGCCTGTCTGCTCCTTATACAAAGCAAACTACGGCAGTTCTATGAAGCATAAATAGGCAGTTCCCTATGGCTGCGGCAGCCCGCGACAAGACCAGACGATTTTAGACTGTATTGAAACGGTGAGTGCGGATGAAATAATGAAAGATCTCGATTACGGCATCATCGGCAACTGCAAGTCAGCCGCGCTGGTATCCAGATACGGCAGCATAGACTGGTGCTGTCTTCCGGAGTTCAACTCTGCGTCGATCTTCGCCCGCATTTTGGACGAAGAAAAGGGCGGATACTTCGGCATCGAGGTTGCGCCCGAGTATACCATTATTCAGAGCTACGTCGACCAGACCAATATTTTAAGAACCCGCTTCAGCTGCGGGGACGATGTCTTCGATGTTCTCGACTTCATGCCCCGCTACCGTTCGGACAGCGGTTACTATTACTCCCCGCCGGATATTGTCCGGATTTTCCGGCTGATTTCCGGAAGGCCCAGAGCCTCCATCCGCTATCTGCCCAGACTGAACTATGCCGAGCATGAGACCGTGACGGCCCGAAACGATTACTACATCAAGAGTTATACAAGGCAGGGAACCTACGAATCGATCTACCTATACACGGATATCGATCATGAAGCCGTCCTTTCCGGATCGGAAATCGAACTAGACCGGGATCACTACTGCCTCCTGAGCTACAATCAGAAGCTCGCCGCCCTGAACCACCACATTATCCGTCTGGAATACGAACGGACGCAGGTGTACTGGCTGAATTTTCTGGACAGGACCGTCCATTTCAAGAAGTACCAGGCGCCCATCCTCCGAAGCGTGCTGGTACTGAAGCTGTTAACGTTCCATAAAACAGGCGCCATTCTGGCTGCGGTAACGACATCCCTTCCCGAAGTGATCGGCGAAGTCCGGAACTGGGACTACCGCTTCTGCTGGATCCGGGACGCTTCCATGCTGATCGCCATTCTCACGGCCTTGGGGCATTACAATTCCGCCCAGCGTTTTTTAAACTTTATCCTCAACGTAATCCCGTTCAAGGACGACAAGATTCAGATCATGTACGGAATTCGCGGCGAGAAGGAGCTTTTTGAGCGGGAGCTGGACTGGCTTTCCGGATACGAGGGATCCCGCCCCGTCCGGGTGGGCAATGCCGCCTATACGCAGAAGCAAAACGACATCTACGGGGTGCTTGTGGATGTGATTCACCAACACTTCAATCTTTTCCGTCACACGCTTGCCTTCAGCGAGGACCTCTGGACCATGGTCCGTTCGCTCATGCGGACCGTGGAGAACGGCTGGCGCAAGCCGGACAAGGGCATTTGGGAAATCCGCAGCGAAGACCGTCAGTTTACCTTCTCCAAGGTATTGTCCTGGGTGGCCATGGACCGGGGAGCCCGGATCGCCGAAATTCTCGAAAAAACCGAATACGCTGATGCGTGGCGCAAAACCGCAGACAAGATCAAAAAAGAGATTCACGAGAAGGGATGGAACCAAACCGTCGGTGCCTTCACCCAAAGCTACGGCTCCGCCGACATGGATGCCTCCAATCTGCTCATGGAAACCTACGGATTCATCGACGCCCGGGACCCGAAGTACGTGGCGACGGTCCGGAAAATCTACGAAGAGCTCTGCCAGGACGGCCTCGTGTATCGTTACAAGAATGAGGACGATTTCGGTCATCCCAAAACGTCTTTCACGGTCTGCACGTTCTGGCTCATCAAGAGCCTGTACAAGATAGGCGACAAGGAGCAAGCTCAGCGCATGTTTGACAGGACGCTTTCCTACGCCAATCATCTGGGCCTTTTCAGTGAAGGGATCGATTTTACCACCAAACGTCTTCTGGGTAATTTCCCTCAAGGCTATTCCCACCTGGCGCTGGTGGATGCTGCCATGACCCTGGGGGGCATGAAGGTCACCGAAGCGCAGATGCTTGTATCCCTGCTGCGGTATCCCTTCGCCGGGTAGTCTGACCGGTCGAGCCGGAACAGGATCGGGCATGTCCCCACGCCGCAAGGCCGGACGATTCCAGGTCGCATTGAACCCCAAAAGAAACCTCCTGCCCCGACGACTTGATCGAACTGAAGCGTAATTTTACCGCTCGCTCTGTGCATCGTCCAAGTGGATAGTTGGATGCTTTCGCAGAACTCATTGATTTCCCACCTTCCGTGCAGTTTGCAAAGGCGGCCGGCACCCGGGTGATCGCAACGGCAAGCGCCGGAAACCGGGAAACCCTCCTTGAGCTGGGAGCGGACGTGGCGGTCGACTACAAGGAGCAGGATGCGGCCGATATTCGAACGGGGGCTTGCAAAGCCGATCATTGATCAGGTTCTGCCGCTTGAAGAAGTATCCGAGGCCCACAAGCGGCTTGAAACCGAGCACGGGCGCGGCAAGATCGTCCTAGCGCTCAGGGAAGCTTGATCTTCTGCCCCGGATAGATCGGGTCGTTTACCTTCATATTGTTGACGTTGGCCAGTTGGTCCAGAGCGACTTTGTACTTGACTGAAATCCGGAACAGATTTTCCCCTTTTTGAACGACATGAACACGACTGCCGCCGTCCTTCTTTGACGCCGTTTCCTTCGGCGCCGCCGCCTTGGCCTTTTCCTTTGCCGATGCCGGAGTCTTCGAAGCGGGGCGGCTCTCTATCTGCGCCATTTTTTCTTCGATCGTTTGGATTTTGCCCGC
Organism: Desulfobacterales bacterium; assembly: GCA_021737185.1. Lineage (GTDB taxonomy): Bacteria > Desulfobacterota > Desulfobacteria > Desulfobacterales > CAFBRK01 > JAIPEL01. The sequence continues at coordinate 6,893 of JAIPEL010000066.1, read as the reverse complement.
AAGGGATTTGGCGGCGCTGTGGTTTTCCTGGGCAAGGTCCGTCAGTCCGACCAGGGATTCCTCAAGCGAGGTTAGTTGGCTTTGCACCTGCTCGAGATCCATCGTCGGCGCCGGAACCATTTTGAATCGTTCTTCCAGCCGGTCCACCCGCTTTGCCAGATCCCGATTCTGGCTGCAGGTGTACAAAACCGACACGAGCAGGATCGCCAGAAAAACCAATAGGCCGGCAAAAGCCAAAAACCGGGTGCGGGGTCGATCCGGGGTAGCGTTGCCCTTCATTCGTTCTTCCAAGGCTGCCATTTCCTCTTCCTCTTTTCCAATGTTGACTCCACGAGATGCGTCCTGCCGCCGGCTCTGGTTTTGTGCCCCGCCGAAGGCCATCTGCGAGCGAATGAAATTCACGTACTGCTTCGAATCTTTTCTCTGGTTGGCCATCTTTGCCACAGGATCGTCTCCTGATGTTGACCCGCCGGATGCGCAAAAGGCGGCAGGCGGCAGGATGAGCCTTTGTCTATCGATCCGTCTGCTGGCCCTGCTGCCGCAGCCGATCGAGCAATTCTTCCAATTTGCCGGCTGCTTCCTGCAGGGTCCGGCGAATCTCCTCGATGCCTTGTGCAATAGGACCGGTCGCGTCGGGTGCCTCGGCCGTCTTTTCGGCGGCCGGAGCGACCTCCACCGGGGGCAGCTTGCCGGCCAAGGCATCGATGCTGTTGTCCAGGGTCCGGTGCATCACCACCTGCCGGGAATCGGCCAGGATGATGCGCCGCAGCTCCGGAAAGTCGAGGGTCTCCGGTTTGAGAAACACCGGCTCAGCATACAGAATGGCATCACCGATCGGAATCACCAGCAAAATCCCCCTGGACACCTCGGACCCCACCTGGCCCCACAAGGTGAACTGCTCGGATATGATCGCATCGTTGTCGATTCGCGCTTCGACCTGGTTTGGGCCGTCCACATGCCGGCCCGAAGGAAACCGGAACAGCTCCATCTTGCCGTAGTGTTCTCCGTCGCTGCGGGCGGCGATCCAGCCGACCAGATTGTGGCGGTCGGCCGGGGTAAAGGGCTGGATGAGAAGAAACTCTTCTTTTTCCTCGCCGGGCAGACGGGCCACGATGTAGTAAGGCCTCAGGGGCTCGGCCTCGCCAAAGGAGCTCTGGACCGGAATGGACCACTGATCTTCCTTGTTGTAGAAGACGACGTTGTCCTCCATGTGGTACTGCAGGAGCATTTCCGACTGCACGGTAAACAGATCCAGGGGATAACGAAGGTGTCCTTTCAGGTAGTCGGGCATGTCTTCCATGGGCTTGAACAGCCCCGGGAAGATGGCCTGGTAGGTCTGGATCATCGGATCGGATGGATCCGCCACATAGTAGTCGATGGTCCCATGGTAGGCGTCCACGACCGCCTTGACGCTGTTTCTGATGTAGTTGAAGCTGTTCTCGTAGGGCGTGGCATAGGGATAGCGACGGGTAGTCGTGTACGCATCCTGGATCCAGAACAGCCGGCCGTCGGCCACGACCGGATAGGCCTCGCGGTCGCGCAGCAGAAAGGGGGTCACGGTGGAGAACCGCTCGGGCACGGTGCGGCGGTACTGAATACGGCTGTCTGCGGCGATCTCACCGGAGATCAGGATATTGATATCCATGAACTTGATGCTGTATATCAATCTGCGGAAAAACCCGCTGAGCTGAACACCTCCCTGCCCCTGGTAGCTCACATAGACCGGACCGTCCTTTCCCGGGTAATTGAACTCCTCCATGCCGCTTCGCACGATGAGAAAGTCCAGACTCTTCAGACCGTAATAAATGTCGGGGCGGGTCAGGGGGATATTGCCCACCGGCGGCACATCCTTGATGAAGAAGCCGGGGCGTCCGCCCTGGTCCACCTCGGTGACCGGGGTCATGGCCACGCCGTAGCCGTGGGTAAACTGGAGGCGGCGGTTGACCCAGCGCTGCGCTTCTTCGGGCAGCTTTTCGGCGGAAAGTTCCCGGGAAGCCAGCATCACCTGGCGCAGCTGGCCGTCTACCTCGTAGCGGTCGGTGTGAACCGCCATAAAGTCGTAGTACAGGCGAAAGAACTGGATCTGGTTGTAGCTTTGAAGCAGCGGCCCTTCGTCCCACAGACGGATGTTCTGGATCGTACCCTGGTTGTCGGCCACGATCTGGGCATCCACCTCGCCCCGGGCTGGATGGCTGCGTGACTGGATGTCCGTCAGACCGTAAGCCTTACGGGTAAAGGCGATGTTGTTGGCCAGATAGGTCTCTTCCCGGGCCAGCTCGCTGGGTTCCACGTGCAGCCGCTGAACCAGGGCGGGCACGACGCTGCCGGCAAGCAGGGACAGCCCCACCCAGGCCCCGATGGCGTAGTAAACGATGCGGGGATTCTTGAACCGCCGGTTGAACAAAAGGACCAGCGCACAGGCCAGGGCGACAAATGTCAGCAAAAATCGCGCGGGAAGGGTGATATGGTGGTCGGTGTAACCGACCCCGTATACCGCGCCGGTGGGGGAATAGAGCAGATCGTAGCGCCCCAGCCAGTGTCCTGCGGCGACCAGCAGAAAAATAAAGGCGCCCAGCAGGGCCAGGTGGGAGCGGATGGCGGGTGTAAGAATAAAGCGCTCGCCCCTCAGGGAGCCGGAAAAATAATAGAGCGCCAGCGCGCCCATGCCGATGACCACCAGACTGCCCAGCAGCCACAACCGCAGAAAATCCAGCACGGGCAGCGTAAAGATGTAAAAAGAAAAGTCCTTGTCAAATATCGGTTCGGCTTCGTTGAACGGTACGGCATGGAAAAACCGCAGAAAGAGCTCCCATTCACCGGCCAGGCGCGAGGCCAGAAATACCGCGCCCAGCGCAGCGGCCGCCCAGCCCAGTCCGATCAGCAGAGTGATCGCGGCTTTATAGGCAGCGGGGGATATGTTGGAACCGCCTTCCGGAAGGGTCCGGGGTGTCGCGCGCGAAAACACCTGCAGGTTGATAACGGCCAGGATAAGAAACACGGCGAACCCGGCCAGAAACAACCAGATCCGCGTCGTCATCACTTTCAGGAGCACGGACTGATGTTCCAGGTTGCTGAACCACAGCCAGTCCCGATAAAAGGACATGCCCCAGCTTGCCAGATTCCAGAGGACAAACACGGCAATGGCCAGGACGATCCATTTGGTCAGACGGGACAGATTCGAAAAGTCCAGGTTTTCCGGGCGAAACTGCGAAAACGGGTTTCTGGGCAGATTACCGTTGGAATAGTCTTGCATTTGGGTACCACCTCGATGTTATGGGGATTTTTCATGTTGCCGCCCCCCAGCAGGGAGGCACCGGCGCCGATGAATCGTGCCCGTGGTCGGCACGGCAGTCAGGATTCACCTGGATCAAAACAATCATGTGCAACACATTGTTCGCACGAATTGGTCGTTCGGGTCAAACAACATCGGCGGGATCTGACCATTTCCTGAGCCGAAAACGAGGCCTCGGTGCCTGCGTCCGCGCCTTCAAAAACATTGGGCTCACATGCCGTTTGATTTCGCTCCTTCAATGACTAGGATGATCGACGAAGGCGAAAAATTGTCGGAGCGGCCATCGCCGGCTGAGTGAGCGCAAGCGAGCGGGCGGTTCAGCGGCTTTGTTGGCCCAGCGGTCAGGGGAGCTTGATTTTCTGCCCCGGGTGGATCGGGTCGTTTACCTTCATGTCGTTGAATTCGGCCAACCGGTTCAAAGGGACATTGTACTTGACCGAAATCCGGAACAGATTTTCCCCATTTTCTCATCGATCGTTTGGATTTTTCCCTTTCCTCTTTTTCATTGTCGATTCCACCCAATCTGTCTTGCGGCCGGCTCAGGCCTTGCAGGCCGCCAAAGGCCATCTCCGATCGAACAAAATTCACGTACTGTTTTTTCGATTCCGGCGAAGCATGTCGGATCTGGCATCCGAACACGCATTGGTCCAGCTCATTTTCCTGCCACTTGACGACCAGTTCGATCGGCTCAGAATGATTTTGTTAGGGTCAAAACGATCCTGGAACCCTCGCTCACGTTTTCGGCGCCAAACTCCTGAAGATATCTCAGGTTCAATTGATACAAATGGGGCGGAAGCCAGAAAAAATTGACCTCGGCGCCGACGGCGTAGATCTTGTCGGTGTCGTCGGTGGTTCCCGGGCCGGAGTCTTCGCCGATTTGCCAGATGCCGTGCCCGCAGATGCCTGGCCGGACCAGGAGGCCGGGGGTGGCCGGAAACTTTTTTCCGACGCCCCATTCCACTCCGAATTCCGGGCCCAGGGTGCTGTCCGTGTCCTCCTGCTCCCCGTAGAAAATGGTCCGGGACAGGGCCGAAACGCTCCAGCTTTTGGCGTCGTCGATGTAATAGGTGGCCCCCAGGGTCAGCAGGGAACTCCAGTAGCCGGAGCCCACGCAGCCGGGTTCGTTTTTGTCGTAGTGGCCGGTGGGTAGATTCAAGCCCCAGGCGGCCGCAGCGTCATACCGGGCGCCGTGCCACGCCAGCACGAGCGGTTCGATCAGAATGTCGCCCAGGCCGATATCGCTGTCTTTCACACCCAAGGCCGAGATCTCCAGGTCCGTTGCAAGAATCGGAATGTTCGTGGCCATGCCGAAATCGGCGCCGAGCACCTGGTTGTCAGTGATCCAGACAATTCGGTGAACGTTGGCAAACAGCGTAAGATCGAAACCGACGTCGATCTGCTCGCCGTCAGCGTCGGTCAGTTTGTCCGATTCGACCAGCAGGTTGTACATCCTGTAATGGATCCCCGGCGGGGGGGGCGTGGCCGCCATCACGCCCTCGCTTCCCCATCCATAGCCCGCCCCGAACGCCTCGGCGGTGGTCGCAGAGCCCAGTACCAGGCAGAAAAAGCCGATTGCGGCAACAGATACCTTCCAACAGACTTTCATTGCGGTTCGTCCCTTTCGATGATCGCTCCGGGATGATTGGGTCTTGCGATCGAGACCCTCCTGGGGCGGCGGCCTGAATTTCAGCTCGAATCGTTGCCACAACCCTGTGGCCATGGCGCCAAACGCGGAAAAAATTGTAACAATGCTATGCCTTTTGTGCAGCCGGGAGTCAAGGCCTGCCGGGAAAACAGGCTGCGGAAGATTTTGCAGGCCAACCCGGTTCAGGTCCCGTTGCAAAGTGGATCGAGCAGACAAGGGCCGTTGTTTTCCGGGTCTCCAGATTTCCCACAAACCGGCAAAGGCAAAAGGCCCGCTCTTTGTTTTGAATTTTCGGTCAAAATCTGATATAAGATTTTGATCTTATTGGCATCATCTGCCTTTAACCATAGTTCTTTTCAAGGAACCGAATCCGCATCGAGCCGTTGGGCGTTTCAGGCCGTTTTCCAAATGGCGGCAAGGGGTACCCGTAATGGAATCAACGGAGCAGGCCATAGAAAAATTATCACCAGAAGATTTCGAACAGTTGATTTTTTCGCTTCTGCACCGGGAAGGCTACATGAACTGCACCTGGCAGGAGCGGGAAGAGGAGGACGAACGGGACATCATCGGCTACAAGTTCACCATCGACGGCCCCCCGGAGTTGTTTCAAAAATATATCGTGCTGTGCAAGCCCGACAAGGCCTCTTTGAGCAAATACAGCCTGAACAAAGACATACAGAAGATCAGGGACTATGACCCCTACTGCCTCATCGTTGCCGCCAATGTCGAGGTAAGCGATTACAAGAAAAAGGTGATCGGCGATCTTGAAAAGGAGGAAGAGAATCATTTTACTGTGCTGCTTTGGGAACAGAAGGGCTTGCTGGAGCTGATCGAAAAGCATCAGGACTTGCGGCTGCGTTATTTCGGGATCGAAATCGACGATTTGTCCAATTTCCCGGCCATGAAGAATATATTCCAGCGCTATGAGCTTTCCGGTTTTTCGGAAAGACTGGAAACACTGCTGAAACAGATTTTTGAAAGATGCATCCACGATTCAATCATCGTCACCAATGCGCTGCTGCTGTCATCATACATGGTCGAAGAAGAAAAACTCATCCAAAACATCGCCGCCGGAAATACAACCCTTCAAAAGGAAATGCAGGAATTCCTGGAGGAAATCGTCTCGGATCAAACCAAGATCAACTTCTCGACGGACGGCATCAGGCTGTCCGGGGCTTTTGTCAAAGCATTGATCCTGGCCAACAAGATTTCTGAAGTGCTCCAGCGGCCGTCCATCGATGAAAAAGTGCTCCTCTATTCGCTTTTCCGGGTTCCTGACAGCGACTCCATTTCCTTTCTGACGGAAAGATTTTCGTCCGATACCATCCGATCCATGGAAGGCGCGCTGTTCGGCCACTTCGATATCGATGAACAAGACGCGATTAAGCGATTTTTCGTGTCATACTCCGACGACACGGACCCGGCGCTGTTTCCAGACTGCAATCCGGCGGGGGAAGATCTGAATTTCAACGGCCTGGATCTTTGCCTGGACGAGGCGCTTCTGGAAGGAAAGACGGACAAGGACGATCTTTTCCGGGTCGATCTGGAGAGCGATGAAGACAATGACGGTGTGCAGTTGTCCGACGGCAGCCGCCCCATGAGGGGCTGGCATGAGGAAGGAATCAAAAAGAATCTCGATCATATTTTGATCGGCGCCGACAACCGGCCGGCAAAGATAAACACCTTCTATGACAGGGGCATCGATTCAGACCCTCCCGGAAAAGGGGCCGACTTTTCCGGGGGTGCGGAAAGCTTCGAGAAAAAACAGCGGTTTCAATACATTCCCTATAAAATCAGCCGCCGTCCCTTTACCTCGTATAACGAATAAGGTTAGATCACGCGAAGCCGTGATCTGAACCGTTTGTTGGACAAGCCCGGTGGCCATATTATAGAAAAAAACTTTTTGAGCCTGAGGTTGCTGAGTCAGGTATTTGAACCGTTGCGAGGCGTGGAGAG
>JAIPEL010000200.1 GCA_021737185.1 Desulfobacterales bacterium | reverse complement strand
GTCGTTACCGGCAGCACGGACTAGACTGCGCGCGTCCCTCCACCGGCAGGGGCTTCGACACAAGTTTCACGTTTGATCAAACTGGCCGGTTAAGACCAAAAGATTCCGATAGAATTCCCTACGGCAACCCTTGAACCTTGAACCCTGAACCCTGAACGCCGCGCCAGCGGCAGGGCTTATGTGAAACTTCGGCCGAAGCCGGCGGCAAAAACCGACCTGCCCCCGCCTTGTGTTTTGGAGGTTGGAGGGCCACGCTCCGTCGTGGCCGGTATTGGGTCATTGCTGGCAACACGGACGCGACAGAGCGCGTCCCTCCACCGTCAGGGGCTTCGACATAAGTTTTATTTTTGATCAAACTGGTCGCCACCGAGGCCTGCGGCAGGGCTGTCCTTTGTCCTCTGCTTGCCGCGGCGAAGCTGAAGGCTCGGGTCATCTGTCCTCTTGCCCCATGTCCCCCCATCCGTTCTCCCGATCGATCACCGCCCAATACATCCTACCCCGAGGGACAAATCCGTGCCAGACAGTATGGACCCCATGCCCCGACAATGTTCTTCTATAACTCATCCTAATAATTTTCTGGCCGTCATCCTGAGTTGACCCGGATCATCACTGAAATGAAAAATTTTAGAGCGCTTGGCCCGGGCAAAATCGGATGTGATTGAAGCTCCGGCTGTATCTATAAAGACCGAAATCAGGACATTACTCTGCCAAGCACTCATACGGAGGTATTATGAAGCCGCTGACCGTCGTTTCCAATCGCCTTCCGGTGACTGTGGGGGAAACCATCGAGAAATCTTCAGGCGGTATGGTCGCTGCCCTGGAAGGGCTGGGGGAAAACGCCGATTTTCAGTGGATCGGCTGGGCCGGCGGCGCCGTAAAAGACCCCGACCGAAAAAAGGAAATCGCTTCCGAACTCAAAGAACGGTTCAATTATACCCCGATCTTCTTGAGCCGAAAGGATGCCGATGACTATTACACCGGATTTTCCAACTCCAGCCTCTGGCCCCTGCTTCACTACATGCCGACCAAGGCTCGCTACGAGGAGCGATGGTTCGACGCCTACCGGCGGGTGAACCGGCTATTTGCCGACACTGTACTGGAGAAGACCGGAGAAGACGACATTGTCTGGATCCAGGACTATCATCTGATGCTGCTTCCGGCCATGCTCCGGGAAAAGCGGCCGAAGATGACCATCGGCTATTTTCTCCACACCCCGTTTCCCTCCTATGAAATATTCCGCTGCCATCCGGACCGGGAAGAGCTTCTGGAAGGCTTGCTCGGCGCAGACTTGATCGGTTTTCACACCTTCGGCTACCTTCGGCATTTCCGGAGCACGGTCCTGCGGCTTCTCGGCATCGAATCCGAGTTCAATGTAATCCATACCGATACTCACCAGACAGCTATCGGGGTCTTCCCCATCGGCATCAACGCCGAAAAGTTCTTAGAAGGGATGAAAACCGAAGCCTACCGGGAAGCGAAAAACACCCTGCAACGCGCCAACACCGGCAAAAAAGTCGTTTTGAGCGTGGAGCGGCTCGACTATACCAAAGGAGTGCCGCGGCGGCTGGACGCCATCGAGCGCTTTTTAAACGAAACAGGTCGAACCGACGTGTCGTTCATCTTCGTTTGCGTCCCGTCTCGGGAAAGCGTCCCGGAATACCAGGAGCTTCGCCGCTCGGTGGAGCTCAAAGTCAGCCGGATCAACGGCAAACATTCCGCGCTGGGGGAAATCCCGGTACATTTCATTCACCGGCAGGTGGCCTTCGAGGAACTTTGCGCCCTGTATTGCCTGGCCGATGTGGCCACGGTCACGCCCCTCATGGACGGAATGAACCTCGTGGCGAAGGAATACCTGCTCTGTCAGCAGGAGGAACCCGGGGCGCTGGTGCTGAGCGAATTTGCCGGAGCGGCACAGGAACTGAACAATGCCTATGTCGTCAACCCATACAATGTCAAAGAGATATCCAATGCGCTCCAGCTGGCCTTGGATGCTTCGGAGAAAGAAAAACGCCAGCGGCTGGAACCGATGAAACAACGGGTCGCCAAGTATGACGCCCGCTTCTGGGCCCAGTCTTTCCTGGATTCGCTCAGCGATCTGCCCCGGGAGACTCCAGAACCGACCGAAATCCGACCTCTTTCCGCAGAAGGCCTGCATCCTTCCCTGGCCGGCAAAAACGCCGCTCTTTTCCTGGACTACGACGGCACGCTCGCCGAGCTGAAAAAACGACCGGTCGATGCCGCACCGGTTGGAGAGGTGGAAGAGATCCTCTCCTTGCTGGACCGGCAGGAAGATCTGGACGTGTACCTTGTCGGCGGGCGCGCCCGCAGGGACATGGACCGATGGTTTTCCAAATACCGGTTTCACCTCGTGGCCGAGCACGGCTACTGCGTTAAAGAAAAAGATGCAGAAGACTGGGTGGTCCTCACGCCGGAGGCAGATCTTTCCTGGAAGGATCAGATCCTCGATTTCCTCGAACTTTATGCCGGCATGACACCGGGAAGCTTCCTGGAGGAGAAAACCGCCTCTGTGGTCTGGCACTATGCCGGGGCAGATCCGGAATTCGGCGCCTGGAAGGCTCAGCAGCTCGTTTCATCGCTGCAGGAGATGCTCTCCAACCTTCCGGTGCAGATTCACCACGGGAAAAAAATCGTGGAAATCGCTTCGGTTCATGCCAACAAAGGGGCCGCAGTCTCGTATTTCATGACCAAATACCGTTACGAGGCGGTGCTTTGCGCCGGCGACGATGAAACCGACGAAGCCATGTTCCGGCTTTCCGACGACCGGCTTCGATCTGCAAAAGTCGGTGCCGGTGAAACCGCCGCTGCGTTTCGCTGCCCCTCCCCAAAGGCGTTTCGGGCGTTTTTGCACGCGTTGCTGACATCTTATTCCACAGGAGGGTGACAAGCATTATACAATGAGGAAGTTTCATACGAGCGGGGCCTCTGACCGGCGGGATTCAAAATTCCAAATTCAAGATTCAAGATTCTCCGGCGGGAGGTTTATATGAATCTTTGGGTCTTAACCGGCCAGTTTGGTCAATTGTGAAACTTATGTCGAAGCCCCTGACGGTGGAGGGACGCGCTCTGTCGCGTCCGTATTGCCAGAAACAACCCAATACCGGCCACGACGGAGCGTGGCCCTCCAACCTCCAAAACCCAAAGCGGGGATAGGTCGGTTTTTGCCGCCGGCTTCGACCGAAGTTTCACATGAGCCCTGCCGTCCCGTCGATATGCGGGATTTGATGCGGGAAGAACAGTGAGGTTTGCATAATCAGGACAACTGCTATATCTTCGCCCTGCGCAGGTTTCAGAACTTTTTTCGATTTTATCAAAATTCAAGATGGAAACCCAAATGATCAAATCTCAAGCACCAATCTCCAAACAAATTCAAAATCACAGTTTCCCGTTCAACCCCTGAACCCGGGAACCCCTGAACCTCTGAACCCTTGAACCCTGAACTGAACCTCGATGACCCAGATTTTCCAATTCCTCCAGCAGCATCCTGAACTGATCGCATGGCTCGGCGGGCTTTCGGTGCTGACCTTTTTCGGCACCATTGCAGGGGTGCCGGTATTTCTCATCGCCCTTCCCCGCGACTATCTTACGGGCACCGCTCCTCCGAGAAGCACGGCATGGCCGTTGCCGCTCCGATGGGCCTACCGGATCGTAAAAAACGTGCTCGGCGGATTGATGTTCGTGGCGGGTCTGGCGATGCTCGTTTTGCCCGGCCAGGGCCTGCTGACCATCTTTGCCGGCCTGGTGCTGGGGGACATTCCCGGAAAGCGACGCATCATTCGAGGGATTCTCGGCCGAAAAAAGGTTTTCGAGCGTGTCAACCGCCTTCGGGTAAAAGCCCGTAAACCGCCGCTGGATCCGCCATGACCTGCCGCTGGCGCGGCGTTCCAGGTTCCAGGTTCAAGGTTGCCGGGAGTAATTCTATTGGAATTTTTTGGTTTTAGCCGGCCAGTTAATCAAGAATGAAACTAAGCCATTTTGGACTACTTTCATACGAGCGGGGCCTCAGGCCGGCGGGATCCAAAATTCCAGATTCAAGATTCTCCGGCGGGAGATTTATATGAATCTTTTGATCTCAACCGTCCAGTGATCCGGGAGTACAGGAAAAAGAACCGGACAAAGTGTCTATCCGGAATTTCTGCCCTCTGTCGTCTTCCCCGTTCGCCATGCTCCATGCCCCATGCGCTATACAAGGTGCTCATAGACGCCTCCTTCACCCCGTCCATCTGTCCTCTAATCTGTAGCACCTTCTTTACGTAATACAGGGTCTGGCGATGTTCCGGACCGATCACGCTTTCCAGGGTTCGTTCGATGGAGGGCCAGGTGTAGGGGTTGAGCTTCCGTTTAATGGCGACCTGTTGGGCTTCCAGGATGCTTTGCTTGCCGGCGTTGTATGCGCCGAGCATAAAACGAAGACGCTGCTCGAGGGGTCTGCCGGCATCCCAAAGATTCCAGAGCTTTTTATCGTAGTAAATCCCCGCAGCGATGTTCCATCGAGGACTTCGGATATCTCCCCGGATGTCCGGGTTCTCCTCGGCGATCTGCCGATAGGTCTTCGGCAGAATCTGCATGAGGCCAACGGCGCCGGCTTGGGAAACCGCGTTAGGATCGAGCCTCGATTCGACGATCGCCTGGGCCTTGAAAATCCGCCAGTCAAAGTCCGGCCCGAAGTACCGCTTCGAATACTCCCTGAAAAAAGAGTCATAGGTGTCGACGCGGATCAGGTCTTCATAGGCACTCACCCCAGGCGCGCTTACCAGCAGCAAAACCAGTAATGCCGCCAGGCACAGCGTGCTGCAGTTACTTGGGCCCCTGGGTTTTGGCGTTGATGTATGTGTCGTCTTGAAAATCAAAACCTCCAGTTGAAATACCTGATGGCAGACGTCAGATGTCGGATGTCGGAAAAAAGATGATAGATGACAGATTACAGATGACAGCAACAGCAAAACCGAACAAAGTGACCAGTCGGATTTTCGGTCCTCTTATGTGAAACTTCGACCGTGGCCGGCGGCAATAACCGACCTGTCCCCGCCTTAGGTCTTGGAGGTTGGAGGGCCACGCTCCGTCGTGGCCGGTATTGGGTCATTGCCGGCAACACGGACGCGACAGAGCGCGTCCCT
>JAIPEL010000065.1 GCA_021737185.1 Desulfobacterales bacterium | reverse complement strand
GAGCCGGTGCACCATCGGAGACCCGAACGCCTTGCGATAGATTTTTTTCATTCTTTTTTTCCGCTCTTCTGCGGCCGTATACATCCGAAAAGTCCCGTAGGGTCTGCTTCTTCCTACAGACAATTCGGAAAAGTTGCAATCCCGCTGTCTGGCTCCCGGTTTTTTTTGCAGCCGGGATGAAAGGAAATTTTTCCAATTGGGACGTCCCGAGGGCTGAAAAAGGCAGGCGCTTGACGAAGGCTCAAAAATCACCATTATAATGCTATAGACGCATCTTCAACGAACAACCAACCGAAAGGCAGGTGGGATATGATCGGACTGACACTGTCGTTGATTCTTCTGTACTACGCGGCTTCCCGGTGCACCGTGCTGGCTTCTTCCGGTGCCCGATGCCCGCTATAAAGGCTGAATCCTATCCGAGATCGAATCGCAGCGCCATTCAGGCGCTGCTTTTTTTCAGGCGAGTTTTTCTATACTAATTGCTGGATGGCATAAATTTGGTGAAGTATTTCAGGTCAAAAAAATTCACCGCCGAGACGCAGAGGACGCAGAGAAAACCTTCACGATCTTCTCTGTGCATCCTCCGCGGTCTCAGCGCCTCGGCGGTGAACTCATCGTCGCCATAATTACGCGCACATGCACTAAGTACATGTGGGCGTAACTATGATAAAGATCCATTGAGCTTTTCAGGACGATTTCACTGCGGGGAGATTTCCATGACAGAAAAGGTAGTTCAAGATCAATGCGAAGACCCGACCCAGGAAGTGACGCTTCAGATCCCCTGCCGTCTTGTCCGGCGGATCGAAAACTATTCTCAGCAGACAGGGGCGGATATCGCTCAAGTGGTCATCGAAGCCCTGGACGGTTTTCTGAGGGCCAACACGAAAAAAGATCGATGAAGAATAATAAAATCGCTGCCCCGATTTTATAAAAATCGGCAAGAGGGGATCATGCCCCCCTTGCCGCATCGATAAAAAAACAAAACGGTTCGAACCGTCGTTCTACACTTTTTTCAACGAAACTCCCGCCTTGGTCTTTCTGATCTGAAACGCATCTCCCTGTTTGAACCCCATCGCCTGAACAATCGGTCCGGGAACGATCAAACTGCCCCGTTTGTTGACCTTGATCTCGTTTTTGCCTTTGCTGGCGGCCTTGGCCTTGGATCCGGTCTTGATTTCAGGGGCCTTTCCTTCTTCCATTAACGCGTTGCTGTAGGCCACCTTGAGCTGGGTCGAATTCTTGAATCCGAACTTTTTCATAATTTCTTTTTGCTCGGCTCCGCTTTTGATCATTTCGATCAGTTTCTTGGCGTCGACTTTCTTCTTTTTTGGCATCACCTTTCTCCTTTTTTTTGGCAATGAAACATAATTTAGAATTTATTAAATGAAACATAACACAAAGAAATTGAAAATCGCAACTAATAATAACGGTTTTTCAATAATGCAAGCCGGGAAAATTATAAGTGACTTTAGAACGCTTCAGTATTGATGGCGGCGTTGGGCAAAAATCTGCGGTTTTTGACCGGGTGAACCGTCATTTTTTGATGTTCTGTCGGAATACGAATTCGACGACGCTGCTTCACTCTGTAATTCGCTCCGACACATTTTAAAGGAGGGTAAAACGACGGAAAGATGGATAATCGACTCATGGTTGTGGCACTACGGCAGCGGAAATACGCTCAAGCAATGCACAAGTACTGCAGCAGTGAATAAATACATGATTCATCCGGCGCTGTCCGGATGGCTTGATTCTGCAAGGGGCGCTTTGCCGCCTCGAGCCATGCGGCGCTACCGAAGGGGTGACCTCGAACCGGCCGGTGCCTCTCCGGGATGAAACAAAGAATACACCACCGGGATCAGCACCAGGGTGATCAAGGTCGATCCGATGAGGCCTCCGACGACCGCCCGCGCCAGGGGCGCCTGGGCGTCGGCCCCTTCGCCGATGCCCAGCGCCAGCGGCAGCAGCCCTAATATAGTGGTCAGGGTCGTCATCAAAATGGGCCGCAGTCTGCGTCGGCCGGCTTCGATCAGCGCGTCGGTTTTGCCTACCCCTTCTCGAACCAATCGTCCGGCCTGGTCCACCAGGAGAATCGCGTTGTTGACCACGATTCCTCCCAGCATGATGCAGCCGATGAATGACTGCACATTGAGCGTCGTTTTTGTGAGAAACAGGGTTGCCAGAACGCCGATCGCCGCCACCGGAACCGAAAACATGACCACCAAGGGGTCCCGCAGGGATTCGTACTGACAGGCCAGCACCATGTAGACGAGAACCAGGGCCAGTGCAAGGGAGATCGCCAGCTCTCGAAAGGCCTCCTGCTGTTCTTCGAAAGTGCCGGCGACCGTCAGATCGTAGCCCACGGGGCGAGGAATTTGATCCAGCAGTGCCTGCACATCGGCAGCCACCGAACCCAGATCGCGTCCTGCCACGTTGGCCTGCACCGCCACTCTTCGCTGCTGGTCCTTGCGGTCGATCAAGACCGGACCCCGGCTCGGTTCGGCTGCAACGACATTTCGAAGCGCGACCTTTTCACCGGATGCGGTTGTCAGCATCAGGTTGAGTATTTCGTCGATGGAGCGCTTCTCGGCGTCTTTGAGCTGCACCAGGATGCGATAGGAGTTTCCCCCCGTTCGGTATTCGCCGGCTTTGGAACCTGCCACCGCAGTTTGCAAAAGCTCGGTGACATCGCGGACGCTCAAGCCCAGGTCGGCGACTTTTTGACGGTTCACCTGGATTTCCTGCTGGGGGACGCCGGCTTCGAAGCTGGATAAGACGTCGGTGACCCCCGGCACGGCCACGATCATTTGTTCGATTCTTCCGGCCAAGGCATTGAGGATGTCAAGTTCGTAGCCGCGAATCTCCACCGTCAGCCCCTCGTCGCCGCCCAGGAGCCGGTCCAGCAAAAATTGTCCCTGGGGGGCCCGGACCCGGATTTCCATGCCGGGAACCTTTCCTTCCAGGCGGCGCCGCAATTCGTGGGCGATTTCCACGTTGGAGCGTTCTCGCTGGGCCGCCGGCAGCAAAGAAATGCTGATATCTCCTTCTGAACCGGCGTCGGCCCGCCAGCCGGTGGCGCCCACGCTGACCACCGACGCCACGGCCTCGGGAACGGCAGGCTCAACCATTTTCTCCATGATGCGCGTCTGCCGGTCGACGAGTTCGAGCCGGGTTCCGATTTCCATCTTGCCGGTGACCCGAACTTCACCCTCGTCGCTGGGGGGGAGAAACTCGCTGCCGATCATGGGCAACAGCAGCAGGCTGCCGCCGAGGAGCAAAACCGCCGCAAATACGGTGAGCAGGCGGCGGTCCAGGCTCCGGCGAAGGATCGCCAGGTAGGCGTTTTCGATGTCTGAAAACAAAGAACCGGCAACGGTTTTCCATCGGTGGACCCGGGGCGTCGTTTTTCCGGAAAGCTTCTCTTTTGTTTTCAGAAGCCTGGAGGCCAGCATCGGCACCAGGCTCAACGCTACCGCCAGCGAACAGATGAGGGCGAAGATGATCACATAGGCCATTTCCTTGAAAAGGATTCCGGAGACGCCTCGAACGAAAGCCAACGGCAGGAAAATAGCCAGGGTGGTGATGGTGCTGGCAATGATCGCGGTGCTGACCTCCCCGGTTCCCTCCACCGCCGCGGTCTCCGGGGCTTCTCCATATTCACTGCGGCGGCGGAAAATGTTTTCCAGAACGACGATGGCGCTGTCGACCATCATCCCCACGCCCAGGGCCAGTCCGCCGAGGGTCATCAGGTTGAGGGTGAACCCGCCGAAGAAAATCAGTGCGAAGGTGGTTACGATGGAGATCGGAATCGATACGGAAATAACCAGCGTACTTCCGATGCTGCGCAGGAAAAACAGCAGCACGACGACGGCCAAGCCGCCGCCGTACAGTACCGACCGGGCGACGTTTTGAATCGACCGCTCGATGAGGTTTCCCTGGTTGATGACCGGCACGACGTTGATCTGCGGAAAAGCCTGGTTGACGGCGTCGATTTCCTCCAGGATTCGTCTGGACACTTCGACGGTGTTGGCATTGGCCTGTTTGCGGATCGCCACGCGGATTCCGCGCTCCCCGTTTACGCGAACGATTCGGGTCAGCTTTTCATAGGTGTCCTTGACCTCGGCGAGCTGCCCCAGGGTTACGGCGCCGCCCTCGCGCTGATCGATGACCGTGCTTCGAATCTGGTCGAGATCGGTGAACTCGGCCGGTGCGCGAAGAGTGACCTCGTAGCGTCCCTGTTCGATCTTTCCGGTCGGAAGATCCAGGTTGGCGTCGGATATGGCACCAAGCACCCGGTCCAGGGCCAGGCCGACGGCTTTGATCCGGTCCGGGTCCAGTTCGATTCTGACCTCGCGGTTGAAGCCGCCCCAGACGTCCACCTGGGCGACCCCGGGAATGCGGGCAAAGCGGTAGCGGATCTGGACCTCGATCAGTTCGGTGAGCTCCACCGGATCCAGTTTGCTCGAAATGCCGAGCAAAACGACCGGAAAGCTGGCGATGTCGAATTTGCGGATTCTCGGCCGGACGATGTCGTCCGGCAGCTCGTTGATCTCGTCTTCGAGCTTGCCCTGGACGTCGATGGCGGCGGTGTCGATGTCGGTGCCCCACTCGAAACTGACCCGGACGCTGCTTCGACCTTCTGAAGATGTGGAGTTGATCTCCTCCACCCCGGGCACCGTGGCGACGATTTCCTCGATAATCTGGGTCACCAGACGCTCCATGACCTCCGGGCTGGCACCCTCGTAGTCGGTTCGGATGGTCAGGGTCGGCAGCTCGATGTTGGGCAGCATGTCGATCTGAAGCCGGCTCAACGAGACGGCCCCGAGGATGACCAGAATCAGGGTCACCATCGTCGTGAAAATCGGACGCCGGACGCTGAAACGGGAAATGTCCATCAGGAGCCGGCCTTTCCGCGGTCGGCGGCCGTTTCAGGAAGATCTGCAGGAATGGTGATGGGAGAGCCGTCGCTGACCATCTGCTGTCCCAGCGTGACGACCCGGCCGGCAAGCCCTTGGCCGTCCACCTGTACCCGATCCCCTTCGCGGATCCCCACGCTGACTTCCCGCCAGGAAACCGAGCTGCCGTCGTCGCTGACGATGAAAACGCCGGTTTTTTCGTTTCGGATGGTCAGCGCCTGCTCCGGGACAATGGTGGCCTCCGGCACCCGGTTCAAGACCACCGTGGCCCGGATGAACATCCCGGGTTTGAGCCGGTGCTGCGGATTGTCGATGGTCATTTCGATCCTGGCCTGGCGGGTGGTTTTTTGAAATACGGGAGCGATGCGGACGATCCGGCCTGTGAATTCCTCGCCGGGGTAGGCATCGGTTGTCAGCATGACGATCTGTCCGGGTTTGAGCCGGGCGTAGTCTCTTTCAGTGACAAAGACCACCCCGACAATGGGGTCGAGGTCGTCGATCAGCAGAAGAGGCGCGTTGGCTGCAACGGTCTGTCCCTCGTCCACATAGCGTTCGGCCACGATCCGGTAATCGTCGCCGCCGGTCCAGCCCGCGGTGACCTTGGTGTAGCCGAGGCGGATGTTCGCCGTTTCCAGGGCGGATTCGGCTTTTGTCACCTGGGCCGCTGCCACGTTCAGCTGCGCCTGCTTTGCCCGTTGATCCTGGCGGGCGGCATCGTATTCGGAGTCCGAAGCGATGCCCCTTTTTACCAGCGACTCTGTGCGCTCGAACTCCCGGCCGGCAATTTCCAGGGCGCTTTTCGCCTCGAACAAATTGGCCCGGGCCACGGCCAGGTCGGCCTGGGCCTGGGCAACGGCCTGGATGTACTCGTCGTTGTCCAGCTCGGCCACCACCTGCCCCCGCTCCACCAGATCGGCGATGTTCACGAAGATCCGCTCCACGCGGCCGCTGACCTTCGGGGCAACGACGAATTCGGCCAGGGCTTCCAGTTCTCCGCTGAAGGTCCGCTTCAGCGAGATCGGTCCATGGGTCACCTGTGCCACCTCCACCGGCACCGGCCGCTTGGCCGGGCCGCTGGATCCGGTGCCGGGCTTCTCCTGCAATTGGTCCAACACGATCCAGGCCGCAGCTGCTGCCATCAGAAGAACCGTCGGAATAACAATTTTTGGACCGCCCAATTTCATGGTAACATACCTGTCGTCGATTGAATGTTGAAAATCTTTCGGCCGTCATGCCGGATTCGATCGAGTTGATTGCGATCCAATCCGATGCCTTGCTGTAAATGAAACAACTTGTAGAGCGCTTGGCACGCTCAAGATTGCATATGATCGACACGCTTCCCGGGCGTCGAAAAACTGCTGCTATCGAACCGTTGTTTTGCCAAGCGCTCTACTATAACGCTTTTATAAATTGCCGACAAATCAAACTCTGCATGCTGCCTTCCGGCAGAAGAAAATGTGCGAGGAGTGGATATGATGCATCCAAGATATGGCCATTGTTCGCTGGCGTGTTTTACCGTCTGGGCGGTGCTGATTCTTTCTGCACCTTTTGCCCTGTCGGCGCACCAGTTCGACCGCAAGGCGCAGGAGCCGGAAACGGCCGTCGGTACGGCGGCGCCGTCAGAGCACCTGAAGCTCACCCTTGCCGAAGCGGTGTTGCTGTGTCTTGAAAACAACCGGTCGCTCTTGGTCCAGCGGTTGAACCCGTCCATTCAGCAGACATTTGAAGAACAGGAAAGGGCGGTATTTGATCCGTCGATCGGCGCGGAAGCGTCTGTGGGCAGGGTTGAGGGAGAAAGCCTGGCAAGAGCCGGTTCTGAAACGGAAGATTTCACCACCGATACGGCCGAAGGCGTCATTTTTCTGGAGCAGTATTTTCCTACCGGCACGACCGTGGCGGTGGAAACCGGCACCCGGATGGACGACTCCTCTCTTTACGACGACACGTTTTATTCGACCCGGCTGGGCATGACGGTTTCCCAGGCGCTGCTGAGAGGATTCGGCGCCGATGTCAACAGGGCCCGCCTTCAGCAGGCCCGGCTGGACACGCGCATGACCGAATATGAGCTGCGGGGATTTACAGAGGCGCTGGTCGCGGAGGCAGAGCGAACCTACTGGGACTATGCCCTGGGCTGGCGTCAGATCGAAATCGTTGAAACCTCCCTGGAAGTCGTCCGCCAGCAGCTCGACGAAACCCAAGCGCTGATTGCCGTCGGCCGATTGGCCAGAGCCGAGTTGGCGGCCGTTCAGGCGGAGGTCGCCGCCCAGGAGCAGTCGCTGATCGAAGCACGGGCCAACAAGGAGTCGATACGCTTGCAGCTCCTTCGACTGCTCAACCCGCCGGGCGACGGTCTATGGCAGCGCGAAGTCGATTTGATTCATCAGCCGACCCTGCCTGAAATCAAGCTGGAAGACGTCGGTCTGCATGTGGCTGTCGCTCAGCGGATGCGTCCGGTGTTAAACGAGGCCCGGCTTGCCATTTTGCGCGGAGATCTTCAGATCGTCAGAACCCGCAACGGCCTGCTTCCCTTGATGAATCTTTTCATCACGCTGGGCAAAAGCGGTTACGCGAGCTCCTTCGGGGATTCGATGGAAAATTTCACCGAAGACAACTACGATGCACTGGCGGGCTTCAGATTTCATTACCCGGTGGTGAATCGGGATGCAAAAGCCGCCCACCGGCGGGCGCTTCTCAGCAGGGAGCAGGGGCAAAGAGCCCTGGAAAACCTGTCCCAGCTTGTCGAGGTCGATGTTCGCACCGCCTACATCGAAGTCAACCGCACCCAGCAGCAGATTTCCGCATCGTCTGCCACCCGTAGATTCGACGAGGAAAAACTCCGCACCGAAACCGAAAAACTCCGGGTGGGAAAATCCACCAGTTTCCTGGTGGCCCAGGCCCAGCGGGATCTTCTGGTCAGCCGAATCGCCGAGGTCCAGGCCCTGGCCAACTACCTCAAGGCCCTGATCGATCTGTACCGGCTCGACGGATCGCTGCTCGAACGAAGAGGCATCGAGGTGCCGGGCCGCGAGCCGGTGGAACTTGACAAGAATTAGCCGCTCCACAAACTGCTGCGAGGTAAAAAGTGCTGATGGTCTGGGGCAGCTATAAAGCACGAAATTCGAATCTCGAAATCCGAAACAAATCCGATATTCGGACTTCGGATTTCGGTTTTGTGCCCTAATTCCTGGTTCAAGATTCCAGATTCACCGGAAGGAAATTTATACGAATTTCTTGGTCTGACTGGCCGGGTTGATCAAGAATGAGACTTTTCCACTCGTCATCCCCCGACAGGGTCGGGAGATCCAGAAAAACCTGGATTCCCCCGGATCGGGGTCCGGGGCAGGCTTGTCAAGCCCGGAATGACGAATAGGGACTGTCGAAGTTTCGTACGAGCGCCGCCGCTGGCGCGGCGTTCAGGTTCAAGGGTTGCCGTAGGGAATTCTATCGGAATTTTTTGGCATTAGCCTGCCAGTTTGATCAAACCTGAAACTTGTGTCGAAGCCCCTGACGGTGGAGGGACGCGCTCCGTCGCGTCCGCGTTGCCGTTAACGACCAGATCCCGGCCACGACGGAGCGTGGCCCTCCAACCTCCAAAACCCAAGGCGGGGGCAGGTCGGTTATTGCCGCCGGCCTCGGTTGAAGTTTCAGACAAGGTAGTTTCATCAATCCGGCCGCCGGCTATTTCGGCGGCCTGATTTTGTTGTAGTCGATGGCCCGCTGGATGGCGACGCCGCCCTGCTCGGCAACGGCCATGGCAAAGTTGACGTCGGCCTCGGAAAAATACCGCACTTCTTCGGTGAGCAGGCGCAGGATGCCGATGATCTCGTCCTGGACGGTGATGGGAACGGCCAGGATGCTGCTGATGCCCTCTTTTTCTGCTTCCTTGTGATAGATCGTGTGGATGTCTTTTTTGGCATCGGGGATCACCACCGGTTCTCCCTGCTTGAGGTAGTGGGTGGCCAGCTCGTCGTCCAACGGGCCTCTTTCCAGGTAGGCTTCACTCAGTCCGTAAGCGGCTTTCAGCGCCAGCTTGCCCTTTCCCGGTTCGATGAGTCGTATGGTGGCCGCCTTCAGGTTCATGACCTCGGTCAGCCTCGTCACGATGAGATTCAGGATCCTGTCCAGCTCATAGGTCGCGTTGATCTCCTTTCCGATATGGTGAATGGTCTTGAAATAATCGAGCTGGGTTTGTTGCTCCTTGAAAATGCGTGCATTTTCGATGGCGATCCCGCACTGTTCGCACAGGGCCGCGACAAAGTCGATTTCCTCCCGGCTGTATGAACGCGGCTGCTTTGTCAGCAGCCGCAAAATGCCGCTGATCTTGCCGCGAATGGGAATGGGAACCACCAGGATGGTGCGGATGCCTTCTTTTTTGGTCGCTTCCGGGTACTTGATCCGGGGATCGTTTCCGGCATCCTCGATGACGATAGGTTCGCCTTTCAGGGCTTTGAAGACCGGCTGTTCGGTGTCGATGGTGCCGCGGTCCAGGTACTCCCGGCTCAGTCCGTGGGAAGCCTTCAGCACCAGGTTCCTGCCCGAAGGGTCGAGAAGCCGGATCGTCGCGGCATCGACGCTGATCACATCGGGAATCTTTTCGGTAATGAGGGCGAACACCTCGTCCAGATCGAGGCTGGCAGTGATCGCCTTGGTCACTTCGATATACAGGTCGATAAACGGGGCGTGTCGTTCAGCAGTCATCGAATTCTACTCCCTTTCAATTTGATTTACTCCCCGCTGCCCCGCAGAGCGGGATTTCCGCTTCGCTACAACTTGCATCGGGGAGTAAATCAA
Source organism: Desulfobacterales bacterium (assembly GCA_021737185.1). Lineage (GTDB taxonomy): Bacteria > Desulfobacterota > Desulfobacteria > Desulfobacterales > CAFBRK01 > JAIPEL01. The sequence goes on along the minus strand of JAIPEL010000065.1, from coordinate 15,227 downwards.
ATTTAGATTAAACCCCTTATTTTTATTGAACTTTTGAAAAATCGCGCCAGCGATTTTACGAAAGCACCATACAGTCCGCCACCAGCTCCCAGAGATACTTCACCTCCAGGTCTTCCATGGCGTATTCGGTCTTGATGTTGTTGAGCTGGCCGTGGCAGCTGTGGCAGGGGATGACCACCATCTGCGCGCCGGCGGCCTTGATCTGCTCCATCTTGCGGCGGCCGTAGAAGATCCGCTCCTCGTTGTAGCCGGTGGTCAGGGCGCCGCCCCCCCCGCCGCAGCAAACCTGGTCCATCCGGTTCGGATGAAGATCGACCCAGTCGTTCATGCACTGATCCAGGATCCACCGGGGCTCTTCGAAAAAGCCGCGGCCGAAGCGCCGCTGGGCCCTTCTGCCGTAGTTGCACGGATCGTGGTAGCAGGCCCGCTGGGGGAAGCGGTTTTTGTCGAGCCGGATCCGGCCGCTCTTGATGTAGTCGATGAGCAGGTCGAAGACGGTCACGAAGTTGTATTTTTCCAATGCTTCTGGGTAGTATTTTTCGAACCCGGACCGGGTCGCCAGGTAGCCGTGCCCTCATTCGGGCCACAGCAGGGTATTGATGGAAAGCGTTTCCATCTGCTCGACGATCCGGCCGGCCATGGTTTTGATGGCCCGGTCGTCCCCGGTAAAATACCCCCAGCTCGTCCCTTCCCAGTTGACCGAGGAGATCGTCCAGTCCTCGCCGGCCGCATGGAAGATCTTCCACCAGTGCTTCAGGTCTTCGGTGTGGGTGTTGACCAGCTTGTTGTGGATGGTGGTCAGCAGCCGGGCGCCTTTCTTGTCGATGGGGGCGGTAAAGCCTTCGAACCCGGGCTCTTCGGCGACTTCCTCGGCTACGTCTTCGATGATGAAGATAAAATCCTCGGTGGGAAGCCGCAGGTTGTTGCCGGCTTCCAGGGCCGCTTCCAGCCCCTGTTGGAGTATGCCCGGCACCTGATCCCGGTCCCTGAGGGAGCGGACCCTTCGCACGGCATCTGCGATGTCGATTTCCATGGGACAGGCGTTTTCACACTTTCCGCACAGGGTGCAGATCCAGGGCCACCGGGATTCGGCTGCCGCTTCGTCCAGGCCGAGGGAGATCAGGCGGATCAGTTTTCTCGGATCGAATCCGTCCACCCCTGAGACCGGACAGGAGCTGGCGCACAGCCCGCAGGTCACGCAATGATCCTGGGAATAGGGCCAGGAGCGGCAGCGGGCAAGGTCGAGGCTTGTCAGTTCGATCGGTTCTGAAGAGGGCATAGGCACTCCGTGAAATTCATTATAATACTTTGAAATTTTACCATTTTTCTCCCTACTTTTCTTTGCTCGCCCAAAGAAAAGTAGACAAAAGAAAAGGCGCCCTGCGTCCCGCTTCTCCCTGCGCGTCGCTGATCCGGCCGGGGCCCTTCCGAACTCGGCCCCCAAAGAAACGGGGGCCTCAAACAGCGGAAGGGCCTTATCCGTCCGGATCTGCGATGCTCGGCGCGGGACGATGGGCTTCCCCCGAGGGAATTCAATGGCTTATCTTTGGGAGTACTTTCATGCAAGATCCACCAACATCTTTTCAAACGCTTCGACCGCTTCGCCGAATTCGACGCCCATGTTGGAGGCCAAGGTCCGGATCGACAGGCGCTTTGGGTCGAAACCGATTTCTTCGAGCCGGGACCTGAGAAGTTCGACCCGTTGCTTGGCCAGCATGTTTCCCTCACGGGAGTGGCAGTTGTCCGGGTGGCAGGAGAGGACCATGACCCCGCCTGCGCCGCGGGCAAAGGCGTCCATCAGGTGCGGCAGCGAAACCGTGCCGGCGCAGGGGACTTCGACGATGTCGAGGCCTGCAGGAAGGTCGCGGCCCATCCGGCGGGCGTATTGTCCGGCAGGTTTTGCAGACTGGCTGCAGCAAAATGCGGTGATCCGCACCGGGGCGTCCGAAGCGGCGGACCGTTCGGGCATCAGTTCTTTTCTGCCCAGCCCCGGAATGGTGATGGCGGTCCGGGGGCACTCGGCTGCGCAGATGCCGCAGCGTTCGCAGGCTTCGGCCATGGCCTCGACCCGCTCTTCTTCGGTGAAGCGGATGGCCCGGTACGGGCAGAGCCGAAAGCAGGTCAGACAGCGGATGCACAGCCCCCGGTCGATGACGGCCCGGTCGGCCGGAGGATCTCCCGATTCTCTGGCGAGCGCCGCCGCCGCGTTTGCTGCATCGAGCGCTTTTTCCTCCCTGGAAAGAATTCCGCGGGACGGGCCGACGCAATGAACGCCCCGGCGGTTGGTGCCCACGGTCCAGCGGTGAACATTGTCTGCCTGGGCAAAACCGTTTTCGTCGATTTCAAGATCGAGGAGGCGGGCGAGACGGGCCACTTTCTCAGAAGGCTCGATGGTTTCGTCCACCACCGTCATGTCCGGTCGGATGGTAAACCGCTGCTGGGTGATCTCGTCTGCATATTCGACGACCACGGTCCCGTCTTTGTCCTGCCGGAGATCCGGCGAGGTGTCGGTGAATTTGATGAAGAACGCGCCGGCTTGCCTGCATTTCCGGTAGAGGGCCTCCAGGCCGTCTGCGGCCACCTTGAGGTTTCCAACCAGCACATAGGTCTGGACTCCGAATGCCTCCTGGAGTTGGACGGCAGCGGTCATCACTTCTTCGGCGATAGCCGGTGTGCTTTCCGTTGAGATTCCGTGCAGAAAAACCAGGTGTTTGGGCGCCTGTTCCGGCCAGCCGAAGCCTGCCGGGTCGCCTATCCGGGCCTTGAGCTCCGATAGGCAAATCACCGCATCAGACGGTGCAAGGCCGTAGACGCCATAATTTGCCGTGCGCCGGTCGGGTTCGGCAAGGATCAGCCGGGCTGCCTTCACCGTTTTTGTACCGCCGTTTTGCTGCAGTTCCAAGGTAAAGTCCCCGATCCCGCCGTTGCACCCTTTGAGGTGCGTTTCGGTCAGCAGGGAAAGGGAAGCGGCCGAACGGAGCGTTTCGGCATCGGCGATGCTTTCCAGCCGGTCTTCGGTGACCAGGATCGCCTGCCTGCCAAGAGCGGCGGCTTTTTCGGCGATTTGCCGGGCGGTTTTGCCGGCCCCGAAGATGACCGTTGTCATGTCTGGGGATTCAATTGATTTCATCGTTTCGAATTTTTAATTTCGGTCATTCGGATTTGTTTCGAGTTTCGGATTTCGGATTTCGAATTTATGGTTCCGGTGCGGGAAAAGCGTTCATTTAGCCGACTCATCATTGGGCTAGGTAGGCTGCCGCCTCAATGGCGGCCCGTCCGGCGTCGGCGACGCTTTCGGCGATGCTCATGGGACCGGTGGCCGCACCGGCAAGAAATACGCCCGGGTCCCGGGATGCGCCGGAAAAACCGTTTTCCGGCTGGTCGATCCCCAGGGCGGAGAGCGTCTTTTCCGCGCCGGTGCACGGCGTGATACCGACCGACAGGGAAACCAGGTCGAACTCTTCCTCGCGGCTTTCATGGGTTCCGTCCGCCGCGTAGACCACCTTGAGCCCGCCGTCATCTGCTGCGAGTACGTCGGCGGGGATGGCCCGGACGAACCTAAGATCTTCCTGATACTTCGGATAGACCGTGTCAAAATCCTTTCCGAAGGTCTGGATGTCGATGTAAAAAACGGTGGCCTCGATTTGCGGATGCCGGTGCCGGATCAGGCCGGCAAGGCGCAGGGCCGATCCGCAGCAGATCTTGGAGCACCACAGATGGCCCCGCTTGGCGTCCCGGCTGCCCACGCACTGGATGAAGGCGATTTTTTCCGGAAGGGCATTGTTAGACGGCCGCAGGGGGAGGCCCTTTCGCCTCAGCATCCGCTCCAGCTCCAGGTTGGTGACCACGTCGTCGAACATCCCGTAGCCGTAAGGCTTGTCGATGGGGGCAAAAGGAGTAAATCCATAAGCGGCGATCACGGCATCGGCGGCGGTCTCTTCGACTGCCGGCTCCGGCGAAAAGGAGATGGCCTGCTGCGGGCAGGCGTCTCTGCAGATGGTGCAGGAGCTGCCGCCGCTGCTGCGGCTGCAGCGGTCTTCCATCGCGCCGTAAAAGGGGTTGTGGGCGGCGGAAAATCCCTGTTGAACGGCTCCTTCCGGGCACGCGGTAAAGCAGGCGCCGCAGTCGTTGCAGGCCGCCGGGTCGATCGACACCGGGCTTCTGCGAAGCGTCACCGAAAACCGGCTCTTTTTTTCGATCGACATCACTTCGGTGGCCGCCAGCAGCCGGATGCCGGGATGGGCGCAGACGTCCCGCAGCTTTTCCTCCACCACGCAGGCGCCGCATTTGACGCAACGGTCCGTGGCCTTGCAGGCGAACTGGATGCCGTGGCCCCCGGCAAAGGGGGATTTTTCCACGATGTCGGATTCGATCCCGAAGCGGGTCAGTTCCAGGGCGGTAGTCAGCCCGGCCACGCCCCCGCCGATGATCAGCACGCGCTTTTCGGTCATTACACAGATTCTCTTTGAGATGCAGACGTCGCAAGGCTGTTCGAGGTCCGGTCAGCATGCCCCGTTCCCTGCAAGTAAGAAGCACGAAATCCGGATACCGAAATTCGAAACAAATCCGAAATCCAAATGACCGAAACAGGAGTTCCGCCAAAGTTTTTTCCTACCGGCAGAACCCATGCCTGTCAAGCAAAGCAGCAGAATACCAATTTCCTGGATTCCGGATCTCACCCGCTTTCAGCGGGTTCGTCCGGAATGACGACGACTGCGTCGGGCCAAACACTATCCCTTACCGGAATCCGGCCATTTTATCCCCTGCAGCGTGTTGGAGCGAAGCGGAAATCCCGCCTTGGCGGGGCTGCGGGAACAGTAATTTTGCGTCGCAGACGCAAAATTACAGGCTGATCACCGCGTCGGCCGCACACGACAGGTGGATGAACTCGGCGGCCGTGGCCATGCGGGCGCCTTCGATCAGGTCTTCTTTCTTGATCTGACGCGCGTTGGCACACGGGGTGCAGACCAGCACCGGCACCTCGTGGGCCTGAAGGTAGGCCAGCAGGTCGTCTGCCACATCGCCGGTGGCGGCGCGAACGTGGGTGATGATCCCTTCTTTGGCCAGGTAGACCCCCTCGTCGAGCAAAAAGAGGACGGTTTCCTTGCCCTCCTTGTGGGCGATGGTGGCCAGGTGGATGGCCCGGGTGGCCCGGTTGGTGTCGTTGGTGCCGCAGGACAATGCAATGACGACCTTTTCTGCCATGGGGTCCCTCCTTGTTTTTACAATGGGGATTGCCGAAATCATCAGACGCGAGGGCGCAAAAGGCCAGTTGCACAGTTTCGGATTGCCATAGCAATGGGAATGCCAATTGCCATAGCACCGCATCGAATAAGAGAATAGCAGAAAAGTAGGGCAGGTACAAAGTTTGTTGCCAGCAGCGGCCAATGGGCAGAACCCCGAAGGGTGTTCATCTGTTAACATTAAAATGCAACTGCCGTTTAAACCGTTAACAGTTTGGCCGCCCCTTCGGGGGTCCGATGGAACCTTTCTACCGGCGGGCGCACTATGCAGTCGTATCGATTTCCGCCTTCTCCAAGATGGACGGTACGATATCGGTCCAGCCCAGGGGCATGATGTGAACGCCCTGGAACTTGTCTTTGTGCTTTTTGATAAATCGGCCCATCATTTCGGCGGCCTTCTTTTTCCGGTCTGACTTGTCCACCGAGCCGATCTCATCGATCCATTCGTCGGGAACGGTGATGCCGGAGACATTGTTGTTCATGAAGGCCCCCATCTGGGGGGACTTGAGCACCACGACGCCCATCTGAACCGGTCGGCCGAACCCGGTCGCTTTTTCGACGAATTCATCCACCACGCGGTCGTCGTAGACGGCCTGGCTCTGGAAAAATTCGGCGCCTGCGTCGATTTTTTTTCTCATTTTCAAAAGCTGCAGGTCAAGCGGCACGAAATTGGGATTGACCACGGCGCCGTAGGCCATGTCCGGGGGGTTTTCGATGGCATTTCCGGTGATGTCGTGGCCCTGGCTCAGCCCCCGGGCCATGGCAAGAAGCTGCACCGAATCGAGGTCGAACACCGGTTTGGCTTCCTTGTGATCTCCGAGCTGGATGTGGTCCCCGGTGAGCAGCAGAACGTTGTCGATGCCCAAAGAGTAGGCCGTGAGCAGATCGCTTTGCAGCGCGATCCGGTTTCGGTCCCGGCAGGTGAGCTGGTAGATCGGCTCGATTCCCCGTTGCTTTAGGCCGACGCTGGCGGCCAGAGACCCCAGCCGCATGACCGCGGACTGGTTGTCGGTCACATTGACGGCATGAACGTGGTCCTGCAGATGCCATGCCTCCTGGGCGCAGGACGGGCTGACCCGCCAGTCCCTGGATACCGCCCCCTTGATCGGTCCGACTTCTCCGGTGACGACGAATTTGCCCTTATCGAACAGTTTCGTGATCTTCATTTATTTTTCTCCTGATTTTCTGGATCCTGGATCCTGGATGCTGGCTGCTGGATCATGGCTGCTGGGTTGCATCTTCGGCCCTGCATGGCGCATCGGGCATAGCGTGAGAATCCGTTTTTTTTCAAGCGGCGAAGCCGCGCTTTTTAAAAGCGCGCAGCGCTTTTAGTCCCTGTTGCTCACCGTCACTTTCCCGGCCTGGGAGCAGAAGGTGGCCTCGTGGGGACTGACCTTCAGGGTGCGGGGCCGGCTCCACTTGGCGTGATTTTTCGGCTTCTGAAAGGGGTCGAGCAGCTCCAGGCGGCCCAGCTTTTGGAGCCGCTCGTAGATGAGCACCCAGCCGCAGGGACGCTCCTTGTCCACCTCGCACATGCCCCTTTCCGCTCCGCCGCAGGGACCGTTGAGAAGCTGCTTGGAACAGAGGGTCATGGGACACAGCCCGCCGGTGTATTCGATCACGCACTCTCCGCAAAGCGAGCAGTACTCTTCGATATCCGACTCGGAAACAGTCTCGCCGCCGAAGATGGTGTCACAGCCCGGGTGGACCATGCCGCCGTCGGTGGCGTCGATGACGGTGTGAACCCCCTGGCCGCAACCGAGAACGAGAAAAGAATCGGCGCCGGCAACCTGCTCGCCGTAGTCTTCCTGGAGCACTTTGCGGGTGTGATCCAGCTTGCACAGGGACATGCCCTGGGGGCCCGGCACGGTGTGGCCGACCACCTCGACCCCCCGTTTTTTCAGCCGGTCGGCCATGGCGGCGGTTTCCTCTTCCCCGCCGGAATGGCATTTCCAGGCGCAGTTGTTGCACCCCACCACGAACACCTTTTCCCCGGGCCGGATGAAACTGACGATTTCGTCTATCGGTTTTTGGATGGTCGCATGCACTTGCTTTACTCCTTCATAAGGATTTAGGCGGAGAAGAAACGCTCCTCACAGCGGACTTTCGACAGGGCGAACTCCTCGTAGAGTAGCTTCAGCCGCTCGTTGGCAATATCAATTTTTTCCTGCTTTTCTTTCTGCTCCCGGTCTTCCGGATAGCATGCAAGACAACGGTCGAAATGGTGGGTCTGGTCGAAACAGGTGACGGCGAAATCGGCCATTAAAAACATCGTCCGGGTTTTTTGATGGGCAAAATGCTCCACGGCCGTCACCCATTCCAGCGTGGGATCGACAGTCACCTCGGTGCCTTCATCGGCCATGTGGATATAATCATGGATGGAGAGAATCGGGTCCTGGGCTTCTTGAGCGCCCTCGAACTTGACGGTCATCTCCTCTAAGGAGAACAGCCGCCGGTCGATATCGATACCTGCCTGCTCCAGTCGATGATAGTCCCTTTGCAAATATCGGTTTGCGATCATGACCGCCTGGGAGACATGCGGGCAGAGATTGTGCGGACATCCCCGGGCGTAGCATTTCCGGAATTTATAGGGATTGCCGTCGATCTCGCCGGTATATCGACAAAGAAAGATCACCGCCTGAAACGGGTTGGCCTGGTGGTGAAAGTCGACCGTCAGAATTTCAAATTCGGTCCGGCAGGATACCTTCGATCCCTGGGTTTTCAAGTTGGCCAGGTCTGTCACCCGGCAGGGTGTTTTTTCTGCACGAGAGCCGGTCATGATGTACCTCGTATTTTTTCAGTTGCTGCCGGCGATGGTGAGTCGCAGACATCCTAGTAAGTAAAGACGGCGTCTGATTCCATGGCCGCGATATTGACCTGGGCGGCGGCGGTGACTTGCGCGCCGGCAATCAGGTCCGACTCTTCGATCCCCCGCTCCTTGATACACGGCCCGCAGACCCGGATTTTGCCGCCCAGTTCGACAAAGTCGGCAATCAGTTTTTTCAAAGGAGGCAGGCCCCCTGCGGGCGGGAGCGCGTCAGCGGCGCCCTGCTTTGCCAGCATGACGGCGTTGCTTTGCAGCACGATGGTGGCCTCGACATCCATGGCCAGCGCGGCACTGGCCAGCACCCAGGGAAAGCTTGCCTTGTCCAGGTTCTCGTCGCCGCAGGTGCTGATATACAGTATCTTTTCCTGATTTTCTGCCATGATCGGTTCTCCTTTTTGACGGTGTTTTTTTCAAGCACGGTTCATTGCAGGGTATCGGCAATGACAGTGGACAGATCCGCCACTTCGGCGCCCAACTTGCGCAGGTTGCCCAGGCAGATGGGGCACATGGCCACAATCGGCGCGCCGGTGGCCTTCAGCTGCTTAAGCCGGCGTTCGCCGACTTCGGCAGACAGCTTGGGCGAAATCGATTCGGCCGGGCCGCCGCAGCAGTGGGTAAAGGCACCGGCGTTTTCCACCTCGGCACACTCGATGCCGAGCCGGGAAAGCGCCCGCGCCGGCACGTCAGACAGCCCCAGATAGCGGCCGTAAAAGCAAGGATCGTGAAGCGCCACCTTCCAGGTGCCGTTGGTCGCAGTCACGTGGATCTTTTCCATGTAGGAGGAGACTTCAAATGTAATGCCGGTATATTTGGGAAAGAGCTCTTTTACGGCATAGGTGGTGTGGGGGTCGACGGTGATCAGCTTTTTCACGCCGGCCTTTTGAAGGCGGTTTGCCACCCAGCGGGCATGGGCCACGAAGCCGTCCTGGTCTCCGAGGTCGTAGAGCAGAACACCGCTGTACCGGTCCAGATCCGGATCGTAGTAAAAGTCTGCCCCAGACGCCTGAAGGATGCGGACGATGTCAGTCAGGATCCGGTTGAATTTTTTCTTCTCCCGCCCGGAGGTGAGCATGGCCAGGCCGAGCCCGGACAAATAGCTGGGGACATACCGGGCAAACCGGAGGGTTCCGGCCAGCCCGGTGTTTTCGTATTTGGCCAGGTAGCCAGTCGATTTTTCGATGTAGGGAATGAACTGGTACATGAGACCGGTAAACAGCAACGCATCCCCCTGTTTCGGGATTTGCGACTTGACCCACCAGCGGTTTACCAGGGCCTGCGGGATGCCGAATGGATTCCGGGTGTTTCGGATGTTTCCGGCAATGATCTCGATGATGTCTCTTGGATGATACATGTCAGGATTTCCTCCAGTGATCGACCACCATCCGCTTCAATCCGAGGAGAATCTCCCCCGGGTTGGCTTCGCGCGGGCAGGTCTGGGTGCAAAGGCCGCAGTGCAGGCATTTCCAGAGCTCCTGGGCGTTTTGAAGGATCCGATCCTTGGCTCCGATCTGGATGTATCGGATCATCTTCCGGGGGAAGTGTTCATAGAGCAGGGGACAGATGGCGGCGCACGTGCCGCAGTTGAAGCAGGCCAGGGCCGTGTCCTCTCCGAAATGTTTCATTTCTTCGGCAAACTCCGGATTGAGCCGGGTCATGTGCATTCTCCTCGTCAGGGGATCAGGCGCTCGGTGTGATGTCCGCTTCGGCAGGCTTGTCGCCGGGTGTTTCTTTGGCAGTCAGTGCATACCGGTAATAGCTTCCATCCTTTCCGTCTTCGATGACTTCTCCATATTTCTTCATGGCCGCCATGAACCAGAGAACTGTATCGGCGGGCATGCCGACGCCCTCGGCAACCTGGGGCACCGTGGCCGGGCCCCTTCCCAAATACTGCCGGATGGCCTTGACCGTTTTTCTCTGACGTTTCATGTGGCCGGTGGCTGCCGCGACGGCCTCTTTTCGCTCGGCCCGGAGACGTTTCAAGGCCTCTTTTTTGTCTGTGTCTGCGCTCATTGTGCCCCTCTTGTCGGCCCGGCCCCGGAAGGCGGGCCGGCACCGTTGATCATGCCGCGGTCTGGTCGGACACGATGCTCTCGACCATGGCCTCGTATTGTTTCAGGGTCATTCCATTGACGTCGATGGCGTTTTCCGGACAGACGGCGACGCAGGCGCCGCAGCCCAGGCAAAGCGCCGGCGTCACCTGCGCGCGCTTGCCCTCTTGCCCTTCGACTTGCACCGGTATTAGGCTCAGGGCACCTTCCTGGAGGCATGCTTCTACGCAGTCGCCGCACCCTGTGCACCGGGCGGCGTCGACCTCGGCCACGAACGGATCCAGTTCGACATATCCTTTGGCCAGGATGGCCGATGCCTTGACCGCAGCGGCGCCTGCGGCATTGCAGCTTTCCCCCACGTCAAACGGGGCCTGGCAGGTCCCGGCCAGAAGAATGCCGCCCTTGGGCAGCTCCACCGGCCGCAGTTTGGGATGAACTTCCAGCAGGAAGCGGTCCGCCCCCACCGGCAGCTTCATCATCTCGACCAGGTCCGAGACATCCGAAGGCTCCATGGCGGTGGACAGCACCACAAGGTCTGCCGGCACTTCGAGTTCTTCACCGAAGGTCAGGGTGTCGACGACGTTCACCTTCAGCGCAAAGGAATCGGCGGGATCGGCGAAACTGACCTCGGGTTCTGCCTCCGGCCGAAATCGGAGAAAGACCACCCCGTTTTTGGCGGCCTGGTCGTAAAGTTCTTCCTGGCCCCTGCCGTAGGTGCGGATATCCCGATACAGGTCATAGACCCGGGTTTCCGGAAAGGTTTCGCGAATCTGGTTGGCCGCATGGATCGTTGCCCCACAGCAGGTCCGGGAGCAGTACTCGTTGAGATGGCCCGACTCGTCTTCGGGGTGGATGCCCGGAATCTGCCGGCTGCCGACGCAGTGGATCATGGCCACACTGCGGATCTTGCGGCCGTCGATGGTCAGCAAAGACCCGGCAGCGGGGCGTCCGGCCATTTTCCGGATCAACTCCGGCAGGGTGATGACCGCATCGGAGGTGCCGAAGCCGTACAGCCCCTGCCGGGGCCGGTAGGAGGAAAAGCCGGTGGCCAGCACGATCACGCCGGTGTTCAATTTAACCGCAGCCTCTTTTTCAGGCGGATTTTCCGGCAGCACCCCGGCAAAGGGAATGAACCGGCCCGGCAGATCCGGGCGGTCTGTTCCCTTTGCCGAACCTTCGGGGATCTTCGGATCGGCCGGCGGTTGGATCTTCACCGACAAGGTGAAGTTTCCGATATACCCATCGAAGTCGTCCACCTGCGCGCAGGTCAAGACGGTGGCGTTGGGGTGGGCCAGCACCTGTCCGGCCAGTTCACAGACCAGGTCGGATGCCTTGTCGCCGGTGGGGGCGATCCGGTCCAGCCGGGCAAGCTGCCCGCCGAGAAAGGGGGTTTTTTCGATCAGGGTGACGACAATTCCTCGATCGGCTAGATCCTTGGCCGCACGAAGCCCGGCGATTCCGCCGCCGACAACGGTGGCGTGCCGCAGGGCATCGACCCGGATCGGCTCCAGGGGCACCAGATGGGCGGCTTTTGCCGCGGCGGCCGACACCAAGCGCGCGGCCTTGTCGGTGGCGGCGTTGCCATGGTGCACCCAGCTGACCTGCTCGCGGATATTGGCATGCTCATAGATGAACGGGTTTTTCCCGGCCCGGGAGATGGCGCTTCTGAAGGTCTTTTCGTGAAGACTCGGTGCGCAGGAGGCCACCACGACCCGGTCCACGGCGCCGTTTTTCAGGTCTTCCATGATCATTTCCTGGCCCGGGTCCGAGCACATGAACATGTTGGTGCGGGCCACGGCCACGCCGGGGAGCTTTTCCATCCGGCTGCGGACGTCTTCTACGTCGACGTGATCGGATATGTTTCCGCCGCAGTAGCAGAGGTAGACCCCGATGCGTTCGCTTGGCCCATTTGATTTTTTCTTTTCATCGGTCATGAACCACTCTCCAGAAACGGCGTTGATCGGCGTTTTCCCTTCGCATCAGGCGGCCGTCTTTTCCGATGAGGCAAGGTCGGTCATGTACTTGGCGGCTTCCATGGCCGCATTTCCGGCTTCGGAAATGGTGTCGACGATGTCTTTGGGGCCCACGGCGGCGCCGGCCGTGAACACGCCCTCCATCTCTGTTGCCGTGGGAGACAGTTTGGGGCGGATGCTGTGGATGAACCGGTCCGTTCCGGTGGAGACCGGACAGATCCCCTCCGGATTCCAGGCCGGGATCATCCCCAGGGAGAGCACCGTCAAATCGTGTTCTGCGGTGGTGATTCCCTCCCCGTCCTGGGCTTCGTAGTGGAGGATGACGCTGCCGTTTTCCCCGGCCTCGATGGAGGCGACCTTTGCCTTGACAAAGCTGATGCCCATGGCTTCGGCATTCTGGTAAAACTGCTCGTAGCCTTTGCCGAAGGCGCGGATGTCCATGTAATAGATCGTGATGTCGGCCAGGGGCAGGGCGCCGGAAAGAAGCATGGCCTGTTTGATGGCGTACATGCAGCAGACCCGGGAGCAGTAGGAGATGCCCATGCTCTTGTCCCGGGAGCCGGCGCACTGGATGTAGGCGATGCTGTCCGGTTCCATCCCGTCGGACGGGCGCAGGACCCGGTTGTACGGCCCGTGGGGGGCCAGAAGCCGCTCCATTTGAAGGGAATCGATGACGTTGGGAATTTTCCCCATCCCGTACTGGGGCTTGTCAGACAGGGTCGTCAATTCAAAACCGGTGGTCAGAATCGCGGTTTTGGCCGTGATCGTAAATTCTTCGGGCTGCTGGAAGTAGTCGATCGCCTCTGTCGGGCAGACCTTTGCGCACTTGCCGCAGAGCATGCACTGTTCGGGATCGAGCACAGCGAGCTGGGGGATGGCGTTTGAAAATGGAATGGCGATCGCTTTGGTGGCGGTAAAGCCGCCCTGCTCCGGGTCGGTGACCAAAACCGGGCAATTGTATTCACACTGGCGGCAGCCGATGCATTTTTCCGGATCCACATAGCGGGGGCGCTGCATCACCGTGGCCTGGATCCGGCGTTTGTTTCGTGTCAGAGACCGCAGGTCGCAATAGGTGTACAGGGTGATGTTTTCATGGTGAGCGGCGGCCGCCATTTTGGGCGTGGTGATGCAGCTGGCGCAGTCAAGCGTGGGAAACACCTTGGACAAGCGGATTATCTTGCCCCCGATGGAGGCGTCTTTTTCGATGACCGCCACCTGATATTCCTGGTCGGCCAGATCCAGCGCCGCCTGCAGCCCGGCAATACCGCCTCCGATGACCACCGCATCAACCCCATGCTTCTCTGTCTTTCCCATAACTGATTTCTCCCGATCATCTAAAGCTCACCGAGACGCGAAGATTGGAAATGCCTAAAATGCCTAAAGTGAGCTATAATGCCTAAAATTATGGGATACTGCCTGTTTGATATGAACGCCGGAGCGAAGCGACACCACCATTTTAGGCACTTTAGGCATTCTAGATCATTTTAGGCATTTATTGTGATTTCCACTGATTTCCATTCAACATACAAGCCGCGAAGATCGCAGATAAAAGCATCAACATCTCCTCTGCGCGCTCGGCGCCTCTGCGGTGAAACAGTCGTTACCATAATTGTGCCTCTATGGGTTTAGGCCCTGGGAGCCGGGACCGGGGGACCCAACTCCTTGACCAGATCGTTCATCTGGTTGACCTCGTTGAGAAATGCCCGGTTGCAGACCGTACAGATCGCTGTCAGCCGCAGCCGCCGGATATCGACGTCCTGCTCTTTCATCAGCTGGTAGACGCGGTCGACCCGTTTGGCCAGGGCGTGGTATGCGCCGTCATACGGGCATTCCTCGCCGCAGGACATGAGAATGATTCCTGCGATGCCCTTATCGAAGCAGTCGAGGTAAAACTGCTCGGGAAAGAGCACCGGGGCCTTCACCCGAAGGATGTAGACATTGGCCGGATAACTGGAATGGGCCTGTCCCACCGAGTCAGCACCCGGGTAGGCGCAGCTTTCCGTGGCCAAGATCAGAATCTTGCCTTCTTTTTCCCTGGGGACCTGAGCTGACATGCGATGTCCATTTCTCCTGGTTGGCGGTCTTCCATTTTCGGCAGAGCGAGGAGAGATTCACCGTCTCCCCTCGTTCTCCGCCAAAGGCCATGGCGCTTCTGCAACGATGCAAGAAGGTGTTTACTTGGCTCTGCGCAGAAAGTGCTTGTCGTAGCCGTCGGCCGGCAATACCCCGAGATATTCGTGGCCGACCTTGTTCGCCCAGGCCGGGATGTCGTTACGGGTGCCGGAATCATTGGAGTAGACCTCCAGAATTTCTCCCACTCTGACCTTGCCGATGCCTTTTTTGGCCTCCAGAAGCGGACCGGGACAGGCGCTGCCTCTGGCATCGACGGTGCTGCTGGCTTCGACGGTGTTCAGATTGACTTCTGACATGATGACCTCCTTGGTGAGTTGGTGTGTTGTGTCTTGGTGGCTCATCTTCTCGCACGGGGTGACCTCTGTGCTGATTTTTCGAATGCGGATCCTGCAAAAACCCGCTTCTTCACAGATCTCTTCCACCGTGTGGGGAAACCGCTGCAGTACCTGGCCGATTTCCTGGGAAAGCTTCGGGTCATCGCTCAGGATTTCCAGGCCATCCCCGACGCACAAAGGGCGGAATGCGTGAATGGCCAGTAAGTACGTCAACGGTGTAAATGAGCCGCGAAGATCGAGCTGCTGCACGCATTTCCCTTTCTTGGACACGGTTCCAGTTAGGGTCCGGTTAGGGCAAATGGAGTGCCAATATCGACGCGTCGAGAAAAATAACCGATGGGCGGCGATGTTTTCCGAGTGGTTTCGGTCAATTGGATTTTTCTTTGGCCAAGCGTCGATATACCGGGATGGCATTTTGGATTGACAGGAAGGTGTTAAAACGTTAAAAATCAAATTTAACAGCCGTTCAAATTTTAACATGTCGAGGAGTCCATGAAGGAAAACGAACTCAACGCCTACTGGAAAACCGTGTTGGACGAAGCCGCTACGCGGCAGACGAGCCCCGAGCGATCCTGCTTGTCCATAATGGATATGTTGTAATCTCACTGCATCCGGTAATAGATAGAAAGCGGCCGGGCAAAGGCAAGGCCGCCACATCAACCATTACC
>JAIPEL010000199.1 GCA_021737185.1 Desulfobacterales bacterium | reverse complement strand
GACCATCCGTCGAACAGGGGAGTGACAAGCCCCCGGGGATCGACAAGGGGGTACTCCGGCAGATTCGGCAGGCCGACGGCCGTCCAGTTGCGCTGGGTCAAATTGATGTGGGTGATGGAAAACGCCCGGGGGATGAAGGACGGATCGGCCGGATTGTACTGCTTTTCGACCCAGAAGGGCCAAACCCAGTCCAGGTTGTACTGGATCACCCGGGTGTTGACCAGGCCTCGGGCCTGGAAGATGATGCCGGCCCGGAGAAGTTCGATGGGCTCCTGAACCTCCGATGGCTGAGAGAACCCGCGCAGACGGGCCAGCAGCTGGACCGGATCGATAAATCCATAGGCCCGCGCTGCCCGGGCGATCAGGTATTTCCATGGAATCCAGCGAAGCAGCATGGGTTTCCTTTCTTCTGCAGTTTCCGTAAACTCAACAAAGCATGATAACGACAGCGGACAGGAAGCAAAATAAACTGAACACTGTATTTTTCAAGCCGGATTCAGGTAGATCTTAAGCCTTTCCATAAAAAGGCGGTGAAGGACTCAGGGTCCAGTCAAATGTAAAGATCCGGGCCCGGAGGACCCGGCTTTGGGTTAAGCCCGGAGGGCACGAATCCCTGTAGTTGTCTTAAATCCGAAACAAATCCGAATGACCCAAAACCGAATGATCAAAACAACTGCAGATCTTTAGAGATAGCATTAGACCTTGTTTTGGTCATTTGGTCATTCGAATTTTGAATTTGTTTCGTATTTCGAATTTCGTGCTTCGAATTTTTTCGCTTCGGGCTGAAAGGCAGAGCCAATTGCCTCTGACCTTGTCCTGAGGACCAGGATTGTGAAACTGCATTCAAAAATGGAGGGCCACGCTCCGTCGTGGCCGTAAAGACGGACGCGACAGAGCGCGTCCCTCCAACGGTCGATACGACCGGCGCCCCATCAATGGTTTGTCCGCTGCGCGGACTTTGGCGGCGCCCTGGGCAAAGCACCTGCCCTTGTTGACTTTTTGAAAATGCGCATTAAGGTGGATAAGCAAGCAGGGCCCGCAGGGACGGCGGGCTTTTTTGTTTCGGGCTGCGGCTGCCAATGGCGGCGAATGCATACAGCGCGCTGATTCAGCCGGAGCACAGCGCTTTTTAAAAAAAGGGGGTTGCATGTTTTACGAAGCCATCTTCGAGCCTTCAAAGGAGTTCGACTACAATGCCGAAGCCAAGAAGCTGGCCGGCAAGAAGGTTGCCGTCTGCGACGGGGGGATTCTCAACGAGGGGCCGCTGAAGGGAATGAACTGCTTTTATGTTCCCAGTTCGACCGTCGGTTTTATTCCGATCGGCGATCTGAAGGAGTTGAAGCCCATTTCCCAGGCTCGCTGGCATGAGATCCGAGGCACCCTCGAGGTGTAAGGGGCCTGAGCCGCGGCGGCCGGGTGTTTCGACTTGATGATTCCCCTGTTGTTTGCAACAGGGATACCATATTATTACCTCTCCCCTGGTGGGAGAGGTTTACCCGCCTTTGGCGGCGCCGGAGGCGACCAGGGGTCAGGGTGAGGGGGGTAAGATCAGATCCCGCTTTGATACCCTGCAGCTTGTTGGAGCTAAGGGAAAAGCCCGCTTTGGCGGGGCTGCAGGGAGATTCATTCTGATCCAGTCCTGGTCGGCCTCGACCGTGGAACCGCTTCGCCTCAAAGGGGGCTTCGGTTTTGACGGCCCGCTGAATTCTGCTTACAGGAGGATAAGATGACAGAAGAGAGAACCTTCAAGGCGATAGTGGTTGCTGAGGATGAAAACGGCCGATATACGCGCTCGATCAGCAAGCGGTCGATTCAGGATTTGCCGGCCGGGGAGGTTTTGGTACAGGTCCGCTATTCCTCTCTGAACTACAAAGACCTGCTGTCTGCGACCGGAAACAAAGGCGTCACCCGCAAATACCCCCACACCCCCGGCATCGATGCCGCCGGGCTGGTGGTAGAAAGCAGCGGGGGCGAATTCAAGGCCGGAGACGAGGTCATCGTCACCAGCTACGATCTTGGAATGAACACCGACGGCGGTTTCGGCCAGTACATCCGGGTGCCGGCCGCCTGGGTAGTGCCCCTGCCGAACGGTCTTTCCTTAAGAGAAAGCATGGCCTATGGAACCGCGGGATTCACCGCGGGGTTGTCGATCCTCCGGCTGATGGAACATGGCATCGGCCCCGATGACGGGAACATTCTGGTGTCCGGAGCCACAGGAGGGGTGGGAAGTCTATCGGTTTCGATTCTTTCCCGGCTCGGATACCGGGTGACCGCGGTCAGCGGCCGGACCGATGCGGCGGATTTTCTACAGTCGCTTGGCGCGGCGGAAGTCATCGGCGTCAAGGAGGCGTCCGATGACAGCGGCCGGCCCCTGTTAAAAGGGCGCTGGGCCGGCAGCGTGGACACCGTCGGCGGAGAGATTCTGGCCACCACCTTAAAATCCACCCACCTTCACGGGGCGGTCGCCTGCTGCGGCAATGTGGCTTCTGCCGAGCTGCCGATCAATGTGTTTCCCTTCATTCTTCGAGGTGTTACCCTATACGGCATCGACTCCCAGAACTGTCCCATGCCCGCCCGGAGAAAAGTTTGGGAAAGGCTCGCCGGTGAATGGAAAATCGACCATGCCGAAGGGCTCGTCACGGAAATCGGCCTTCAGGAGCTCGACGGCGCGATCCAGAAGATGAAGGAGCGCAGGCACCGGGGCCGCACCATCGTACGTCTTTTCGACGAATAGCAACACACAAACCGGTCAACAGCGAAGCTGTCTGTAGAAAGGAGCCGCACCGTCCTTCATGCCACGTGTCGTCGAAGTTCGTCCGGAAAATTTCCCGTTCGACTCGAATCTTTTTCAAAGCGCGTTCTGGGCCCGATTCAAAAAGCGGCGAGGCTACCAGACGCAGACTTTTTGGATAGACTACCAGGGCCGCACGTCGCCGCTGGTGCTGGTGCACCGGCCCTGCGCAGAGAATGCCGGCTTCGGCTACATCCCCCACGGCCCGGACATCGACCTGCCCCCCGAACAGCACGGTCCTTTTCTGGAGAAGGTGTCGGAACGAATTCGATCCAGCCTTCCGGACGGATGCCGTTTTCTTCGCTATGATCTGCCGTGGCCGAGCCCCTATGGGCAAGGAGAAGAGGGCGGCGCGGAAGCCTGCCGGCCGCCCGAACCGAGAATCCGAGAACTTCGAATGAACTTCGGATGCCGCAGGTGGAATCTTCACAAGGCACCGACGGACATGCAAGCCCCGGACACCGTGCTTCTCGATTTGAATCAGCCTGCTTCACGGATCCTTTCCGACATGCACAAAAAGGCGCGCTATTGCGTGCGTTCGGCGTTTCGCCGGGGCGTGCGCATAGAGCGGGAGGGGCCGGAACTTCTGCCTGACTGGCACCGGCTCTATGCGCAGATGGCTGAGCGCAAAGGCATCGCCTTCGAAAGCCTCGAATATTTCGACGCGCTCTTTGCCGCGGCCAGAGGCCGACAGCCGCGGATACGTCTCTACGCTGCGTTTCGAAACAGTGAGCTTCTGGCCGGCAGCATTTTTGCATTTCACGCGCCGTCTTCCCAGGCGACCTATCTTTTCAGCGCATCGTCTGCCGAGGGCCGAAAGCAGACGGCCGCCTACGCCATATTGTGGAAGGCAATGATGGACGCCAAGGTCGACGGCTGCCGATGGTTCGACTTTTTCGGCATCCCCCCGGCTGATCGACCCGAGCACCCGATGCACGGACTGTACCGGTTCAAGACGCGCTTCGGCGGAGACATCCGCCGCATGAGGGGCTGCTGGGACTATCCCTTCGATGAGCAGATGTATTCGATGCTCGCCCTGTCTTCCTCGACAAAAGACGCCTATCATCTCAGTCAGAAGCGTTGACCATCGGTGTGTTGTTTCATGTCGCAGGACGCCTCCAGGGTCCCGTCAAAGTCCAAAAATGGAGGGCCACGCTCCGTCGTGGCCGCCCGCGGTCGGACGCGACAGAGCGCGTCCCTCCAACGGTCGATACGACCGGCGCCCCATCAATGGTTCGTCCGCTACGCGGACTTTTCCGGGGCCGCAGGACGCCTCTGGGTCGGGTAGCGAAGCGGTTGGATTTATGGTATATAGGATGTCAGAATTCCATATGACTGAGCCATTCAAAAAGGGGGGAACGGAACCATGCCAAGATCCATTCAACGCTGCTGCATTTGCTTCATCCTGATCCTGTCGCTGCTTTTTTTTCTTTCCTGTGCGAGCGGTCCTGCCGCCACCGAGACCGAGTCGGTGAAATCGATGCCGGATGTCGAAGAAATTGAACTCGGGTCTTTGGAAGAGATGCAGCAGCTTCCGCCGCTTTCGGGCCGGTTCGACAACATCGTAGTCCGGCGGTTTGACGCCGGCGAAAAATTCCGGCGGGACTATCCTGAGGCCGTCATCGAATGTAAAACCGCCCTTTTGTCCCACCTGAAAGGGAAAAACGCCTACCGGAAAGTGACTGACGACAAAGATGCCGCCTTGAGGGGAAGGGTGATGTTTGCGGACATGGAGATCGTCGACATGCGGATTGCCAGCGCCGCGGCACGAATCTGGGGCGGGGCGTTTGCCGGCGCATCTTATATGAAGGTGTTGGCCCGGTTGACCGACGGGACGACTCGGCAGGTCGTGCACGAAAAGGTGCTTTCGACCACGACCAATCCCTTCGGCGCCTCCTGGACCATGGGCGCTTCGGACCGGACGCTTCCGATGGATTTTGGCAAAATGATCGGCGAGTATCTCTACACCATCGTGCCCAGTGCGGGTTGACCCGGAACGTCGGCGGCCTGCGGTAAAGCTGCAAGGACGGCCGCCGTGTACTTAGGAGGACCCATGAAAGGAATGGCGAGAATATACGGAAAATCGGGGTGACCCTATACGCGCGATGCCCGTGAGGCGCACAAGGACCACGAATACGTCGACGTCAAAAAGGACCCCGAAAAGCTTCAGGAGATGCTCAAGCTGTCCAACGGACGGCGGGTGGTGCCCGTGATCGTGGAAGGGGCGAAGGTGACCGTCGGCTTCGGCGGCACCTGAGGCGTGTGACCGCTCGGCCCGTGGGGCCGCATAAGCACTTTCTAAAATGATTGGCGCGGACAGCCTCCGGCGAGGCACCGGACGGAGAGTTCATCTCGCAGAAAAATTTCTCTGGCCTTCGCCTTGCCAGCGCCAGTCCCTGGTGCGTAAACACCGATTCATCAAAAAGGGGCGCG
>JAIPEL010000198.1 GCA_021737185.1 Desulfobacterales bacterium | reverse complement strand
CCCCCGTCATTTCCCGCTGTTGACTTTCCATGGAAAACCTGCGAAAAATCGCCGGAATCCCGCCCGGATTGGAGTGAAAATCAACGCCGGCGATAGGAAGCAGGCCCGGATCACCAAACATGAGCGCTTCATCGACAATGATCAAACAGGCCATCGAGGTCCTGCAGCTGGAAGCCGAAGGGATTTTAAAGCTCATCGATCGCCTCGATGACCGCTTTGCAGCGGCAGTCAATGCCATCTACCGCTCCAAGGGGCGGGTGATCGTCGCAGGCATCGGCAAATCAGGCATCGTCGGGCGTAAAATCGTGGCCACCCTCAACAGCACCGGAACCCGGGCATTGTTTCTCCATCCGGTGGAGGCGGTCCACGGTGATCTGGGGATCGTCAGCGAAGACGACACCTTTCTTGCGCTTTCCAACAGCGGCGAGACCGACGAAATCAATATCCTTCTGGCGACCATCCGGAGAATCGGCTGCACGATCATTGCCTTTACCGGAAATTCAGACTCTACACTTGCCCGCAGCAGCGACATCGTCATTCACGCGGGAGTCGACCGCGAGGCGTGCCCCCTGGGGCTGGCCCCGACCTGCAGCACCACGGCCATGCTGGCCCTGGGTGACGCTCTGGCAGTGGTGCTCATTCACAAGCGCAAGTTCAAGACCAGTGATTTCCGCCGGGTTCATCCCGGCGGCGCACTTGGCCAGCACCTGCAAAGCCACGTTCAGGATCTGATGCTCACAGGCAAGGCGGTACCGAAAGTGGCCGTAAAGGCTTCCATGGCCGAAGCCGTCTCTGAAATCGACCGCGTCGGCATCGGGGCCGTGTTGGTGGTCCGAAGCGACGGCACTTTGGCCGGCATCGTTACCGACGGCGACATCCGCCGGAGCATCGCCCGGGGAGAAGACGTTTCTGCGCTTTCAGTGGATGCCGTCATGTCCCGGGATCCGCACACCCTCCGACCCGATACACCGACCTACGATGCACTGAACCTGATGGAAAAGCATCAGATCACGGTGCTGCCCATTACCAACCCCATCGGCAAAGTCAGGGGAATTTTGCACCTGCATGACATCCTGGGAAAAGGTGAATTCAAATTCAACGGCCGATAGGTTTCCGGCCGCCCCCCGGGGGCTGATCTGCCCGCTGGTCACCCCCTTGGCCGCGGACGGACGCATCGATTCTTCGGCGCTCCTGCGGCTGGTAACGCACGTGGGCAATTCGGCCGACGCCGTATTGCTCTCTGATCTGCAATGGGGGGAAGGCCTCGAACTTGGCATGGATCGCCGCATCGAGCTCATGGCTGCCGCCCTTGACATCCTGAGCGGGAAACGGCCTGCACTGGTCTGTGTGACGGGCCGAACCGTTGAGGAAACCCGGACCCTGACCGCGGAACTGCATCGCATTGCCGGTCGTCTGGGCTGCACAGAGAAGGTATACGCAGTGGACTATCCGCTGGTGTACCACGGCAACCGGGATCTGCCCCGGCTCATGGCCGAAACCGCGGGCCGTCAGGGGCTTCCACTGATCATCGGCAACGATCCAGAGCAGATGCGAATCCTGAAAGGGCCGGCAAGACACCTCAACATTCGCACCTCGGTACTGAAAACGCTCGTCCGAATGCCGCACATCCGGGCGATGATTTTTCGGGGAAGCGTCAGAA
The DNA here is from genome assembly GCA_021737185.1 of Desulfobacterales bacterium. GTDB lineage: Bacteria > Desulfobacterota > Desulfobacteria > Desulfobacterales > CAFBRK01 > JAIPEL01. The sequence goes on along the minus strand of JAIPEL010000198.1, from coordinate 3,588 downwards.
GGAGTCTCGGCTATCAGAAAGCCGTTGGGGCCAGAGGCGAATTTTTCTTCTACGACGGGGACGAGGCGGTTTTTTTGAACAACCCGGGCATGGGGGGGGTGGTCGCCGGAGGAAGCAACCTGCTGCCGGAGCCCTGGAAAGAGATTGTCCGCTCCAGCTTCAACCGCTATGACACGGAGCGGCAGTTTCGTTCTCACCAGCAGGGAATTTGGGAAACCGGAGATCTTCTCCTGGAACTGCATCGATTGTGCCGATCCTCGCCGGCAGCGGCCATGAAGCAGATTCTTTTTCAGGTCGGCCTGATTGCCAGCAGGCAGACGGCCGCTGATGCCGCAGAACCCGGCAAAGCCTGGCGCGCCCGGCTTCAGGCTTTCCTTGACCGGTGGGATCTGGCATGACCCTGCTTCCGAAAAGGGTAGTGCTTGATGGCATAATTTCGGTGACGTATTGTAGATCAACGAACACTCACCGCAGAGGCGCTGAGGCCGCAGAGAAAGCCTTAGAATCTTCTCTGCGCATCCTCTGCGGCCTCAGCGCGGTAATAGAACCGTCGGCATAATTGCGCCCACATGTACTTAGCTGCAGGACTGATGCCGCGCCGCTTTTGCAAATCGATCGTAGAAAGGATCTTGACAGGCGAGCGCGATGTAAGATGATTTCTCGACAACGTCATGAGAGTGGATATGCTATAGGCCGGATTATAAATAAAAGCATGCCATTTTAGGGATCGTTTCAAAAGAGTGGAAGGAAACAAAAATCGCCTGCGCGGTTTCATTCCAGGCTGAAAGGCAACTGATGAATTTTTTCGACATCGATACGAGTATACCGACATTGGGAGAGGCCAAAATCCCCTCTCCCCTTCGGAACCTGGACGGCGACGTCCACAAGCACCGTTTTGTCGACGACGACAACCGGGTGATGATCGCCATCGACCCGGAGCAGGTGGCCAACCGGATCAGAGAGGGCGGCAGCCTGCCCTCCTTTGAGCGGGCCGGTCCGAGAAACAGGATCTACTTTGATCCGAGCAAGCTCCGATGCGCGCTGGTCACTTGCGGAGGGCTGTGTCCCGGGTTGAACGACATCATCCGGTCCCTGGTCCTGCAGCTCTACTACGGCTACGGCGTGCGCAACATCTACGGAATCCGATACGGCCTCCAGGGTTTCATTCCCTCCTACGGACACGACCTGATGGACCTGAAGCCGGCCAATGTCGGCAACATTCTCGACATGGGCGGCACGATTCTCGGCTCGTCCAGGGGACCCCAGTCCATCGACGAGATCGTCGACACCCTGGAGCGGCTCAACATCGGCATTCTGTTTATGATCGGCGGAGACGGCACCCTCATGGCCGCCTCGAAAATCGCCGACACCATCACCGCAAGAGGCCTGAAGATCAGCGTGGTGGGAATCCCCAAAACCATCGACAACGACATTCACATGGTATCGAAAAGCTTCGGTTTCGACACCGCCGTGGAGGTGGCGCGCACGGCGATCATGGGGGCCCACAACGAGTCGGAAGCCTACCCCAACGGTATGGGACTGATCAAACTGATGGGAAGGCACTCCGGCTTTATCGCCGCAACAGCCACCCTGGCCCAGCAGCACGTCAACTTCGTGCTGATTCCCGAAGTCGACTTCGACCTGGATGGCCCCAAAGGACTGTTCAAGGCCCTCGAAGACCGGCTGACCTTACGGCGGCATGCGGTGATCGTAGTCGCCGAGGGGGCGGGGCAAAAATTCTTCGAAAACCGGGCCGAAGAGACCGACGAGTCGGGCAATGTCCGCCTGGGAGACATCGGGATCTTTCTCAGGGACAAGATCAACGCCTACTTCAAAGAGCGGGACCTTTCCATCACCCTGAAATACATCGACCCGAGCTACACGATCCGCAGCCTCCAGGCCAACGCCAACGACAGCGTTTTTTGCGGTTTTCTGGGCAGAGACGCCGTCCACGCCGGCATAGCCGGCAAAACCCGCATGCTCATCGGACACTGGAACAACCACTTCGTCCACGTGCCGATGTCGGCATCGACCGGAAAAAGAAAGCAGGTCAATCCCGACGGCAAGCTCTGGTCCACGGTACTGGAGGCCACCGGCCAGGGAAGCCTGAAAAACGAATAAAATCGCTGCACGATTTTATTCGTGGGGCCGTTGCGCGGCGGGAAAATGCAAACCACTCAAACGCAGATGCACAGCCATTAGAACGAACCTGACGACTCACGGCAGGGGCGCAGGGGGCGAAGAAAAGTACCGCCTCTCCCGCATCAACAGTCTATTTTTTCGTTTCGCCGGTCTGCCTCCAGCAAAGGGCGACAATCTCCTCGGCATGGCGGCGGGCTGCGCCGGTTTGAAGGGCTGCAGCCGCCAGCGCCTTTCCACCCACCTCGGCAGCGGCCTCCGACCGGCTGAGGTAGTAGAGCGCACGGGCGGCCAACTGATCTGCGTCGGCCACTTCTTCTCCTCCACCTGCGCTTTCCAGGATTTGTCTGGCGTCGGCAAAGTCTTCGGTGGAAGGGCCGTAGAGTACGGGCTTTGCCCAGGCCGCGGGTTCGAGAAGATTCTGCCCCCCCAGGGGCGCAAGACTCCCCCCGCAGAACACCGCCGAAGCGGTCCCGTAAGCGGCCATCAGCTCGCCCATGGTATCCAGAACCACCACCGGCGCGGTCCTTTTTACCTCGGGGGGATTCAAAGCGCTTCTGGCCTGAACCGCAAGCCCGCGCTTTTTGACAAGCGCTGTAAAAGGGGCCGCGTTTTTCAAGTGCCGCGGCGCAAGAACCATCACCGCTCGGGGCAAAGACGCCCGGATGCGGCAGAAGGCATCGAGAACCTTTTTCATCTCTGCACCGCGCACGCTTCCTGCCACCAGTACCGCATCTTCCGGGGCCAGATTCATCAGCCGGGCCATTTCTTGTCTGTCCGCTTCGGATGCCTGCTCCAGCAGCCCGTCGTATTTGGCGTTTCCATGAACCCGGACGCGGCCGGGATCGGCCCCCATCTTTCGGATACGGACCGCGTCGGCTTCGCTGATCATCGAAAATGTCTGCAGGCGCTCCAGCACCGGCGCCATGAGGGGCCGAATCCGAAGGTAGCGCCGAAAAGACCGGGGGGAGATCCGGCCGTTGACCAGGGCCGCTCTGATTCCGGCCTCCCGCGCCTGCATCAGCCAGTTGGGCCAGATCTCGGTCTCGCAGACGGCGAGCAAATCCGGACGAAAGGCCCGAAGCGCCCCGCCGACGGCAAAAGGCGCATCGATCGGCGCATAAATGCAGGGATCCCCCGGGGATGAAGCCTTCCGCGCCAGGGCCTGGCCGGTGTCGGTCGTGGTCGAAAGAATCACCGAACTGTGAGGAAGCAGCACTTTTACCGCCCGCCGGATCGCCACGGCAGCCCGAACCTCTCCCACCGATACGGCGTGAATCCAAATCCGCGGTCTTCCGGCCCCCCGGCCGATCACGTCGTCGGCATACCGGCCCATCCGCTGTGCAAACCCTTCCCTGAATTTCCCGGTCAACCTTGAATAGAGATAAAGCGGTGCAAGGGCGGGGAAAAAAAGTCCCCCGGCAAGAAGCCGGTATACTTGGTAGGAGA
>JAIPEL010000006.1 GCA_021737185.1 Desulfobacterales bacterium | reverse complement strand
CGCGACCGTTGCAATGCGTCAAATCACCTCAGTTTGCCGGAAATTCAACCCGAAGAACCCACCAACGGCCGTCTCTACGCGGCCTTGATGGCGAGTTTTGGCCGGCAGGAGAGTCGACGCCCATTGGCCGCCGGCGTCCACCCTGGATCTTTCTGGATAACCGCATTATTTTATTAGAGCGCTTGTCAAAATAACATTCCGATATCATTGGTGCCCGTTCTATCGACAACCCAAACCGGCAACAGACTCACCGGCTACACTGGCTAAACCGGCAAACTGGCTAAACTGGATCCTATGAAAACCATACGCGTCCGCGGCGCGCGGCAGAACAATCTCAAGAACCTCGACCTGGACATCCCCTTGAACGCCATCACGGTGGTCACCGGCGTCAGCGGTTCGGGCAAGTCGTCTTTGGCCTTCGACACCCTCTACGCCGAGGGCCAGCGGCGCTATGTGGAGACGTTTTCCCCCTATGCCCGGCAGTTCATGGACCGGATGGACCGCCCCCACGTGGATCAGATCGAGGGAATTCCTCCGGCCATCGCCATCGACCGGAAAGACCCGGTGCGAACGTCCCGCTCCACCGTCGGAACGATGACCGAGGTCACCGACTACGTCAAACTGCTCTTTTCCCGGCTCGGCCGGCTTCACTGCCGGCAGTGCGGCCGCCCGGTGGAGCCCGAAACCCCCGAACACGTCTGGGAGAGCCTGCGCCGGCATCGAGAGGGGGCGAAAGTGGTGGTCACCTTTGCCCATCGGCAGGCGGCGGACGCAGATACCGAAAAAAGGTCTCTGCGCGCCCTGATCCGGATGGGATTTAACCGCCACTTTGCCCACGGCAGGGTGCTAGACCTGAGCGAAGACACCGCTGTGGCTTCCGGCGGCACCCTGCACATTCTCGTCGACCGTCTGGTGCTGAAACCCGCAGCGCGCCAGCGGGCCGTCGAGTCCGCCGAGATGGGCTTCCGGTTCGGCGGCGGCAGGATCGACGTCTGGGTCGACGGCCGCTCTCATCACTCTTTTTCCCAGGCGCTGGCCTGCGCCCGATGCGGTATCGAATATCCGCCGCCCTTGCCGAATTTGTTCTCCTTCAACAGCCCCCTGGGAGCCTGCGAGACCTGCCGCGGGTTCGGGCGGACCATCGACATCGACATGGATCTGGTGATTCCGGATCCTGAGCGGTCCATCGAACAGGGGGCGATCAAGCCCTGGGGCGGCCGCGCAGAGCAAAAGCCCGAATACCGGGAACTGGTCTCTTTCTGCCGGCGGGAGCAGATCCCCATTGACGCGCCGTTTCGGGCGCTTGCCCCCGGCCAGCGGCGCGCCGTGGTCGAAGGCACCGAAGACTACTACGGGGTTCGGGGCTTTTTTGATTGGCTGGAGACCAAAACCTACAAGATGCCCGTCCGGGTGTTTTTATCCCGCTACCGGGGATACAACCGCTGCAGTGACTGCGGGGGCGCCCGGTTCAAACCGGAAACCCTCCTCTACCGGCTTTCCGGAAAGACCATCGCCGAGATCTACGCCTTGAACACGGCCGACGCCATGGCATTTTTCGATGGGATGGAGGCCGGCGCCCCGGACGAGGCGGCAAAGATGGTGATGGACGAGGTACGGCGCCGGCTTCGATACCTGAACGACGTCGGCCTCTCGTATCTGACCCTGGACCGTCAGTCCCGAACCCTCTCCGGGGGAGAGGTCCAGCGGGTGGCCCTGGCCTCGGCCCTGGGCTCTTCTCTGGTGCACACCCTGTACGTGCTCGACGAACCGAGCATCGGGCTGCACCCCCGGGACAACCACCGTCTGTTCGACATCTTGAAAGGTCTCCGGGACCTGAACAACACGGTAGTGGTGGTGGAGCATGATCCGGAGATCATCACCCGAAGCGACTATCTGCTCGACCTCGGCCCCCGGGCCGGGGAGGCCGGCGGACAGGTCATGTATTTCGGCCCCACCGCGAAGGTGGACGGCTCTCTCACCGGAGCCTACCTGAGAGGCGAACGAAGAATTCCCGTCCCGGATCTTCGCCGGGCACCGAAGCCGGATCGCTGGCTGACCGTTTCCGGGGCCTCGGCCAACAACCTGCAGTCCGTCGACGTGCGCATTCCCCTCGATTTGTTCGTGTGCCTGACCGGCGTGTCCGGCTCCGGCAAGTCGACCCTGGCCGAAGAAGTTCTCTTCCGGGCGGTAAAGCGCGCGCTGGGGGAAACCGAAGCGCGCCCCGGCCCCCACCAGGGGCTCCTGGGAGCGGAGCAAATCGCCGATGTCGTGCTGGTGGACCAGCGGCCTATCGGAAGAACCCCCCGGGCCAACGCCCTGACCTACACCAAGGCCATGGACGAGGTGCGCCGGCTGCTGGCCGGCGCCCCGAAGGCCGCAGAAGCGGGGCTCGGCCCCGGGCACTTTTCCTTCAACGTCGCCGGAGGCCGCTGCGAGACCTGCAAGGGGGAGGGGTTTGAAAAAATCGAAATGCAGTTTCTGTCCGACGTCTACGTGACCTGTCCGGAATGCGGGGGAAAACGGTTCCGGCCGGAGGTGCTCGCCGTGACCTGGCGGGAAAAGACCATCGACGATATCCTGAACCTGACGGTGGACGGTGCCCTGGCCTTTTTCGCCGATCAGCCCAAGATTGTACGAGCCCTTTGCCCGCTGGCCGAGGTCGGCCTCGGCTACCTTCGCCTCGGTCAGCCCATCAGCACCCTTTCCGGCGGGGAGGCCCAGCGGCTGAAGCTCTCCCGATATCTGAAAAGCGGCACCGGCGCCAACCGGCTCTTCATCTTCGACGAGCCGACCACCGGCCTTCATTTCGACGACATTCAAACGCTGCTGACCGCTCTGGGCCGCCTGGTGGACACGGGCAACTCGGTTCTCGTCATCGAACACAACTTGGACATGGTCAAAACCGCCGACTGGGTGATCGACCTGGGGCCGGAAGGCGGAGACAGCGGCGGTAAGATCGTTGCCGAAGGCACTCCGGAGGCGGTGGCTGCCCATCCCGGCTCCCATACCGGCCGCTATCTGAAGCCCTACCTGGATCTCAGCGAACTGCTGGCGGCTTCTTCCACCGTGGCGGAACCTACGGCCCTTTACAGCACAAAGCCCCCGGGTCGGCGGCCCGAGGAGCCGGCGATCCGCATCCAGGGCGCCCGGGAACACAACCTGAAAAACCTGAGCCTGTCGATCCCCCAACAGCAGCTGGTGGTCCTTACCGGCGTGTCCGGCTCCGGCAAGTCGACCCTGGCCTTCGACATTCTCTTTGCCGAGGGCCAGCGGCGCTACCTGGAAAGCCTGGCCCCTTACGTCCGGCAGTACATGCGGATCTTGGAGCGCCCGGACGTCGACCTGGTCACGGGGCTGGCTCCGACCGTGGCCATCGAGCAGCGCATCAGCCATGCCAGCCGACGGTCGACCGTCTCGACCCTGACTGAAATCTATCACTTTCTTCGTCTGCTCTTTGCCAAGGTCGGCACCCAGCACTGCATCGGATGCGGCCGGCCGCTGGTGGCCAGCACCCGGTCGGCCATCGCAGAAGACATTGCCGGACGCTTCTCCGGGCGTTCGGTCCGGATACTGGCCCCGAAAATCGCCGGCCGAAAGGGGTTCCACAAAGACGTGCTGGCCCGGGCCCTGAAAAGAGGCTTTGCAGAAGCCCGGATCGACGGAGAAATCGTTCGGATCGAGCCGGACATGGCCCTGAGCCGCTACCACGAGCACTGGATCGACCTGGTGGTCGGCCGGCTGGAAAGGGGCCGAATTCGTCCCGGGAAGATCGGCCGCCTGGTCGACGACGCCCTGGCCGAGGGAAACGGCAGCCTGGCGGTGGTAGACCGCAACGGAGAAGAGGCGCTGTTTTCCGTGCACGGGGTTTGTCCGGGCTGCGGCATCGGCATGGAGCCGCTGGACCCGCGGCTGTTTTCCTTCAACAGCCGCCAGGGGGCGTGCCCCCGATGCGGAGGGCTGGGCAGGACGGGGCCGGAGGAGGCCGCCCCCGGTTCGCCCTGCCGGGCCTGCGGCGGTAGCCGCCTTCGTCCGGAGGCGCTGGCCGTGAAATTGGCCGGCCGCACCATATGGGACCTGGTCCAGATGGCGGCGGACCCACTGCTTGCCGATCTTTCCGGCATCGAGCTGCCGGAGACGCTTCGGCCCGTGGCCGACCCGATTCTGGCCGAGATCCGGTCCCGCCTCGAGCTGCTCAGCCGCCTGGGGCTCTCTTATCTGTCGCTGGGCCGCAGCGGAGACACCCTCTCGGGGGGAGAGGCCCAGCGAGTGCGTCTGGCCGCCCAGCTCGGCTCGAATCTGACCGGGGTCTGCTACATCCTGGATGAACCGACCATCGGCCTTCACCCTCGTGACGGGCACGTTCTCATCGACGCGTTGAAGCTCCTCCGGGACCGGGGGAACTCCGTTCTGGTCGTGGAGCATGACGAGGAGACCATCCGCGCCGCCGACACCGTAATCGACCTGGGGCCCGGCGCCGGAGCTCACGGCGGAAGCGTGGTGGCGGCCGGGCCGCCCCAGGCCATCACCCAGGTGCCCGAATCGATCACCGGGGCCTGCCTCGACAGCGGACCCCGAAGGATCACCTCCAAGAGACGTTCCTACCGGAAGGCGGAGGCGGTGGTTGTGCGCCGGGCAACGGCCAACAACCTGAAAGGAATCGATGTCCGGTTTCCCCTCGGCACCCTGACCTGCGTCACCGGCGTTTCAGGCTCGGGCAAATCGAGCCTCGTCAATCAGACCCTGCTTGCGGCAATGCGCCTAAGAATCCGGGGAAAACAAACGGCGGGGGCCTCCTTTCGAGCCCTGGAGGGGGCCGAAAGGGTCGAGCGGGTGCTGGAAGTGGACCACAGCCCCATCGGGAAAACGCCCCGATCAGTGCCGGCCTCCTACGTCGGTTTCCTGTCGGACATCCGCGGGCTCTTTGCGGCCACTCCTGCGGCCCGGGCCATGGGCTTTGCGCCCGGCCGGTTTTCATTCAATGTGCCCGGCGGCCGATGCGAAGCCTGCAACGGCCAGGGCCGGCCCAAGGTGGAAATGAGTTTTCTTCCCGACGTCTACATCCCCTGCGATGTCTGCCAGGGCCGCCGGTTCAACCGGGAAACCCTCCAGGTGCGCTACAAGGGCAAAACCATCGCCGAGGTCCTGGAGATGACCTTTGCCGAAGCGGCTATTTTCTTTTCGGCGGTCCCGGCCATCCGGCGCGCCGCGCAGTTCGTCTGCGACGTGGGGCTCGGGTACCTGACCCTCGGCCAGCCGAGCCCGACCCTGTCCGGGGGCGAGGCCCAGCGGATCAAGCTGGCAAGGCAGCTTGTCCGGCCCGGCCGGGGAAAGACCTTCTATGTCCTGGACGAGCCGACCACCGGCCTGCACCTGGCCGATGTCAAGCTGCTCATCGATGTCCTTCAGACCCTGGTGGACGCCGGCAACACGGTGGCGGTCATCGAGCACAACCTGGAAATCGTCAAGGAGGCCGACTATATCATCGACCTGGGCCCGGAAGGGGGCGAAAACGGCGGCCGGGTGGTGGCGGCCGGCTCCCCGGCCGAGCTGCTGAAAAGCTGGAAGAAGTCCCACACGGCCCGTTTTCTGAGGAAGTATCTAAATGGGATGTAGTGCCAATTGGAAAGGTTTCCCGTTTCGAGCAGCAGATGGAAATGATCTAGAAGAATTTTTTGGCTCTGGCAATGTCGTCCACATCGCCCATCACGATTAACGTCATCCCTTTTTTCAGCTCCTCATCGGGGGAGGGATTAAATCGAATTTCACTGAAATCCTGCCTGGCGCCCAGCACCAGCAGATTGTATTTGTCCTTCAAGCCCGACGCGCTGAGTTTCTTGCCGATCATTCCGGAAGTTTCGCTGACGACAATCTGGTGCACGCGCAAGTTACCCTGGCTGCTTCGCAACATGCTGTCCAGAAAGCTCACCACTGCGGGACGGATCATTTCGGATGCCATTCGCAGACCGCCGATGTAGTTGGGCGACACCACCTGATTGGCGCCCGCTTTTCTGAGCATGGGTTCGATGTTGGGATCGATCATGCGACTGATGATGCGGGCCTGTCTGTTCAGCATCCGGGCGGTCATGGTGACATACAGGCTGTCTTTATCCGTGGGAAGCGTCACCGCGATACCAGAGGCTTTTTCAATACCGGCGGCCTGCAGATTCTGGTCATCGGTGGCATCTCCCTGGATGTAAAGTAGATCGCCGATGCTTTTACAGCGCTCGATATTTTCTTCGCTGTGCTCGATCAAGACGACCTGTTCTTTATTTTTGCTTAGCTCCGTCAGGACATGACGCCCGGTCTCTCCGCCGCCGCAGACGATATAGTGGTTGCTTAGTTTTGCGATCTGTTTTTCCATTTTGTTTTTCCTCAAGATCCCTGACAATTGCCCTTCAATGATCACGGCGGTTAACGTACTTATTCCATAAAGAATAATTCCCATGCCGAAGGTGATCAGGACCATGGTAAATATTTCAACGGGGACATTGCCCCGGATTTCAAGGAGTTCTCCATAGCCCACGGTTGATACCGAAATGACCGTCATGTAGATACAGTCCATAAAACGGGGTTTGCCGCCCAGGAGGATGAAATAGCCGAAGCTTCCCGCCAGGATCACCAGCAAAATAGCCAGCAGTGCAAATCGAAGACGTTTTTTAATCTGCATCTTTTATAGAAATTAATTTCGAAAAAGGTAAAAGAATGGACTCAACGATTTGACCATTTAACCAATCAACCCGCCCTTCCGTCCCGCCAGTGCCGCCCAGTCCTCCCAGGCACGGGTTTCGACAACGGCAAGTCCCTGCGCCCGCATCCGGTCCGCCACGGTTTCGGCGTTTTCCTCCAGGACCCCGGAGACGATGACGATTCCCCCCGGCGCCAGAACCCGGTCGATATCGTCCAGCATCTTCAGGATGACCGGTGTGAGAATGTTGGCCGCGACCACCTCGAAGGACTGGTCGATCCCCTCCAGCAGGTCGCCGACCCGCACCTGAAACCCCTCTTCTGGGGCATCGTTTCTGCGGAGGTTTTCCCCGGCCACCGAAACCGCCAGCGGATCGTTGTCGATCCCAAGCATTTGGCCGGCGCCGAAAGCGGCGGCCACGCACATCAGGATCCCCGATCCGGTCCCCAGATCCAGAAACCGGGCCCCGGGCGTTATCCAGCGCTCCAGAAGCTGGATGCACAGCCGCGTGGTCGGGTGGGTGCCGGTGCCAAAGGCCATGCCCGGATCGAGCTCGATGACCACGTCCCCCGGCATCGGCCGGTAGGGCTCCCAGCTGGGACGGATCACCGTGCGGCTGCCGACCCGCTCCGGGTGGAAATGGGCCTTCCAGGACTCGGCCCAGTCCTCTTCATCCACCTCGCCGTACTCGATCCGCCAGCCGATCCCGCTTCTGCGCGAAAGTGTGGAAAGCGCCGCCTCCAGGCGCCGGCGAAACCCGGCCGCCCGGTCGTCTGCGGCAACGTAGCCGGTCACGGCGCAGGCCGACGGGAGAGGCCGCGCCGCAGCATCCCAGTCCGTCTCCGCGTCCCGGCCGGGGGTTTCCACCACGACCCCGGAAAGCCCCAGTCCGTGGAAAACGTCGGCAATGAGATCGGCGGCCGCCTCCGGCTCTTCGGCCTCGAACACCACCCGTGCCGCCACCCAATTTTTTGCCTCGTCACCCATGATACGCCTTTCCGTGCAAATATGGTTTGCAGGGATTCCCCTTAACCAATCAACCGGTACTTCTCCTTGGGCGGGTTGAAATACCCGAACCTCATATCGGGGCGGGCGCGGCGGATGCGGTCCAGAAGCGTGTGCATTCCGACAGGCTCACCCAGGGGGGCGGCCGACGCCATGGTCGACCAGTAGCGCATCGGGTCGTAGTTGAGGTTTCGCCACTGGATCATCCCGATCCGGTGCGCCGCCACGAATCTTTCCAGGGCATCGGCTTCTTTCCGGGCGTCGCTGACCCCGGCCATGTTCAAGAGGTTGACCGACACGAACACCCCCCGGGAAAGCGCCAGCTCGATGCTGTCGACCACGTCCTCGAACCGGTAGCCGGCAGGCCGGAAATAGGCGGTGTAGTGCGGCTTTCTGACGCTGTTCATGCTCACCCGGATGCTGTCCAGCCCCGCGTCGATGATCCGCTCGAGCAGATCCGGGCGGCCCGCGTTGGTGTTCATGTTGATCGTCCCTTTGCCGGTGGCCGCCCGGATGCGCCGGACCGCCGGCTCGACGACCGAAGCGGCCAGCAGCGGATCTCCCTCGCACCCCTGGCCGAAGCTGACCACGGCCCGGTTTACCCGGCCGATGTGGGCCAGGGCCACCTGTGCGATCTCGTCTGCGGTCGGAGTGAAATCGATCCGGTCCTGGCTGCAGGGAATGCCGCTTTGCTGCTGCAGGGAAAGACAGCCCAGACACCGGGCGTTGCAGCGCCGGGAGGTGGGAAGCGGGGCCTCGTATCGGCCCAGGAAAAAGTTCTTGGCCGCCGGGCAGCCGTAGGTCAGGGCACACGTTTCCAGGTGCGCCCGGAGGCGGTTTTCGGACATCTTCGCCCGCATCCGAACGATGCCGGCGGCCACCCCTTCTTCCGGCATTTTCCGAAGGTCCTGCCGGGGTTCGAAATCGACCCGCACGGCGGCGGAGCGGAACCGTCCCCTGGCCCATCCGACGGCCCCGTATGAAAACAGGGGGAGGGTCTTGGCCCCCTCCCTTTCCTGGTAGGCGCATACCTGCGTGGCCACGTACCCCGGCGAGTTGAACACGGCCACGGGAAAAATCGGCTCGCCGGGTTCGAAGGGGTTTTCGGCCACCGCCTCCTCGGCCCGGGTCTTCCGGTTGTAGAGAACCGGCACCCGCTCCGGGAGCATCATCAGCTCCGAGCCGTGGGGCATGGGGACGGTCTCTTCAAACAAGAGGGGGACCCGAACCTCCCCGGCCATCCCCGCGGCCGCATAGCCGGGAAGCTCGAAGATCTCCCCGGCCGGGTCGGCCACCAGGGCGTTGATCAAAGTCGCTTTTCTGCCCACTTTACGAATTAGTCCATGATTTCATCGATTGGGAGGACCTGTTTTCCGTGCCGGACGGTCAGAATGGATATTCGGCTTTTTTCCATTCGGTAAACGATCCGATAGTTGCCGTAGAGCAACTCCCGGAATTGTTTGTTTTGGATTTCAGGAACCATTCGGCCGAGTTCTGGTGCGGATGACAGCTGCCCGACTTTTGAAAAAACGTTGTTCACCCATGCAACCGCCGCAGATGGCTTGTCCTGGGCAATGTAGCCGGCAATTTCCGCAACGCGATCCATGGCCAACAGGGACCAGACGATTTTCATTTCCGGACCCTTTTCAAGACTTGTTCTTTGGCCCTTTCATGCTCTACGCTTTCCCCGGCTTCGAGTTGTGCAAGGGAGGCCTGAATATCGCTCAACAGTTCGAGTCTTTCCTGTAGCGACTCATATTCATGGACATCCAGCAAAACGGCAACGCTTTTCCCGTGCTGGGTGATAATCACAGGTCGCTTCGTGTCGTGGACCTGCTTGATGAAATTTGCGATACCCGTCCTGACCTCGGACAACGGCTTGATATCTTGATCGATTTTAAGCCTTTGCATGGCAGCACCTCGGTTTATATCATTTTTTTGTACAATATATTGTACTATATAACAACGCAAGCGGTTTTGAGAAAGTAAAGATCCGGGCCCGGAAGCCTGGGTCACGGAAGCCCACTGTTTTCTATCATGCCGCCCACGTTCTTTTGTTCCGGCAGATTTCCTCTGCCGGAAGGACCTGAATCCCCTCCGCAGGCCGGAAGCTGCGGTCGCCCATGTTCACCAGGAAACCGCGGTGAATAATGCCGTCCCTTATCCCGCCGATCAGCGCCGCCCAGTCCCTCCGGCCGGCGGATGCGGCGCATTTGAATTCGAATCCGATTCTTTCCGATCCCCGATCGACGATCAGATCGATTTCCGCACCGGCATGGGAGCGGTAAAAATAAAAGCGTGATCCGACGGAAGCGACCTGCTCCATTCCGAGGATCTGTTCGATCATCATCCCTTCGAAGCTGCCTCCTTTCTGGGGGGAAGACAACAGATCCCGCTGCCCGGAAATGCCGAGAAATCCATGCAGCAACCCCGAGTCGCGGACATACAGCTTGGGGGATTTGACGAACCGTTTTTCGATACTCGGGTGGTAGGGCTGCAGCCGGCGCAAAATAAAATGAGCTTCAAACAGATCCAGATAGCTGCCGATCGTGTGATAGGAAGCGCCGAACAGCCGGCCCAGCTCGGAAAGGTTGAGAAGCCCACCGTTTCTTCCAGCAATGAGACCCAGCAGTCGACCCATTTGGACGGGGCTTGCCTTGATGCCATAGCGAACCAGATCCCTTTCGATATAGGTGCGCCGGTAGTTTTCCTGCCAAAACCGCCATTTCTCCATTGTTTCAGCCAGAAGAGCGTCCGGAAATCCGCCTTTCGTCCAAAATTCGTTGAGGGGAATGCCGTGTCCCGCCACTTCCGGGAAAAGCAGGGGCGAAAGCTCCACAATGCCGATTCGGCCTGCCAGGGTTTCCGATACCTGATGGACCAGGGCGGGATTGACGGAACCGAGCAAAAAAAACCGCCCTGTCTGCTTTCGGTCTTCATCGATCAGCACCCTCAGTACAGGAAAAAGCTCGGGAAGTTCCTGCGCCTCGTCGAATATGATCGGCTTTTCGAATTGGCGCAGGGCGTATTCGATGTCATCTGCGAAAACTTGGCGATCGGACGGCTTCTCGATATCGAAATACTCCCCTTCCAGAAAACTGAGGGCAAGGGTGGTCTTGCCGCACTGGCGGGGCCCCTGGATGAGAACCGCCGGGAACTGTTCGGCAAGTTTTCTGACCAGATCGGTTGCGATTCGAGGGATCATAATGCTTGCAAAATAGCATTAGTAATTCTAATTTTCAAGCTCTAGATGTCTTTCTGGTGCCTGGAGCCTATTCGACAAACGCCTCCAATGGGGCGGCCCAGGTGACATCCCGCGCGTCCTTCATACCGGCGATGACCTGCCGACGTATTGCTCGACGGCGACCTCGTCGATCTGCTCCGGTTTCAGGAACCGTTCGGCGTAGCGCTCATACAGCCCCGATGTCAGAAACAGATCGAACAGGTCCGGATCGATGTGTCCCTTGATCTTGAAGGAATGCAGCATGTCGACCGCCTCGGAAAGGGTGGTGGGCCTCCGGTAGGGACGATCCGCGGCGGTCAGGGCTTCGAAGATATCGGCAATGGCCATGATCCGCGACTGCGCTGAAAAGCTGTCCGGCCGTTTCCTCGGCCACCCGGCTGCTCACCAGATAGAGGCTGCTCACAATCGCCGCCGTCAAGGCGACGATGATCACCAAAATGGTCATCGCGATGCTGACCTGAAATCGAACCTTGAACGCCATCGGCTGCCCCTTGGTTCAGGTGAAATCCTATTGCCATGAACAATACCACAGATGCGCGGCGGCCCAAAGGAGCGGCCTGCCTCTGCGGGTGCAATCTCTTTTCAAATACCGCGATAGGATGACCACATAGTCTCTTATTGTCGCATTTTATCCGTTTGGGAAGAGGTTGGATCTTTGCCAGGCGGGTTCTGTAGCTTTTCATAAAATCGCGCAGCGATTTTATTACAGCACCTTGAGCATGAGGGGGATGGCCACGGCGGTGCCGAACATGGAGCCGATGTTGGTGAAGACCACCACCAGCAGGATCCGGGTGACCTTGTTTTTCCAGAACCCCTTGAAGGAGAGAATGTCTTCGGAAAGGGACTCGAAATCGCGCACCCGCGGCTTGCGGGAAAACGCCTCCACCAGGCCCGAGACCCAGCCGGCGGCGATCATCGGGTTCAAGGAGGTCAGGGGGGCGGCCAGTACGGAGGAGACGATGGTCAGGGGATGGGCCAGGGCGGCCACGGCGCCGACGCCGGCCAGGACGCCGTTGGCCAGGATCCACCATCCGAGCATGTTCTTGCCGGCGTGCATTCCGCCATGAAAAAACCCGTAGCCGATCAGGACCAGGATCAAGCCTGGAATTATCCATTTAAGGGAGCTCGACAACCATGAGCGGGCCGGAAGACTCTCCAGAGACGAAAGATCCGTCTCCTGTCCCCAGTGCCGCCGGATGCCGGCCAAGTGCCCGGCGCCGACCACCGCCACCACTTTGTCGCCCGGCGCGGTCCGGATCTTTTCGGCCAGGTACCGGTCCCGCTCGTCGATGAGAATCGTCTTGAGCTCCGGCAAAGATCTGCCCACCTCGGTCAGCACCGAAGCCAGGATGTCCTCCTGCTTCAGCCGCTCGATGTCCTCCTCGCTGATGTCGTCCACCTCGCCGAAGGAAAACAGAAGCTGAAAGATGAGCTTGACCTTCCCCCACAGCGTAAGTGCCCGCCAGGTCCGGGTCAGGGTGATCCGGATGTCCCGGTCGGCCAGGTGGACGCCGGCGCCGATTTCGTCGGCCGCGTCCATGGCCGCGATCATCTCCTGTCCGGGCTGGATGTTGAGCTTCTTTGCGATGCGGCGCTGAAACGAAGCCAGCAGAAGGTTCATGAACAGGAGAGTGGCCTTGCGCTGGCGGATCACTTTGACGATGTCGGTGTCGAGCCAGTTTTCCTTCTGGCGGATGGCCTGGTGACGGGAGGGGCACAGCTCGACTGCGACGGTATCGGGGCGCTCTTCGTCGATAACCGTCCGGACGCGCTCTACGCTTTCTTTGGAGACGTGCGCCGTGCCGACAAGGACGATCTCCTTGTCTTCCCAGGTGAGCCGGTGCACCATGTTGTCATTTTCCGTCATCTAATGATAAATCCGCTTCGCGTATTTATGTCGGGCGGCTGCGCCGCCCCAGGGTGCCGAGAAAAACAAAACACTTTAAGTATTCCAGGACTTGTGTCAATGCAAGGATATTCGGCGCAACGGTCCGAAAGCGGCAGCGCCGGCCCCTGGCTGCCAGAGCAGCCAAATTTATCGGTTCTGCAAACTTCGCCTCGAAGTCTCTGCCTTACAAAAACCCCGACTTTGACCGAAGTTTCAGACAAACGAGGGCCGATCCGCCTTAAGGACGGAATTTATCGCACCAGTTACGAAGGAGCGTTTCATGCCTGAAGGTGATGCTCTACCGGAACATCCGGAGTTGCTGATCGAAAAAGAGCCGTTTTACCTGGCCACCGGAGACGAGGTCGATCTGTTTATGGCCGCCTACGACGCCCGGCTGCCGGTCATGCTCAAGGGACCCACCGGCTGCGGCAAAACCCGGTTCGTGGAATACATGGCGTTCCGGCTCGGGCGGCCGCTGATCACCGTGGCCTGCCACGAAGACCTGTTCGCCTCGGATCTGATCGGCCGGTACCTGCTCAAAGCGGATGAAACCGTCTGGGTCGACGGGCCCCTGACCCGGGCCGTCCGAATCGGGGCCTTCTGCTACCTGGATGAAATCGTCGAGGCCAGGAAAGACACCACGGTGGTCATCCATCCCCTCACCGACAACCGGCGCACGCTCCCGGTGGACAAGAAAGGCGAGAGCCTTTCGGCCCACCCGGACTTTTTTCTGGTCATCTCCTACAACCCGGGCTACCAGTCGGTGCTCAAGGACCTGAAGCAGAGCACCCGCCAGCGCTTTGTCTCCATCGATTTCGACTACCCCGACGCAGACCAGGAGGCGGACATCGTCGCCCACGAGGGGGAAGTCGATCTGGAAACCGCCGCAAGGCTCGTCTCCCTGGCCCGCAAAATCCGGGGCATCCGGGAGCAGGGGCTCACCGAAGGGGCCAGCACGCGTCTGCTGATCTATGCGGCCCAGATGATCCGGCGGGGGATCGACCCGGCGGCGGCCTGCCGGACGGCGGTCTGCCTGCCTCTCACCGACGACCTGCGGCTGCTGGAAACCCTCCAGGAGCTGATCGACGACCTGTTTTAAAAAATCGAAGCGCTTCGCACTTCGATTTTTCAAAACAAGAGAGACGGCTTCGCCGCCTGGGTGATCATTTTCACAACCCAAAAGAAGCTGCTGTCAGCATCGAAAACAAAGATACACAATGAATGCTAAGTCCGATCCGATAGACATGCTCGGCGAGGCCGACCCGGAACTGGCCGACCGGCTGGCTCGCGCCGGAGAGAAGATGCCTGCCGATCGGACTGCAGAACTGCTCGAAGACACCCTCTGGGCGCTGTCCATGGAGCCTTCCTTCGGTCGGGCCGTGGGAACGGGGCTTGCAGAGCTGGCCGGTGCGCCTGCCGGGGTGTGGAAGCGGTATCGAGCACTGGTCCGGGATGCGGGGCGCCACGGACCGACCTTCGGCAAAATCATGGCTCAAGCCCTGGTGCCGGTCATGAAATCGGAAGCGCCGGGCCTGGTCGGGCAGTTTCTCGAAACCGTCCGGATTCTGACCCAAAAGGGGACCTACACCCTGTCCCGGCCCCTTTCGGCGCTGACCCGCCTCCTGGACGCCGGCCAGACCGATGCGGCCGCCGCGTTTCTCGATCTGCTGAACGCGGCCTTTTCCGCCGATCTGTCCTACAACCGGTGCCTTCAGCTTACGGTGGTTCTGTCCAAGGCGCCCTTTTCCTTTTCATTTTCCCGCCGGGTCTGGCAGATCCGTGCGCTGAAGACCGCCTGCGGCATCGATCCAACCCTGATCGAACCGTTCTTGGAGGGGATGGAAAAAGGGCTGGCGATGCTCTCCGAGGCCTCCCTGAACCGTTTCATCGAAATGGGCCGGAGCCGGTTCCGGGAGAATCCGGCCCGGGGCCGGCGGTTTTTTTCCCTGGAATCGAAGCTGGGCGCCGATGCCTGCAGCGAACTTCAGGTGACCGCGGCGCTTTCTCAGATCCGGGAGGGGCTCAACCGCTATCTGCGGGCCAGGACAGGCCGGCCGCTTTCCGTCCGTCCCCTAAGCGCACTGCCGCGGGCGGCATTCAAAGAGCCGGAGGACACCCTTGCCGTGTTTTCCGACAGCCGCACCATCTATCTGCCCGAAACCATCGGCGTCTACTCGCGCCGCTCAGACAACGTCGGGCTCTACCGGCTGATGGTCCGCCTCGAGGCGGGCCTTCACGAGTTCGGCACCTTCGATTTCGACCTGGAAAAGGCATGCGAACGCTGCGGCCGGGCGCTGCCGGATGAAAGCAGCGCCTCGGACCTGGAGCGCTTCTGTAATGCGTTTTCCTGCCCGGCGCTCGCCCGAGACCTCTTTTTTATTTTCGAGCAGGGCCGCATTCAACGCTTCTTTGCCATCCGCTACCCCGGGCTTCATCAAACGGTGCTTCCGCAGAACCGCGAGGCCCTGGAAAACAAACGAACCGATCGCCACCCGATATTGGTTCACCTCTTTTCTCGGCTGGTGATCGGAATGCCTGCTGATGCGAACCCCGCCGGCCAGGCTGCCGACCGATGGGTGAAGCGGTTTTTACAGGAGTTCGAAAAAGACCCCTCTGTGGAGACGGCGGCCTTGATGGTCGATCTTGCCTACCCGGAAGCGGCGCAGTCGATCCTTGACAGGGCCGGGGACGGCGGCTATCGGCCCTTTGCCTTTCCCTTCGGCAGAAGGCTGCGGCCGGATCTTTTCTTCTTCAGCGACCAGGCCGCGGAAAATGCGGCCATGGGGATCAAGTCCGCGGTCGAGAAAAGCAGCCGGTTTCGGGTCTACAAATCCGATCTTCGCCGGCTTCTCCGGGACCCGGGCGAACCGCTGAGCCGGGAGGCCTTGGAAAAAGTGATCCGGACGCCGGATCCCGGGCCGGGCCATTGTCGGGTCGATTTAAAAGACATCGACCTCGACCCGTGGCTGGCACCGCCCGATGCGCCGACCCCCTTGACCGAAGAAGCAGAGGGGCCGGTTTTCTGGTATCGCGAATGGGACGCACGCCTCGACGATTATCTCGAGCGGCATGTTCGCGTGCGGGAGCGGCAGGTCGGAGTAGACACCGCCGATTTCTATGCAGACACTCTTAACCGCCGGCGCCACCTGGTGAGCCGCATTCGCACCGCCTTCGAGACCCTCAAGCCCGAAGGGCTGAAAATTCTTCGGCAGTGGATCGAAGGAGACGCCTTCGACCACCGGGCACTCATCGATTTTGCCGTGGACAGAAAGGCCGGGAAAACCCCCTCCGAACGCCTATACATCAAGCGACTCAAGCAGGAGCGGGACATCGGGGTGCTGCTGCTGGTCGATCTTTCAAGATCCACCGCCAACCAGGTGGCCGGATCGAGGGCTTCCGTGCTGGAAGTGGAAAAAGAAGCCCTGGTGCTGTTCTGTGAAGCACTGTCCATTGTGGGAGACGCATTTGCCATCGCCGGCTTTTCCGGCACCGGCCGTCTCGGGGTCGACTATTTCAGAATCAAGGATTTCGAAGAGCCCCTCGACGATTCGGTTCGGGGACGAATCGGCGCCCTGACACCCCAGCGAAGCACCCGCATGGGGGCGGCCATCCGTCATGCGGCAACGCAGCTCGAAGCGCTTTCTTCCAGGGTTCGCCTGCTGCTGATCATCGGAGACGGGTTTCCCAACGACCTGGATTACAAGGGGGGATATGCCATCGCCGACACCCGCCGGGCGATCTCCGAAACCCGGGCAAAACAGATCTACGTCCGTGCCCTTACGGTGAACCTGCCGGCGGATCCGAAACTGGACGACCTCTATGGTCAGGTTCATCATAACGTGATATCCGACGTCAGGGAGCTTCCCGACAAGCTGTTGCGCGTTTACAGCTCCCTGACTCGGTGTTAATTTAGTTGATTGGATAATTGGTCGATTCGTTGGATGGGAAAAAGACCTTTTCAGACTTTAAAGGCCAAAATATTCGTATAAAATTCCTTTAGGTGAATCTTGAACCTTGAATTTGGAATCTTGAATCGGTCCGGCCAGAGGCGGGGCTGGAATCAGACCACGATTTATCCAATCCGCCACTCAACCACTCGACCAAATGTTGATCCATGACGAAATATTCACCTGGGAGGGATGGGGCGGCAAGCTGAAGCTGGGCAGCGGCAAGTGCCGGCTTCGGATCTATGACCTGCGCAAGGGGAAGGCGGCCAACCTGGCCCATCTTCGGCCCATGATCGTCGTCGTCTCCGATGTGGCGGACAGCCCTATGTCGATTCGAAGCTGCTCGGGCCACATCGCCACCAGCGTGACCCGCCGGTTCGACATCGACCCGGCGCGCATGATCTTCATCGAATACTACCAGCCGAAAAGCTACGGGGAAAACGACGAGCACCTGATCCCCGAACGTTTCGAAATCGTCGAATTCTCCTGGCACGAAGACAAGGCATTCAATCCAAAATACCGTCCTCTCAACCCGCCGCTGAAAGGCACGATCCTGCCCCTGCTTCGGGAAACGGAGAGAGAGCCGCCATGATCGACGCGACATCCTTCGGGTCCATAACGATTTCCGGAAGAACCTACAAGTCGGACCTGGTGCTTTTCCCCGACGGCCGGGTGGCCGACTCCTGGCGGCGGTCGTCCGGACACCGGCTGCGCATGGAAGACATCGAAACCCTGGTGGCCGCCGGTCCGGAGGTAATCGTCGCCGGATGCGGGGTGTTTGGCAGGATGAAGCCGGAGCCGGGCCTGGCAGCGGCCCTTGCCGAAAAGGGGATCGATTTCCATGCCGCATCCAATGGCAAAGCGGCAAAAATCTACAACGAACAAGCGGCGAAGCACAAGACCGGCGCCTGCTTTCATCTCACCTGCTGATCAAATCGCTGGCGCGCTCTTATAGACATAAAAAACCAAACACCATTTTTGCAGAAAGGTCTTCCATGGAGCGAAAATCCATCACCACTGACAAGGCACCGTCGGCCATCGGCCCTTACAGCCAGGGGATCGCCGCCGGTCCCTGGCTGTTTGTAAGCGGCCAGCTCGGCATGAACCCGCAGACCGGCGAACTGGTGGGAAAAGACCTGGCTTCCCAGGCCCGCCAGGCCCTGGAAAATCTCACGGCCGTGGTAGAAGCCGGCGGGGGCACCCTGGCTGACGTAACCGCCGTGGAGGTGTTTCTCACCGACATGGGCGACTTTGCCGAGTTCAACGGCATCTATGCCGAGTATTTCGGGGCTCACAAGCCGGCCCGGGCCGCGATCGGCGTTGCGGCCCTTCCCAAGGGGGCGGCGGTGGAAATCAAATGCATCGCCCTGCGGCCCGGTTCGTGAAGATCCCCTCTATACTGTAGCGGAAAATACAGGAATCGCCCCATATCCGATCGACACCTGAATGTGATTTATATAAAAATTAGTGTTGGTTTTATTGCGCGAAATCACCGTCCGACGCTTCGTGCGCCAAGCTGTTCGCCAGATACCGACCGGCGGTCAACAGTCGATTTCGCGCAGGGAATACTCACAGCATGGCGGAAGGCTTTGTCTTCCGTTGGAGGGAGGTATCCGATGAAAAAGACTGCCATCATCGCACTGGGATTTTTCCTGCTGGCCTTCGTTGCGGGCCAGGCGCCGGCGCAAGCCGCCGATTCGATCGACATCGGCCATCCGGCCTGCCTTTCCGGAAAATACGCAAAAGCCGGCGAGCAGGCCGTAGGGGGCATAAAGGCCTGCGTCGACTGGGTGAACAACGAGTACGGCGGCGTCAGCCTGAAGGGGAAAAAGGTCCCGCTGAAATACACCTACTATGACTGCGAATCCAACAAGGAGTCGGTCACCAGCCTGATCGGCCGCCTGGTCACGGTCGACAAGGTCGATGTGGTCTTCGCCCCGTATAGTTCCGGCCTGACGCTTCGAGGAGCCCCTGTCACCGAGGCCCGGGGCATGCTTTATATGGACCACGGCGGGGCAAACAACAAGATTTTCCAGCAGGGATTCAGATACGTCGTCCAGACCATCGGCCCGGCCTCCAGCTATCACCGCGGCACCCTCGATATGATCCACAAGATCGATCCCAAGGCCAAACGGGTGGCCCTGGCTTACGAGGATTCCGAGTTTGCCAAGATGGTCATGGAAGGCGCTGAAGAACATGCCAAAGAGCTCGGATTCGAGATCGTCTTCAAGAGAACCTACCCCAAGGGGGTGACAGACATGACCCCGCTGCTGTCGGCCATGAAGGCTTCCAGGCCCGACTTCGTTCTCGGCGGCGGACACTTTGAAGACGGGCAGCTGTTCAACCGCCAGATGGCCGACCTGGACATCGACACAAACGCGTTTTCCCTGATCGCGGCAGCCACCCTGCCGGCCTTTTACGACGCCCTGGAATACATGGCAGAAGGCGTGATGGGACCTTCTCACTGGGAATACGGGGTGAAGTACTCCGAACAGGCGGCCAAGAGCGCTGGCACGACCTGGATCGGCCCGAGCCAGGACGAGTTCGTCGCCCTGTTCAAGAAGGCCGCCGGCAAGGACATGGTCCCTGACTATCATGCCGCCGAAGCCGGCGCCCAGGTGCTGGCCTATGCCCTGGCTGTTGAAAAGGCCGGTTCGGTCGCTTCGGACAAGGTCCGAAAGGCGCTGGGAGACCTGCAGTTCATGTCGTTTTACGGCGGATGGGACGTCGACGACAGCGGCTTGCAGATTGGCCACACCATGGTCGACGTGCAGTGGCAGGACGGAGAGAGGATCATCGTGTGGCCCGAATCGGCACAGACCGGAAAGGTATGCTACCCGATGCCGACCTTTGCCGAAAAGGCCAAGGGCAAGGTCGCCGTTCCGTAACCACCCGATGCTGCGGAAAAGACCGCGATAAGCGGCGGAAATGACCCCGCCGCTTATCCCCTACGGGCGATTTCAGCCCTGAACGACGGCACCCTGTTCGCGGGGCTTACCCGTCGCCCGCCGTTTCCGCAAAAAGCGAGTCGCGCATGGTATTCGAACAGCTGACTGGAAATCTGTTCCAGGGCCTGGTGCTGGGGGCCGTCTACGGAATGGCCACCATGGGCCTCAGCCTGATCTTCGGTGTTCTCAAGGTCGTGAACGTCGGCCACGGCGCCTTTGTCATGGTCGGCGCATTCATCACCTTCTGGTTGTTCTCCGCCCTGGGCGTCAACCCGATTTTCGCCATTCCGGTGGCTTTCGTCATCGGACTCGGGCTGGGCCTCTTCTTTTACTACACCGTCATCCAGCGGCTGATCAAAGCCCCGGAGCTGGCCACGCTCCTTGCCACCTTTTCCATCGGTGTCCTGCTCCAGGAAGTGGTCAAGCTGATCTTCGGCTCCGAGTTCCGGGGCTACAACTGGACAGTGGGCAAAATCGACCTGGGGCTCACGGTTCTGCCGGTGTCCAAGCTTCTGGCGAGCCTGGGGAGCGTGGGCATCGCCGTGCTCCTGTATATCTGGTTCAACCGGACCCGGGCGGGGTCCGCCATGCGCAGCGTCGTCGAAGACAGTGAAGGGGCCCGGGTCTGCGGCGTCAACGTCGGCGCCGCCTATGCCTGGAGCTTTGCCCTGGGCATCGGATTGACGGTGACCAGCGGCGTGCTGCTGACCATGTTCATCCCGGTCGGCATCAATCCGTACATGGGCGGGGGGTACACCCTCAAGGCCTTTGTCATTGCCGTGCTCGGGGGCCTGTCGTCGCCCTATGGCGCCTTTTTCGGCGGCCTGGTATTCGGCCTGATCGAAAACGGATCCTATACCCTGTTCGCATTGCTGCCGGGAGTGGAGCCCTTCGCCCTTACGCGGTTTCTTTCCTTCTTGATTCTGCTGATCATTTTACTGATCCGACCCACCGGGTTGTTGACGCGAAAATGAAAAATCAAGTGACCAAATACTACCCGATGCTGCCGGTCCTGGCGGCGTACGCCGCCCTCTTTCTGATCGGAAGAAACATGTCCGGCATGTGGCAGCTAGTCGCCATGCTCCTGTTTTATTGCGCCCTTGGCCAGGCGTTCAACATCTTTCTCGGCATGACCGGATACGTCGATTTCGGCTATGTGGCGTTCATGGGGGTAGGGACATACGGCATGGCGCTGGCCATCAGCCGCCTGGCCCACATCGAGGGCCTCGGCGCCGGCATCATCGTGATCGGCTTTGTCCTGGCCGTGCTCATGTCGACGATGCTCTCCATTGCGGTGGGCGCCGTGGCGCTGCGTCTGCGCGGGGCCTATTTCGCCATCGCCACAATCGGCGTCAACGAGGGGTTCCGCTTCCTGATCGAGGGGGCCCGGATATGGAACGGCTCGGAAGGGATCATCTTCACGGCCCAGCTCAACCAGATCCTGGGCCGGGAGGCGGCCAGCGCCCTGGCCACTTTCTGGGCCGACCTCTTCGTGCTGATCATCGCCGTCGCGGCGGCGCTGGTGACCCTTATCTACATGCGCAGCAAGATCGGATACGCCCTGACCGCACTGAGAGAAGACGAGGATGCCGCCAAGGTCATGGGCATCAACGTCACCAAGTTCAAGATCATCGCCTTTATCACCAGCGCCAGCTTCGCCGGGCTGGTGGGGGCGTCCTCGTGGGCATTGAAAACCCCTTATGTATTTCCGCCCGAAGTGTTCGAGATTCATTACACGATCGAGGCGATCATCATCGTGCTGCTCGGCGGGGCCGGGACCCTGCTGGGCCCCCTGGTCGGCGGGCTCATCTACGGCATCTCCAAGTACTACCTGTCGATCTTCATTCCCGGGTTCCAACTGCTGATCTTTGCCCCGATCATCATCGTCATCATCGTGGTGTTTCCCGAAGGCGTCGTCGGCATGCTCAAGGCAAAAACCCGGAACACGGCCGCAGGCCGGTTTATCGTATAGTAGATTGGGTGGGCTCAAATGACCCTGCTTCAGCTTGACAACGTAACCAAACGATTCGGCGGACTGGTGGCCGTCGACCATGTGAGTCTGGAAATCGACGCCGGCCAGTTCGTCGGCATCGTCGGGCCCAACGGGTCGGGAAAGACCACCCTGTTCAACCTGATCAGCGGGGTGTTCTTCCCGGAAGAGGGGCGCATCTATTTCGAGGGGGCCGACATCACCCGGATGCCGCCCTACAAGCGGGCCCCCCTGGGCATCGGCCGGACATTCCAGATCCCCCGGCCGTTCAGCTCGGCAACCGTTCGGGAGAACATCGCCGTCGGCGCCATGTTCGGTACTCTGGGCAAGAAGCTTACCGTGGACGATTCCATGGACGTGGCCGACCAGCTCATCGAAAAACTGGATTTGACGGCCCACCGCGAAAAGGCGGCCGGGACCCTGACGCCGGTGGAAAAGAAGCTGATGGAAATCGGGCGCGCCTTGGCCATGAAGCCGAAGCTCCTTCTCATGGACGAAGCCATGGCCGGCATGCATCCCAGCGATATCGACCAGATGGTGGCCTTCACCCGGCAGATTGCCGAAGAGGAGAATATTTCCATCGTGGCGATGGTCGAACACATCATGCGGGCCGTGATCGGCATGGCCGAAAAAGTCATCGTCCTGCACCAGGGGGCCAAACTGGTGGACGCCCCGACCCAGGAGGCATTGAAGGATCCAAAGGTGGTCGAAGTCTACCTCGGCGGCTCGGGAGGCAGATAAGCATGCTGCAGGTCAGAGATCTCGAATCCGGCTACGGCCCGATGCAGGTGCTCTGGAAGCCCGGCCTGGAGGTAAAGGCCGGCACCGTCACCTCGCTGTTGGGGCCCAATGGCGCCGGAAAAAGCACCCTGCTCGGAACGGTGTTCGGTTCCGTCCCACCCTGGGGGGGAACGGTCGTTTATGAGGGAAAGGAAATCACCCGGGAGCCGACGCACAAAAAGGTGCAACTTGGCATGGCCCTGGTGCCGGAGGGGAAACATCTGTTTCCCAATATGACCGTGGAAGAAAACCTGTACATGGGGGCCTACCTGAAACGGGCAGAAGCGCACCGGGAGGAGTCTCTTGAACAGGTCTACGAGCTGTTTCCCCGGCTCAAGGAGCGACGACGCCAGATGGCAGGGCTGCTCAGCGGCGGGGAACAGCAGATGGTCACCGTCGGCCGGTCTTTGATGACCAAGCCCAAGCTGATCATGCTCGACGAACCCAGCCAGGGGCTGGCCCCCCTGCTGGTGGAGCTGATGTTCGAAACCATCCGGAAGATGAAAGACGACATCGGCCTGACCATCCTGCTGGTGGAGCAGAACGCTGATGCCTCGCTGGAGGCCGCAGACTATGTCTACGTCATGCACGAGGGAACCATCAAGGCCGAGGGGACCCCGGATCAGATCAAGGCTTCCGACGACATCCGGGAAGCCTTTCTCGGAATGTAGCCCGCGTTGGTCCGTCCCTACCTCCCTGCCTGCCGCTCAATTGCTTGCCGTGGAGAAAAAAGGTAGCAATGATGCGGAAATTGCTTGCCAATCGGGCCCGCTTTTTGCTAGGAAGATATTCGGTAATGGGTACTTTACGCACCGGCACCCAATCGTGCCGGGTGCCAAAGGTACTTCTCGGTCGCTGCCCCCGTTCGGGCTTCGTTCCCTTGAACGACAGCTGTCGCAAGGCCCTCTGCGGTGGAAGAAAAGGCCTCGGCAATGGCGCAGGACAAAGCCGCATATGCCAAGTCCCTCCTGAAAGAAGTAGAGGTCTACCGCTCCCACTGCCTGTTCGTCGAGGCAAGAAAACGGGCAGAAGACCTGATCGGTTTCATCCGCAAAAACGACCGCATCAAACACAGGGAGCAAATTTTGAACTCCCTGAAAACCAAAGTCCGCCAAATCGAGGAAGAAGCCGACGCCTTCGAGGCCGTCGGTTTGAGTTCCCTCCTCTCTCCCGCAGACAGAACCCGAATCAAAAAGGTGTTTTCCTCGGCCTATGAAGCAGGAACCGACGCGTCCGTTTACGAGGCGGCTACCGCCTTTCTCGTCTTCGGCCAGTTCAAAGAGGCCCTTGCCGAATTTCGGAAACTGATCAAGAGCAAACCTTTCCGGGTGGCAGCCGTCAAAAACATTTTCCGCTGCTACATCGGGCTGTCCGAGCTCAACCATGCGGTGTCGCTCTACCTCAAGCTGCAGGCCTCTGCATTCTTCCCGCCGGAAGAACTCGAACGCGTCCACTATTTTCTCCAGAGCATCCTGAAGATGAAGGGCGTCTCCCGGCAGCTTCCCCGGCCGAAGCCCTCTGAAAAACCGCCCCCTCGGCAAGAGGTGGAAAAGCCCGCCCCCCGAAAACCGAAAGCGCTCGAAAACCCGGAGCCTCCCGCCCCTGAAGAACTCGTTATAGAGCCCTCCCTGGATATTCTGTCGGTCACACTCACCTACCCGGATCAAAGCAACGAGCAAAAAAGCCTCGTGCTTGACGTCTCCTTCCAGCGCAAAAACACCATCAGCATCATCGTTTCTGGAAAGAACCTGGACCTGCTAAATTATCTTCAGCCCGGCAAGAAACTGGAAGACCTCCAACTCAATTCCACCGACATCATTTATGTCGACGACGGGGTGGTCCAGGGGAAAACCGAAATCCGCGTAGGGAAAAAGCAGGGGGATTACACGGTGACGATCAAGCTCGGCGGGGCATAAACCGGTTGATTGGTCATTTCGTCGATTTGTCAAATGGTGGACTGAAAAAGAAGCCGCTTTCGGCCGGCCACGCAATTGCCCTGCGCCTCATGCCAGGCAGGTGCTTGCCCGGCCGAATTGACCCATCAAGCAGTCAACCGATCAGCGACCGAGGGAAAAAATCTCCTTTCGGAATCAAAAGATGCTATACGCAGATATGAACAGAAACGACGGCATCCAACCCTTCCTGGCTCCGGGAGCAGCGGCGATTGATCCCCACAACCGGAAATTCACCAGTCAAGTCTACCGCTGCGTGGACCGGGCCGCAAACCAGGCGCTTGCCCGGCTTCAAGCTGAAGACGGGATTGTCCCGAGCTGCCATCCGGGCTGCTGCGCCTGCTGCAAGCAGCACATTCTGGCCACGGAGGTAGAGG
Organism: Desulfobacterales bacterium; assembly: GCA_021737185.1. Lineage (GTDB taxonomy): Bacteria > Desulfobacterota > Desulfobacteria > Desulfobacterales > CAFBRK01 > JAIPEL01. The sequence continues at coordinate 51,681 of JAIPEL010000006.1, read as the reverse complement.
CGCGCGCGCTCACGGAATACATCCGACTGGAATTTTCCGCCGGGCAGGTCCGGATGCTGAAAGATAGAACCCGCCGATGGCTCAACTGGGATCGTCTTCGTCTTCAGCCTTCGGCCGCGGCCGTCAGCCCGTGGGGAGACGAGGCAACCGGCCATCCTGCCTGCCCCCTGCTGATCGGCGGCATCTGCAGCGTCTATCCAATGCGGCCGATCACCTGCCGGACGCATTTCGTGTCCACCCCCCCCCGCTATTGCCGGCATGACAACGATCCGCGCACGTCCGGCAAATCTCCGCTGTCGCTTACCGAGGTGGTCCGGGCCGCAGACCCTTTTTCAGCCATGATTCGGGATCGGATCGAAGCCGGCGGCGGTGACTACCTGAAATCGATCATGCTGCTGCCCCACTGGCTGTCCATCGAAATGGGATGGGAGCTGGCCCCGGCCGCCTGAAAATATAGGAGGTTTTCCATGACTCGCCCGCAGGAACTGCTCTATCTTTCCCAGGCCGACGTGGCTGCCGCCGGCCCGGCCATGGCCGACATCATCGCGGCCCTCGAGACTGCTTTTGCCGAAAAGGGAAGCGGCCGGACCGAGATGCCCCCCAAGCCGGGAATTCATCCCGGCGGGGGCGACAACTTCATCCACGCCATGCCGGCATACATCCCGGCCCTGAAGTCCGCCGGCGTCAAATGGGTCGGCGGCTATCCCGGCAACCAGCAGAGGGGTCTTCCCTACATCACCGGCCTGCTTATCTACAACGATGTGGAAACCGGTCTGCCCCTGGCCGTCATGGACTGCATCTGGATCACGGCGATGCGCACCGGTGCGGCCTCGGCCCTGTCGGCCAAGTTTTTGGCCCGCCGCGAATCGTCCACCCTGGGGGTGCTCGGCTGCGGCGTGCAGGGGCGCACGAATCTTGAGGCGCTCCAGGTGTTGTTCCCGATAAAGAAGGTGATGGCCTTCGATGTCAACGAGGCCGCGGCCGTCGTCTATGCCGACGAGATGTCTCAACGGTTCGAGCTGGAGGTCGCTGCGGTCAAAGAACCGAAAGCGGCTGTAGAAGGGTGCGACATCGTGGTCACCGCCGGACCGATTCAAAAAGTTCCCCATGCGACGATTCAGGCCGGTTGGGCTGCCCCGGGCACCTTTGCCTCCCTTGTCGACTTCGACTCTTACTGGCACCCGGATGCCATGGCCGAATCGGCCAAGTTCTGCACCGACGACACGGCCCAGCTGCTCCACTACAAGGAACTTGGCTTTTTCCAGAAGATTCCGCCGATCCACGCGGACCTGGGCGAACTGGTCGCCGGCAAAAAACCCGGCCGGGAAAACGAAAAGGAAATCATCCTCACGGCCAACCTGGGCCTGGCCATCGACGACATGGCCGTGGCGCCGCTCATCTACCGGAAGGCCATTGAAATGGGAATTGGAACGAGGCTGCCATTGTGATGAGGTAGTTGGTTGATTGGTCAATTGGTTGATTGGGTTCTTTCGCCCTTCCGATTCAACCAATCGACCAATCGACCAATCGACCGGACCCATGCCGGCATCCTGCTGAAAAACTGATTTGATCTGGAATGCAGCGATGAAACGAACCTGCGATGTGGCCATCATCGGCGGCGGCGTCATGGGCAGTGCCACGGCGTTTTCTCTGCTGGATGCGGATCCGCGCCTGAATGTGATGGTCGTCGAAAGGGATCCGACATACAGCCGGGCGTCCACCACCTTGTCCATGGCCAATGCCCGGATTCAGTTCAGCCTTCGGCAGAACATCGAGATATCCAGATACGCTTTCCAGGTACTGGAGCGGTTCGAAGAGGACATGGCCGTGGGGGATCTGGCCCCGGCGGTATCCTTCCGCCGGGAAGGCGACCTGTTTCTGGTCGAAGGTGCCGGACAAGCGGCAGCCCGGGAAAACCTCGAGCGCCAGCAGCGCCTCGGATGCCGGGTCGAGTGGTGGAATCCGGAAGAGATCCAACGGCGCTATCCCCTCTACCGCCCGGATGGATTGGCGGGAGGCACCTTCGGTCCCGACGACGGACATTTCGACGCCTACGGCGTGCTCATGGGGTACCGGAAAAAGGCCCGAGCCCTCGGCGCGGAGTACCGGGAAGACGAAGCCGCGGAAATTCGAACCTCAGGCGGCCGGGTTGTCGGGGTTCGGCTGGCATGCGGAACCGAGGTTTCGGCTCCTGTCGTGGTCAACTGCGCCGGGGCTTGGGCAGCGCAGATCGCAGAGACCGCAGGCGTTCGACTTCCGGTGGTGCCGGTCAAGCGGCAGGTCTTTGCCCTGGATACGGCCGTCAAACCGGCGGGCCCCCTGCCGCTGACCGTTCTGCCTTCCGGGCTCTATTTCCGGACGGAAACCGGCGGCCTGATCCTGCTGGGAAAATCGATGGCCGAAGACCCGGAGGCATTCGATTTTTCTTGGGATGAGAAGCGCTTTTACGAGATTCTCTGGCCCGAACTGGCCGAGTTCGTCCCGGCCTTCGACCGGGCTAAGCTCCTCCGGGGATGGGCGGGTCTGTATGCCGTCAACACCCTGGACAGCAATGCGATCCTCGGAGAATGGCCGGAGATGCCGGGCCTATACCTGGCCAACGGATTTTCCGGCCACGGCCTGCAGCAGGCCCCCGCCGTGGGACGCTACCTCGCCGAGATCATTCTGCAGCAGTCTACCCGCCTCGATCTTTCCATTTTTTCTCCGGAGCGGATCCTCGAAAACCGGCCTCTGACCGAAGGGGGGCTGGTTTAAATTTCAACAGACCCCGGCAAGTTTTCATTTCTTCCGCATGGCGGGACGGCCGAGATAGAAGCGGATTGGAATGAAAATTTACGGTTTGCGGATATTGAGTTTCCGCATTCGGGCGCGCAAGGTGCTGCGGTCCATTCCGAGGATTTCAGCGGCACTGTTTTTGCCGCTCACTTTCCAGTCGACCTGCTCCAGCACCCGCTTGATATAGTCGCGTTCAACATTTTTTAGGGTTTGATCGAGCCTGGTTGCGTCCGTGTGCGGTTTTTTCAGTTCGTCCTCCAGCCGCAGCTTGAGGCCCGAAGAGCTGATCACCGCCCGCTCGAGAACGTTTTCCAGCTCGCGGACATTGCCGGGCCAGTGATATTGCCGCAGCGCGTCCATAACACCCGCCGGGACCATCCTGACGGATTTGCCCAGCCTTTTTGAAATCCTGTCGATATAAAAATCGACCAGCAGCGGGATGTCGTCCAGGCGGTCGCGCAGAGGCGGCATGGTGATCGGAAAAATATTCAGCCGGTACCACAGATCCTCCCGGAAAGCGCCCTTGCGGACCTCCTCTTGCAGATTGCGATTGGTGGCGGCGATGATACGGACATCCACTTTCCTGGTTTCCGAGCTGCCCAGGCGTTCGAACCCCCCGTCTTCGATCACCCGGAGCAGCTTGGGCTGCAATTCCAGCGGCAGTTCGCCGATCTCGTCCAAAAACAGGGTCGCGCCGTCGGCGACTTCAAAGCGCCCCAGCCGCCTGGATTGCGCGCCGGTGAAGGCGCCTTTTTCATGGCCGAAGAGTTCGCTTTCGATCAGATTCGAAGGCAGGGCGGCGCAATTCATTTTGACCAGAGTGCGATCCTTGCGCAGGCTTGTACCGTGAATGGCCCGGGCCACCAATTCCTTGCCGGTGCCGGTTTCTCCTAGAATCAGCACGTTTGTATCTGTGCCGGCGATTTGTTCCACCTTGAAAAACACGTAATTGATAGCGTCGCTTTTGCCGACAATATCCTCGTGGTTGTATACCAGCTTGATTTCTTCCTGAAGATAGGCTCTTTCGGCTTCGAGCTGCTCCTTGAGCTTTTTTATTTCGGCCGTTCGTTCCTCAACCAACTCTTCGAGGTGAATTTTGTAATATTCGCGCTCGGTCACATCCTCGATGGCCAACAAAACCAGCTGGGTTCGGTCGCCTTCGCCGTAAATCCGCCGAGCATTCAGATGCATGATCTTGGGTCCGATGGTTTCAAAGTCATGTTCCACCTTAAAATCGTGAAAATCGGTATTTTGAGGAAGGATATCTTCCAGCAATTTCCTCAATGCGGGGATGTCCCACTGCCGGTTGCCCAGATCGTATATCAGTACGCCCTCGGTCTCGGCGCGCTCGACATCGAACGTCCGGTAAAAAGAGGGATTGGCCGTTACGACCTTCAAATCCCGATCGAGCACGATCAAGGGCTCGCGAATCGACCCGAGGATGCTGTTGTGAATTTCCAGGAAGCTTTTGACCATTGAATTGTTCCATGTGTATCGGCACCAATGAAAGGCTATTGAAAAAATAACAGAAAACCCTAAAGGCTTCAATTTTTTTCGCGGCCAACACGCCGCAGCGAACCCTCCTGGTGACACCTTGGTGTGGATCGTCTCAACTTTCTTCGAGACGATCCGGATGCTCAAGCATCAGTATCCGCACCTCGACCCGGTGTTCCTTGTGGTCGTTTACGAGCGGGATGGCCTGATCCGGTTGCTCGATGCCATCCACGCTTACGCGCATCCCCCCCTGGCCGGCGGCAAGCTGCCGGACGGCGATGTGGTAAGTCGTCTCCCGGTAGCGGTAGTGCACCTTGAAGCCCTCCCAATCCGCGGGCAGGCACGGCGCAATCCGCAGCGTGTCCCCTTGGCGTTCGAGCCCCAGAAGGGATTCCACGATGAGCCGATACATCCAGGCGGCCGAGCCCGTGTACCAGGTCCAGCCGCCCCGGCCGGTGTGCGGCGGCACCGCGTAGACATCGGCGGCAACGACGTAGGGTTCCACTTTATAGACGGCGCTCTCCTCGGCCGACCGGGCGTGGTTCACGGGGTTGATCATGGTGAAAAGCTTCCAGGCGCGCCGGTGGTCCCCCAGGTCGGCGAAGGCCATCGCGGCCCAGATGGCCGCATGAGTGTATTGCCCTCCGTTTTCCCGGACGCCCGGGACATAGCCTTTGATATAGCCGGGGTTCAGGTCCGATTTGTCGAAGGGAGGGTCCAGAAGCTGGACCAGTCCGTACTCGCCGCGGACAAGGCGCGCATCCACCGCTTCCATGGCCGACCGCGACCGCTCCTGATCGCCCGCCCCCGAAAGCACGGACCAGCTCTGGGCAATCGAGTCGATCCGGCACTCGGGATTTTTTGCCGATCCAAGCGGCGTGCCATCGTCGAAATAAGCGCGCCGGTACCACTCGCCGTCCCAGCCATGTTCCTCGAGATTGCCACGCAGGCGACCCGCCTCCCTGCGGCAGCGTTCGGCAAAGGAGTCGTCTCCCCGTGCCCAGGCCACCTGGCTGAAGCGCACGAGCACGTCATACAGGAAAAATCCCAGCCACACGCTTTCACCCTTGCCGCCTGCGCCCACCAGGTTCATACCGTCGTTCCAGTCACCCGAACCGATGAGCGGCAGCCCGTGCCCGCCGAAGTTGAGACCGGTTTCGATGGCGCGCACACAATGCTCGTAGAGGCTGGCCGCCTCCTCGGAAGGTCCAGGCAAGTCGTAATAGGATTCCTCATCCGCTTTTAGCAGGCGGCCCTCGAGAAAGGGGACGCGCTCATCCAGGACGCCGGCGTCCCCGGTGGCAAGGACATAGCGGCATGTCGCAAGGGGCAGCCATAGATAATCGTCCGAGCAGCGCGTTCGCACCCCCCGCCCCGTCGGCGGATGCCACCAATGCTGTACATCGCCCTCCGGGAATTGACGGGAAGCACATAGAAGCAGGTGTGCGCGCACGAGATGCGGTTCGGCGTGGATCAGCGCCATCACGTCCTGGAGTTGATCGCGGAAACCGAAGGCGCCCCCCGGCTGGTAGGTGGCGCTGCGCGCCCAAAAGCGGCAGGCAATGGTCTGGTACAACAGCCAGCCGTTGGCCAGCACGTTCAGGGACGGATCGGGCGTTTCCACACTGACCGCGCCCAGGGTGTGGTCCCAGTGCCGCCACACCGCTTCGAGGGCGGCGCGCGTGGCGGTGGATCCGCGCGCGCGATCGATCAGATTGCGGGCATCGTCGGCATCCCGCCCGACGCCAAGCCGGAAGACAACCTCCCGCTCCTGGCCGTCGGCCAGATCGAGGCTCACCTGAATCGCGGCGCAGGGATCCAGAGCGGCCCCCACCTTGCCGGAAAGGTGTGTGCGCATCATCGCGGCCGGGCGTTGCAGGCTGCCGTTGCGCCCCAGGAATTCGGTCCGATCGCCGGTAAGCGTGCGTGCCGCATCGTCCACGGCAAAGAACGCCACCCGCTCCCGAAACTCCGTGTTGTAGGGGTTGCGCGCCAGCAGGGCCCCGCTGTGGGGGTCGATTTCGGTGATGACATGCATGCCGGTGTTCGGGCGCAAATCGCCCAGCACCCATTCCGCGTAGCCGGTGGCCGAGATCCGGCGGGAGCGACCCGATGTGTTGCGCACTTTGAGCACCATGAACTTGACCGCCGCGTCCAGGGCCACGTAAACCCACAGCTCCGAATGGATGCCGCGCTCGGTGTGCTCGAAGACGCTGTAGCCGAAGCCGTGCCGGGTGACATACGGCGTCGCGCCGCGACAGGGCAAGGGCGTGGGCGACCAGTAGTGGCCGCGCTCTTCATCACGGAGGTAAAATGCCTCGCCGCGCGAATCACCGACCGGATCGTTGGCCCAGGGCGTCAGGCGAAACGCGTGGGCATTCTCGCTCCAGGTGCAGGAAAGACCGCTTTCCGATACGACGGTGCCAAAGTGAGCATTGGCCAGCACATTCACCCAGGGCGCCGGCGTCACCTGCCCGTGCGCAGTGCTGATGACATATTCGCGCCCATCCGGCGTAAAGCCGCCCATCCCGTTGAAAAACCGCAGATCGTGGCGCGGCGCGGCGGCCACGGCCGGGGGTTCGGAGCGGTGGATACGGGTGGGGGCAAGCAGCGGCACCGCAGCCTCACCCGGACTGCGCCGGTTGAGTTGATCCGCCAGCGACCCGCCGCCGTCGGTGATGACGGCGCGGGCCACCGATTGGATCAAAATGCGGTCTTCTTCTGCGATCTGGTCCGAGGATCTTACGAAAATGCCGCCGGGCCGATCGGTCACGCCGGCTTCGGTGCCGGCGGCAATAATGCTCATGATCTGGTCGTGGAGAAGCTGCCGGTAGCCGGCCCGATCCTCGTTCCAGATCACCAGGTCCACGGCCAGTCCTTTCAGGCGCCAGTAAGCGTGAGCCTGCACCAACTGACGCACCAGTTCGATATTGGCCGCATCCTCGATCCGCAGCAGCACGATCGGCAGATCGCCGGAGATGGCGTATCCCCAGAGGCCGGACTGCCCCCGACGGTTTCTGATGAGGACGGCCGGGTCGGATCTAAGGGAGCTGTTGGCATAGATGACCGCTCCGGCCAGGCGCCCATAGAGCTGTGCATCGGCCTGGGATGCATTCAACTGGCGCAGCAGCACCTGGCCATGTGTCCAGGCCAGATCGAACACGCGGTCGGCCAGGCGACGATCCTGGTACTTTTCTGCCAGGCGAATGGCGGCGTCGCGGGAATCGGCAATGCCGGAGACGATGTTGATGGTCGCCGATGCTTCGGGATCAAGGGTTATCCGGTAGCGGATGGCGACAATCGGATCGAGCACCGAGCCCTCGCTGCCCGAGAGGGCTCCCGTAGAAAAATCGCCGACCCCACGCACCGCCTGCGGATCAACGGGGGTGTTGCCGCGGCCGATGAACCGCATGCGATCGGTCTCATAGGAGACGTCTCCGATTTCGGCCCCGTGCACGGCCATGAGGTGCAGCATCCAGGGCGACGTCTCGCCCTGCGAGCGGGGCCGGCGCGTGCACAGGATCGCCCGCTGCCGCCGGATGATCTCGGTCTGCACGAAGAGATTGCTGAAGGCCGGATGCAGGGCGTCCGCGGCAGGCGACGCCAGAACAACCTCCGCGTAGCTGGTAACGTCGATCGCCCGGCGCGTCCGGGCGCGGTTGGTGATGCGCACGCGGCGCAGCTCGATGTCATCCTCGATGGAAACGGCGATCGCGGTATGGGTGTCATAGTCGTGGTCGCGGGAGCGAAACTCGGCCCTTCCCTCGGAGAAGATCGCCTCGAACCGCTTCGACCGCTTGAGCGTCGGCTGGCATGCGGTCGACCAGAAGTGCCTGCTGGTCACGTCGCGGAGGTAGCAGAAGGTGCCCCAATTATCGCAGGTGCGGTCCTCGCGCCAGCGGGTGACGGCCAGGTCCTTCCAGCGGCTGTAGCCGCCGCCGGCATTGGTGACCATCACGTGGTAGCGCCCGTTGGAGAGCAACTGCACGGCCGGGTTCGGCGTGTCAGGGGTCGTAAAAACGCGTATCGGCGTTTCCGCGTCGATGGAGGCCATATGGTGCTCGGTGATATCGGTGGTATGCGCATGGAAGGCGGTCTTGGCGGGAATGCGCTCCTGAAGCAGCAGCCGGGTCGCCTGAAACATGGGAACCGACGCGAAGCGCTTCTGCATCGGACGATCCAGCAGCAGATGGGATAGAGACAGGAGGCTCATGCCCTGGTGATGGGCCATGAAGGATTGCACCACGACGCGCGATTGTCCGTGCGGCAGACGCGACGGGGTGTAGTCGATCGCTTCGTAGAAGCCGTAGCGGGTTTCAAGACCGTCGGCCGCGAGCCGCTCGAGGTTCTGACAGGCCTGCCGGGGCACCACCATCAGCGCCAGGGCCGAGGCATAAGGGGCAATCACCAGGTCCTCGGCCAAACCTCGTTTGAGCCCCAAACCGGGCACGCCGAAAGCGCGGTACTGGTAGTTGAGGTTCACATCGATGGCGTTGTAGCTGCATTCCGAGATACCCCACGGAACACGGCGCTGTTTTCCATACGCGATCTGCCGGGCCACCGCCGCCTTATAGGTCTGGTCGAGCAAGGTGCGCTCGTAGGTCGGCATCACCAAGAGCGGCATCAGATACTCGAACATCGAACCGCTCCATGAAAGCAGGATCGGCGCGCCGCCGGCGATGGTAAGCAACCGCCCCAGGGCGAACCAGCTCTCTTGGGGCAGCTGTCCCCGGGCGATCGCCACAAAATTGGCAAATCGCGCTTCCGAGGCCAGCAGATCGTAATAGCTGGCGTCACGTCGGTGTTCACCGGCATTGTAGCCGATCGCCAGCAGATGGCGCTTTTCGTCGTACAAAAACCTAAAGTCCATTTCCGCCAGCAGGTCGCATTGTCGCGCAAGACCGCTGATCACCGCAAGCCGCGCCTCCGCATGGCGGCGGCCCTCTGCGACGAGGCCTTGCATTTCATCCGGCACGGAACTCGGCCCAGCGGTCGAGGTAAGATCCACGTCCAGGGCCGCCAGTTGGCGCAGCGTCGGGATCGCTTGGCGATCGAAAAAATCGCCGAGACTGTCCCGGACGGAATAGAGCGCGGTCCACGGGGCGAGATGCACGAGATCGTCGAGCGCGTCGCGGCACTGCCCGGCAAAGGCACGGACCCACCACCGCAACGGCCTTTCCGGATCCCGATCGAAGGCTTCGACACCGGCGGCCAGCTCCCCGGCGGACGCCGCCAATCGGTCCAGGGTCCGTCGCAGCGCCATGAGCGTCGCAGGCCGGGTATCGACTGCGGACGCCAGAACCTGCTGAAGTTCGGCGAGTCGGGCGTGGGAGGATGGCTCCGGCGCCGTGGCGGCCGCCTCCGCGACAATAGCGAGGGTTTCGCCCAGGCCGTCAAACAACCGCGTTCCAAGAAGCTGATGATCGGCCAGGCCGAGCAGACCCGGCCGCAGTGTCAGCAAATGGCCCGCCAGATTTCCGCTGTCCACCGACGAAATGTATGTGGGCGCAAGGGGCTGCAAGGATTGCGTGTCATACCAGTTGTAGAAGTGGCCTCGATGCCGTTCCAGTCCTTGCATGGTCTGAAGGGCCTGCGTCGTCCGTTCGAGGAGCATTCCGGTCGAAATGTAGCCGAAGTCGTAGGCGGCCAGATTGGCCAGCAGGGCCAGGCCCATGTTGGTCGGCGAGGTGCGGTGGGCCAGCACGGAAACGGGGTGCTCCTGGTAGTTGTCCGGCGGCAGCCAGTGGTCTTCCGGACCGACGAAGGTCTCGAAAAACGCCCATGTTTTCCGGGCAAGCTTGCGCAGAAAGAGGGTCTGATCACTTGTCAGTACTTCCCGGCGGTCAGGAAGCGGCTGACTGACCCACCAGGCGATGGCAGGGGAGGCGAACCAGAGGCCCAGGAGGGGCCCGGCCACGCCCAGCACGGCCGGTCGTGCGGCTGTCAGATAAATTCCCGCGGCCGCCGCCAGGGCGGCGGCAAACCACATGGTCCGCCAGGAAGCAGCAAGACCCGATCGGTCGTGACGATCCCACGCGCCGGAGAGGTCCCATTGCAGCAGTCCCTTCTTGGTGATCACCAGCCGCCAGCCGGCCCGCACCACGGCATCCAGGCTGAAAAACGCTTCGTAGGGCAGGCACACGAGTGTGAAGGCCGCCTGGAGAACGTAGCGACGGGCCGCGCGCGCCTCGGCCGCAAGGTGCTGGCCCACGGTCACATCGTTTTTCTTCTGAAATACATTCAGGGTCGATGAAATCAAGGAGGGAATCAGGATGATGCCGATCACCGCCAAGGTCCAGAACCCGGCCGACGGCGACATGGCCCAGGCCAGCAGCAGCAGCAGGGTCAGCGCCGCCGCCATCAGACTGCGCCGCAGGTTGTCCAGGATCTTCCAGCGGGAAAGTATGGAAAGCGGGTTCTTCTGCCGGCGCGCGTTGGGCATGGAGATATCCGGCAACAGCCAGCGTGCAATTTGCCAGTCGCCGCGAATCCAACGGTGCCGGCGGCTCACATCCGCACTGTAGCGCGACGGGTATTCTTCGTACAACTGCACGTCGCTGAGCAGCCCGGCCCGCGCGTAACACCCTTCCAGAAGATCGTGGCTGAGGATCCGGTTGTCTGGGAAGCGCCCGGCCAGCGCCCGTTCGAAGGCATCCACGTCATAGATGCCCTTGCCGATGAACGAGCCTTCGCCAAACAGGTCCTGGTAGACATCGGAAACGGCACGCGTATAAGGATCGATGCCCGGCTCGCTGGCGCACATGTGGCCATATCGCGATTGGTTCCTTCCGGAGAGGCTCACCGCCACCCGCGGCTGGAGAATGCCGTAGCCCGCAACGACACGCTGCTGCGCTTCGTCGTAGCGCGCAACATTGAGCGGGTGCGCCATGGCGCCCACAAACTGCCAGGCCGAATCGCGCGCCAGTTGAGTATCGGTATCGAGGGTGATTACATATTTTACGTTCGATAAAATCCTGGTTTCACCGACGATCATTGCAAAGCGCTCTTCCGGGGTGCCCTGCGCGCCGCCGCGCAGGAGCCAGTTCAAATCCCTTAGCTTGCCGCGTTTGCGCTCGTATCCCATCCAGGTCCGATCGCGCGGATTCCATCGCCGCGGGCGATGAAACAGGAAAAAGACGGCACCTTCCGGCTGGCGGTATTTGTCGTTCAGCGCTTCGATTCCCTGCCGAGCCCGCCGCAGCAGGAAATCGTCTTCCGGCAGCGTCTCTTCTTCGGCGTCGCGGTAATCGGTGAGCAGCGCGAAGTGCAGGTGGTCATCCTGATTGGCCAGGAAGCGGACTTCCAGCGCTTCGATCAGTTCCTCGATGTTTGCCGTGCTCCTGAGGATCGTCGGGACCACCACCAGGGTGCGCAATTCCGAAGGGATCCCCCGGGAAAAATCCATGCGCGGCAGCGCGCGCGGTGTCGCCAGCAACGTCGCCAGCCAGTTCACCAGGGCCACCGCCAGATGACTGGCGCACATCAGCAAAAGAAGCCCGTACACCCCCAGCGCCCAGCCCTGCAGTCCCTCGCTATAGGCCTTGACCGCCAAGCCCCCGGTAAAAATCGCCGTCAGCAGGACAATGGCGCCGCAATAAAGCGGCAAAGGCATCCGGCGGCCGACCTTGCGTATCGCCTCGGCCGGAGATAAGCGCACCTGCAGGGAGCGTTCGAGCTGTGCCAATCCCTCGTCGATCAGGTAGAATCCGACATGTGCCGCGCGGTCGTCCCCGTCCTTTTGAGCGGCCCGCGCCTGCGCCAGCCGGATCGCCTGGCGCGCCACCTCGTTTTCGCTGTGCGGACTGCGCTTGGCAATTCTTTCCACGACGTGGCGGTAGCGATCGCGGGTGTTAAAATCCATCTTGGCATACACATCGCCGGGATCCTCACGAAGCGTCCACTCGACGGTGCTCATGGTCTCGACGAACTCCCGCCACGCCATCGCCCCCAGGAAACGGAGGCTGCCGATGCTGTTGCTCATGGAGACCTGATCGGCCGCTTGTTGCTGGGTCTCCGCGTGCACCAGTTGTTCGATGGTCTGGCCGGACTCCGCCAGGCGCTGCTCGATCCAGGTGAGCGGCAGAGACAGCGCCGAGCCCTGGCTCTGCAGGCTGCGCGTCAGCTCCGCAACGAATGCGCTCCCCATCGAGGGTTGCGACCGGGCCATGTCGGCGACCGTCAGAATCAGACTCTTGGGGTCCCGTGCGGCGATCTCCGTCATCAGACCGGACCAATGGTTGGCCCGGTTGCGCTCGACCCTGCCCGCGGTGATCCGGGCGGCAACCCGGCGCAGATTCTCGATCAGGGCCAGGCGCAGCATGATGGGGATGGCCCACAATTCGCCGATCGTAAGGATGGTCACCGACTGGTAGGCGGCCACGAAACTGCTCAGATTTTCCGGATCCACGCGCCCATCGCCGTGGGCGACAATCTCCAGGGCGATGTCGTACACGCGGGGAAGCCCGGCCAGGGGAGCGTTCCGCAGCCGCGGCAGTTCCCGGCTGTAGCCCTTGGGCAGGTGTCGCCTGGCCATGCGAATCTGTTCCTCGATCAAATAGAAATTGTCGAGCAGCCATTCGCCGGCCGGGGCGATCCTGAGATTGGCGAGAACCGCCTCCGCGACCAGGTCCCGGGCGTCAATCAGGACCGTTTCATTCTCCGCCAGGCGCGTCAGGAGCCGCTCCGAAGGGGGTTTCGAACCCAGCGTGTGCGATTCCGCCAGCACCCTGCCGTGCAGTTTCATCTGATCGCTGCTGAACAGTTCCGCGCGCAGAGGCGGCTCGTCGTCGGCCGGCTTTTGCGCTTGGCCGGTCTTGCCGGGACGGCCCCTCATATGGAACAGGGTCCGGAGTTTTTTCCTGGGTCTTGCCCTCACGATGCATGTTTCCTTCGGATGCCAAGCGAGGCGCGTGGCTAACTATGCCGGGCCTTTTTCTGCGGCCGCGGCATTTCTTTTTCTTCTCCTGAAGCTGCCGTGCAGCAGCCAGCCCAGGAAAATGCCCACCGACAGGATCAGGAACATCAACAATGCCCCGGACATGGACAGCGTCCAGAATAAAAATCTAAGCTCCATCACCGCGACATTCTGAATGACAAAGACGACCGCCAGTCCGGCCAGGATCATACCGAAGATAAGTTTAGCATTCATGTTTATTCTCCTTATGATGGGCCGTCTTATCCCACAGCGGATGGACAGTGTTGATCGAGTGCCTGGAAGGCGGAGGCTGACGGGTCTCTTGGTGAAATCGTATCGGGCCCGACGATCGACCCGATACGAAATCCCGAAAGTGGCTCGAGTATCAGGACCCCTTGACGACAAGGTTGTTTTCGACCGATTTCACATCCTTGACGCTTTGGGCGATTTGCATTGCCCTGTCGATGCTTTGCCGGGAATCAACGACGCCGTTCAGCGCGACCACGCCGTTTGTCGTGATCACGTTGATCTGGGCCACCTTGAGCAATGGGTCACCCAGAATACCCGCCTTGACCTTGGCGGTGATCGCGGTATCATCCAGGTATTCCCCGGTTTTTTCGGCACTATCGCCAATCGCTTCCTTGGCGTCTTCAATTTTTTCGCCTGCTTTTTCAGCTGCCTGATCAATCTTTTCCCCGGCCTTTTCGGCGCTTCCCTTTTGTTCGCAACCGGATAATCCGAGAAATATGGACAGCAAAACAACGATGAAGAAACCTCTGTGTGATGGACTCATTTTCAGCCTCCTTCATTCCCCTTTGTGAAATGGCCCGATTTACATTCTTTTTGGCCTATCAACCCCCGATACGAATCCCTTGGAGAGAGCCAATGACCCCGAAGGCGCTCAATAGCCAGAGAATGACCCCAACAACCACGACGACATTGAGGATTTTTTTTATCGTGGGCTGCATCGGTATGTAGCTGTTGATGACCCATAGAATAACCCCAACAACGACCAGAACAATGATCAAGTGAAGCAACGGCATCATAGCTCTCCTTTTGCTATTTGACGATCAGATCGTTCTTGACGGATTTGACCCCTTTAACGCTGCGCGCGATTTGCCCGGCCTTGTCCACGGCATCCTGCGTATTGACGAACCCGCTCAGTTGAACGACGCCCTTGAAGGTCTCGACGCCGATCTGGAAAGACTTGAGAAAATCGTCGCCTGCCAGCAGCGACTTGACCTTGGTCGTAATGACCGAATCGTCGACATACTCCCCGGTGCGCGACTGTTTGATGGCATCGGCGGATCACACCTGTCGGCGGCCTTGAATCACCTGGATCAGCACCACAACGATGGCAATCACCAGCAGGGCATGAATGACGCCGCCCATAGTGTAGCCGGTCAACAGTCCCAGCGCCCACAAAACCAGTAGAATCACAAATATGGTCCAAAGCATGGTGCCCTCCTTCTGGATGATGGTTTGACAAATGTTTAGGCGTCAAGGCCGGACAGGTGCGCTTCCAAGCTTCCGGTCCTTGCATTCACATATGAGTTCAATCTTTATGCCAGACATCAAATGCTCACCGGAAATCCCCTCATCATTCTGATTTTTTGATCAAAATGGATAAACAAGGACTCCCCCTGATCGATGTCAGGCACCATATAAAAAAGGTCATATGACACCAGTGGTCGCATATGACCCTTTCTCGTTCTTTCCGAAATGGATCACCAGTTCATGGTCTCCGGAATCGGGCTCTCTTTTAATGCCAAACCCCAGTTTTTTCGCAAGCGCCAGCATGTTCCTGTTCTCCTGTAGCACGATGCCCTGCACCGATTGAAAGCCTTGCTTTCCGGCAATGGACAGGCATTTTTCCAGCAGGCAAAAACGGGATACCGGCGGCCTTTCATCGTGGATGCCAGGGTCTCGGCCACCAGAATGGGGTCCGTCAGGGCCTGGGGTGCCAGGATAACACAAACGCCGTCCGTGTCTTTTCCGTCAAAACAGATTTCAAGTGTGCGTCGAAAGCGTTCCGAGGAGGCATCCCCGAGAATATCGACGGGGTTGCCGCGACTCCAGAAGGGCGGCAGAAACGCATCGAGTTTCTGAAAGGTTTCAGGGGCGAGAGGTGCCGGTTCCAGACCGTAACGGGCAAGGGTGTCCGTGGCCATCACGCCCGGGCCTCCGCCGTTGCTGACAATGGCCAGGCGGGGGCCGAGAGGGCGCGGCTGTTTGGCCATCAATTCGGCACAGTCGAAAAGATCCTGGATGGTGTCCACACGGACGATGCCGGCGCGCTTGAAGGCGGCGTCATACACTGCGTCTTCGCCGGCCATGGCCCCCGTATGGGAGGCGGCGGCCTTTGCCCCGGCCTCGCTTCTGCCCGCTTTGAGTACGATGATGGGCTTGACACGTGACACCGCGCGCGCGGCGCTCATGAGTGTGTCCGGCGCCTTCGTGCACTCGATGGTGTCGTGACACCGCGCGCGCGGCGCTCATGAACTTACGAAAATTCGTCAGACTTTCGATGTAGAGCAGAATGCTTTTGGCCGAGGGATCGTTTCCGAGATAATCGATGAGGTCGCCGAAATCCACGTCCAGCATGGAGCCGATACTGACAAAATGGCTGAAACCGATATGCTCCTTTAACGCCAGATCTAAAATGGCCGTACAGATGGCCCCGCTCTGGGAGACAAAGGCCAGATGAATCCCCATATCCACGGGACCGAAAAAATCGCCGACACGGTAGCGCTGCATGCGGTAAAAGCCGGTGGCGGCATCCAGCATCGATACTTTGAGTTCATGCTTGTTGTCCAGCATCTCAAACGTCATCTTGAAGCGCCATGCGGATGTGAATGCGATTGGCCGACATCTTTTCAGTGAGTGAAATAGGCATTCAGCACATACTCCTGCACCATCCTCTGGGTGTTAAAAAAAGACCCGTTGATGGCAATGGAGTAAGCCATTATGTCCATGAAGCTGCGCCGATCTTGATAGAAAAGGGGAACAATAGCATGCTCCAGCTTGTCGTATAACGACGGGGCATCCAGAGAGTGGTCCCGATTCTCTCCTTTTCCCTGGGTCGAGGCGCCGATGGACCAGCCGGTCAGCCCCTCGATGTTCCCTTCGATCCACCAGCCGTCCAGCACGCTCAAATTGGGCACACCGTTCAAGGCCGCCTTCATCCCGCTGGTTCCCGAAGCCTCCATGGGCGGTTCGGGCGTGTTGAGCCATATATCAACCCCGGATGTGATCATGGCCCCCAGCGCCATGTTGTAGTTTTCCAGATAAACAACCCTGATGTCATGTTGCAGTTCCCGCCGGGCCCTAAAAATCCGCTTGATGAGCTCCTTTCCCTCATTGTCCCGGGGATGGGCCTTGCCGCCGTAGATGACCTGGATCTTGCCGACCTCATTGGATATCCGTTTCATCCTCTCTATGTCCTGGAAAAGGAGGTCTCCCCGCTTGTAGGTTGAAGCACGCCGGGCAAAGCCGATGGTTAGACTATTTTCATCCATGGCTGCGCCCGTTTCCCGGTTGACGAAGTCCATCAGCCGCTTTTTGCACTGCATGTGAGCTTCCCACAGCTCCTCTCTGGGAAGGCTCAAGGCATAGCGCAGGCTGAAGTTGTCCTGCCGCCAAAAAGGAATGTAGCGGTCGAAAAGCTTTCGGAAAGGCCCGGAAACCCATGTCGCGGCATGTACCCCGTTGGTGATGGCATCAATGGCATAGCCGGCGAACATCAGCCGTGAGACCTCACCGTGCTTTTGGGCCACTCCGTTGATATAGCGGCTCAGCCTTAAGGCCAGATAGGTCATGTTCAGGGTGTTCCCTTCGTACAGGACGCCTTCCAGCCCAAAAAAATCATCCCGCTCTCCGATCACCTTCCTCGCAAGCTCTAGAGGAAACTTGTCGTGTCCTGCGGGGACAGGGGTATGGGTCGTAAAAACACATTGGTTCCGCACCGATTCCGCGTCTTTTTGAACGACCGATTCCCTTCCGGCCCCCTTGGCGGCCTCATCCAGAAGTTCCAGGGTCAGAAGGGCTGCATGCCCTTCGTTGAGATGGAACGGGCTGATGTGTTTATAGCCTAAAGCACGGAGCATTCTGACGCCGCCGATCCCCAGAATCACCTCCTGCGAAATCCGGTAATGATCATCCCCGCCGTAAAGCGTTTGGGTCAGGCCTCGGTCCCACTCGGAGTTTTCGGGAAGATCCGCGTCCAGAAAATAGATTGGGACCGTGTAGCCGCCCACGCCCTTGACATCATACCGCCAGGCCCGCAGATGAACAATTCTTCCTTCCACCGGGACCCGGAATCGCGGGAACTCCTCCTGAAGCAACTTTTCAACGGCCCAGGAGGTCGTCTCCTCCCGCTGCCATCCGTCGGCTTCCAGCCGCTGCCGGAAATACCCCTTGCGGTAGAGAAGCGTGACCGCCACCATGGGCACCTTGAGGTCCGCCGCCGAACGGATCGTGTCTCCGGCCAAAACCCCCAAACCACCGCTGTAGGTGTATATTCTTTCGTCAATCCCTATCTCCATGGAAAAATAGGCCACAAAGCGCCGTTCGCTGATGTCTGTCGTCATATCCTCCTCCAGGCGACCAAAACTTTATCGTTTTCCCGCAGACAAAACAGGGCTCTTGTATTCATACTCCCTGTTCAGGCTTTAAAGATTTTCATCAACAAGGTTTCCGGCCTGTCGTCATGCGATTCATCCTCTATCAGAATCATTCTCTCGTCTTTTTCAACCATCCCGGCCTTGACCAGAAAACGCATCGCCATATCGGAAAAGGCATTTGTTTCATCCTCAAGGCAGACAGGATAAACCCCGTAAGCCAGGGTCGGAAAATGATTCGTTTTTACATCGCCGCGAAAAGAAAGTATCCAGCAGTCCGGCTTGAATCTGGAGATGAAACACGCAGCGCCCTTGTTTTGGGTGTGGGCCAGGATATAGCGTACATTTAACGCGTTCGCGGATTCGACGGCATTCAGGGAAATGATGTCCTCGACACGGGTGTTGTCGGAACCGGCACCCGTCCTGAAGTATGCGGGCAGATCGGCCAGGGCCTGTACATCTTTACGTTCCCGCTCTGTGGAGGTTGCTATTTTAGCTATCATTTCAACAGTCTCCACAGGATATTTTCCTATGGCCGTCTCTTCGGACAACATCACCGCATCTGTCCCGTCAAAAATCGCATTGGCCACATCGGATACCTCGGCACGGGTCGGCCGGATATTTTCCGTCATGGACAACAACATTTGCGTCGCTGTTATC
This sequence comes from Desulfobacterales bacterium, assembly GCA_021737185.1. Taxonomy (GTDB): domain Bacteria; phylum Desulfobacterota; class Desulfobacteria; order Desulfobacterales; family CAFBRK01; genus JAIPEL01. Next base: position 33,219 of record JAIPEL010000006.1, on the reverse strand, counting down.
ACGGGCCGGCCCAGAAGATTCGCCTTGTTGATCAGTTTTTTCTGAACGGCGGGCACATCCTCTATAGGGATCTGAACCCCCAGGTCGCCGCGGGCAATCATGATGGCATCCGCCGCAGTGACAATTTCATCGAAATTGACAATGGCCTCGGCCCGCTCGATTTTGGCGACTACATACGCGGATTGCCCGTCTTTTTGTGCAAAGGCCTTTACCTTGCGTATGTCGTCGGCTGTCTCTGCAAATGAAACGCCAAAGGCATCCACCCCCTCCCGCAGGGCAAAGGCGACAAATTCGAGGTCCGTATCCGACACCGCATCGGCGAATATCTTTACCCCGGGAAGGTTTAATCCTTTGCAGGAAAGAAGCGGGCCGCCGATAACCGTCCGACAGAAGACCTTATCCCCGGAGAATTAACTGCTCCAACACAGCCTCCGATCGGGAGGCCGGGCCTATGGTACAGACGATTTTGGTTTTATGAACCGGTAATCTCATGGTGCAGCAACCCCCGCGTCCGTAACACAGACCAGGACCCATGTTTCCATGAATTCGTCCTTTTTCATGGCAATCTCCTGCTTCCGATAAAGAAGATTTATTGGGACCCTGCAACCATGCTTTCAAACAACCTTTCAGCATCCTCCCGCCGGCACAGCTCCGTTCCCGGCGTCATGACGGCCGCCGTGCCCGCGGCCACGCCGAAAAGGACGGATTCCCTGAGCGGCCTGCCCCGGGCAAGACGCATGACGATACCGGCCACCATGCTGTCTCCGGCTCCCACCTTGCTGACAATCGGCACGGTCGGCGGAAGGATGCGTTCGATGGTCTCCTCTGAAACCATCAAGGCGCCTGCCGCGCCCAGCGAGATGACCAGCAATTCGCACCGGCCGCCCTGGATCATCTTTCGGGCCTCCGCTTTGATCTGTGCTTCCTCTTTGACATCCTTCCCAAGCAGATTCCTGAATTCACGGACATTGGGTTTGATCATATACACGCCTTCCTCAAGCGCCTTTTTCATGGCTTCCCCCGAAGCGTCGATGATGACTTTTGCGCCCCTTTCCTTCCCGACGCGCGCCACCCGTGCATAAAAGCCAGTGGGCACGCCCGGCGGAAGGCTCCCGCTGGCCACCAGATACTCAGGCGCCGGGTCCATGACCGACAAGGCAGTCAGGAATTGTTTCCACTCCTGTTCCTGAAACTCGGGCCCCGGCATTCCAAAACGGTACTGCCGTCCGGTTGCTTCCTCCAGTACAACCAGGCTCTCCCGGATCGATCCCTCAATGGGAAAGGGCCGATGGTTCAGTCCTTCCCGGTCCAGGAGCTTTTGAAGCATCTTTCCCGTCAGGCCCCCTACGGGATAAAGGAGCAGAGATTCGCCTCCCAGTTTCTTAATGGCCCGGGAGACATTCACCCCGCCCCCTCCCGGCTCAAAATGCGGGGGTTTGCAGTACAGTTTTCGCTCGGCCACGACATGCGCAACACTTGAGCTCTTGTCGATCGCCGGATTCAAGGCCATGGTTACGATGGTTTTCATAAATACCCCTCCCTGCGGCGGCCTGAGTATTTTTTCCATAATTTCCGGACCATGTGTTCGTTCGATTCAGTGTCTCGGTGTTATCGCCCATGATCTCGGGCAAGTTCTTCGTCGGCCAGGGAAGCTCGGCGAGTTCGCGTCGCCATGTTTCATCCAGCGGCAGCAGTCGCTGACTGACGGGCGTGTAAACCGCCCCGGACGCGGGGCGGTTGTAGAAGAGGTAAAGTTCGGTGACTTCACCCCGGTTGCGGCGCGTCTCGCTCTCCACGAGAATCTGACCGACGAGCGGGGTAATGACCTTGACGGAGTTCGGCACGGTGAAAAGTCGGACCAGCGGCAGGCCTGCGTCCGCCAGGCGCACATAAACGCGCTCTCCGACGGCCCAGACCTTGGCTTTGTCCGCCGGACCCGCCAGCGCCTTGACCGCATAATCGGCCACCACGTCATTAAACTGGCCCACCAATCCCTGATCTGAACCGAACACGACCGCGCCGATCACACCCTTATTCGTTCGTTTTGTCTCTCCGGTCATCAACGCTGATGAACCGGCGTCCCGGAAACAGACGCCCAACCCCAGCTCCACAGTATGATAGTAATCACCCAACGCGCGCACCGATTGCTCGTATTGGCCGATACTGGAAGCGGCCAGAGCCTTCATCGTGCGGACGACCGATTGCAGATTTCCGGCACTGTATATCTTCCGGCGCAGGCTCGCCGTGGTGTCGCTCATGACGGCTCCCCCGGGTGACCCCTTGGGCTTATCCGGCTTTGTTTGTGGCTTGGTTGCCGGTTTGGGTTGTTTTTGGGGTCCTTGTTCGGGCTCAGGCTCGGATTTCGATTCCTCTTCGGGTGAAAACGCTTCGAGCGCTTGGCGGGCGATTTTAATGATCGTTTCGCGATCCGCATCGCTCAACGTGTCGGCGATATCCAATCGCTCGCTCACCTCCGCCGGGATTTCCGCCGCCGCTTTGCGCACGGCCTGCTCGGCATCGGTCATCCGATCAAGCGGCACGTCGTCGAATAGGTCCGCGGTCAACGCCAGCAGCACGGCGATTTGTGCGGGCATGGACACCGGGGCGAATTCCGGCTGCTTGAGGCATGCCCGAATGCGCCGCCCATGCGCGATGACCTTGCGGTTATCTTCATCCAGCCGGGCGCCGAACCGGGCAAAGGTCTCGAGTTCTTCAAATTGCGAGTAGGCGAGCTTGAGGTCGCCGGCCACCGCGCGGTAGGCGGCCCGTTGCGCCTTGCCGCCGACGCGTGAAACGGATTTGCCGACATCGACCGCGGGCAGTACGCCCAGTTCGAACAGAGACGGCGAGAGGTAGATCTGTCCATCGGTGATGGAGATCAGGTTGGTCGGAATGTAGGCGGAAATGTTCTGCGCTTCGGTTTCGATGATGGGCAGCGCGGTGAGCGAGCCGCCGCCCAGTTCTTTACGCAAGTGCGTGGCGCGCTCGAGCAGCCGCAAGTGGATATAAAAAATGTCGCCGGGAAATAAGCCTCGCCGTTTTGCAGAAGACGGATTTGACCCCTTTGACGGGTGCCCATGGCGACTTCCCAACGACTTTCTTGACATCACCGACGTTTTCTTCTGCTGAAGCCGCTGTGAAGCAGCCACCCCAGGATGATGCCTGCCGACAGAATCAATAGCATCAGCAATGCGCCGGACATCGACAGCGTCCAGAACAGGAATCTGAGGTTCATGACCGCAACGTTCTGGATGATGAATACCAGCATCAATCCGGCCAGGATCGCGCCTATGATGAGTTTAGGTTTCATACGGCTTCCCCCACGTCTGATTCTGTAAAACCATATCCAAAACCATACCTCCTTTTCCGGCATAGTTTCGATAGGGCTTGACAGACGATGACATTGGTCCGGCGGCCGACAGCATCGTTCTGAGCTCTTCGCCCTGAACGCTTTCCTTCCGGGAAAGCAGATGGGCCAAACCATCCAGAACCGCTCGCCGTTCCGATAAGATTTTTCGTACGCGCTGATGGGCCTCGTCGACAATACGGTCGATCTCGTCATCGATCTGGGCGGATTTGGCTTCGCTGTAGTTTTTGCCCGGGGAAAAGTTTTCCGGCAGAAACATCGCCTGGCGCGGACGTTCATAGTTCACCAACCCGAGGACATCGCTCATGCCGTATTCGGTGACCATGGCCCGGGCGATGTCGGAGGCCCGCTGCAGATCGTTCTGCGCGCCGGTGGAGATTTCATTGAACACCAGTTCCTCGGCTACCCGGCCGCCTAACAGAACGGCCAGGCGGTCGTTCAACTCCGAACGCGTCAATAAATAACGGTCCTCGGTGGGCTGCTGTTGGGTGTATCCGAGCGCCGCAATCCCGCGGGGAATGATCGAGATTTTATGCACGGGATCGGCATGCTCGACAGATTCGGCCACGATGGCATGTCCGGATTCATGAAAGGCGACGATTTCTTTTTCTTGCGCATTCATCACCCGGTTTTTTTTCTGAAGGCCGGCCACCACCCGGTCGATGGCCTCGTCGAAATCCTCCAGCTCCACGGTTTCTTTATCGTTGCGGGCCGCCAAAAGCGCAGCTTCATTGATGATGTTGGCCAGGTCCGCTCCCACAAATCCCGGGGTGCGGCCGGCGATCTTGCGAAGATCGACTTCGGGTCCCAGCGTCACGTTCCTGGAGTGGATTTTTAAGATGGCCTCCCGTCCGTTGATATCCGGGCGGTCCACCAGGACCTGCCGGTCCAGGCGCCCCGGCCGCAGCAAGGCCGGATCCAGGATTTCCGGCCGGTTGGTGGCGGCCATGATGATGACCCCTTTATTGGTTTCAAAGCCGTCCATCTCCACCAGAAGCTGGTTCAGGGTTTGCTCCCGTTCGTCGTGGCCGCCCATCACATTCATCCCCCGGGCTTTTCCCAGGGCGTCCAGTTCATCGATGAAGATGATACACGGCGCCTGCGCCGCGGCCTGGGAAAACAGATCCCGTACGCGGGCTGCCCCCACGCCCACGAACATCTCCACGAATTCAGATCCGCTGATGGAAAAAAAAGGCACTTGGGCCTCCCCGGCAACGGCCCGGGCCAGAAGGGTTTTGCCGGTTCCCGGCGGGCCGACCAGCAGCACCCCTTTGGGGATTCTGCCTCCTAATTTTTGAAATTTTTCCGGGGTCTTGAGAAATTCGACCACTTCCTCCAGCTCATCTCTGGCTTCGTCGATTCCGGCCACATCGGCAAAAGAGACCTTGGTGTCGCTTTCCGCGAAAATCTTGGCCTTGCTCTTGGAAAAAGACATGACGCCCATGCCCGGTCCCATCTTTTTCATGGCGAACCGCCAGACCAGGAAAAAAAAGGCCAGTGGAAGAACCCAGGAAAGAAGACTGCCTAGAAATCTGTTTTCGTGTTTTCCGGAATAGCCGATCTTGAGTTCATCCAGCTCCTTGACCAGGTCCGGGTCATTTACGCGAACGGTAGTGAAGGCTCTTTCCGGCGATCCCGCTAGGGTGCCGCTGATGTTTTCCGGTTCGATCACCAACTCGCCAACGACCCCCTGGTCGACATACTGTTTAAATTGACTGTAGGAAATCGTCTCCACTTTCGAAGAAAACAAAAGCGGCTGCAGATAAGAAAACAGCAGCATGGCCAATACAAAGTGCCAGATGCTCAAACGCCTCTTTCCCGGCGGCACAGCCTTGTTTTTCGGACGACTGCCGAGGCCAAAAAACAACCGCAGCTTGTCCATCAAGTCGCCGAGTGGATCTTTATTTGCACTGGGTGCCATTTTTATCGTCCCGTTTCATTCAAAAGCGTTCGGTCGTCATTCGGAAAGAGATTTTGTCAACCCCTGCATGGCCTTGATAATGTCAAGAATCGCCTCATGCACCCCTTCCGCACCGGAGTCTGTTTTTGCGGCTTTTTTTTCGTCGATCCGGCCTTGAACCTCGGATTTGATTTTTTTCAGTTTCTGCGCGTGTATTTCAAACTGCAGCCGATGCTCTTCTTCCATCTCGTTGAGGAAATCGGATTGAATCCGCTCAATGAGTTCATCGGCTTCCGCCATTGATCGGTCGATGTCCTTGGATTCAAAATTTACTGGCATGTTGTTTCCTTCCCAACGGATTCTTGCCCGTCTGAAGCGAAGCCCATCATGGAACCGGAGTCGACAGGTCCCGTGCTTTGCCTGGATTCGCCTGCTTGATGTACTGGTAAAAGTCGCTGTCCGTAGTGAGAATCAGCACGGAGTTCGGATTTGCATTGTCCTTGTAGCTTTCAAGGGTGTTCAAAAAGGCATAGAATTCCGGATCCTTATTGTAGGCTTGGCCGTAAATGCGCGTGGCCTCGGCGTCGGCCCGGCCCTGGACCTCCTGAACCCGGCGATAGGCCGTGGATCGGATCAGGCGCAGCTCTTTTTCCATCGTTCCGAGGATTTCGGCGCTGCGTCCTTCTCCTTCGGAGCGAAACTGCGCGGCGATCCGCTTACGCTCGGAGATCATGCGCTCATAGACTTTTTCGCGAACGCTTTCTATGTAGTCGAGGCGCTTGATGCGCACATCCACCAGTTCGATGCCGTACTGCGGAATGATCTTTTGCGCCTCTGTCAATATCGTTCGGGTGATCTGCTCCCTGCCGCGGGCAATTTCCCGTTTAAGCTCCTCTTCGCGCTCCTTTGGAACCTCCTTTAAGACCTCGTCCTCTGGCACTTCCCACGATGCGCTGCGCACGAGCTCCACCAGTTCGCTGCTCGACACCTGGTCGCGCACCACCGAATCGAGAATGTCGTTCAAGCGGGACTGGGCGCCTGCTTCACTGGCCACGTTCTCCAGAAATTTTTTCGCGTCGGCGATCCGCCATCGGGCCGTGGTGTCCACCCAGATGAACTCCCGCCCCTTGGTGGGGACCTGGTTCGGATCACCGTCCCAGACCAGCAGGCGCTTTTCGAATCGCCGGACCTCCTGCACGAAGGGCAGCTTCACGTGCAGCCCCGCCTCGGTTATCGGTTCCCCCACGGGCCGGCCGAACTGCACGACAATGGCCTGCAGGCCCTCTTCCAATGTATATAGACCGCTGTAGAGCACGATCGCGATCACTACCGCTATCGCGGCGATTACCGCTTTTCCGGTATACTTCATGGTTGTCTCCCCTGGGCTGATGGTTGTCCGCCGGACTCCAGTGGCAGCCAGGGCACCATGGCCTTCTGGTCCTGATCCACGATATAGAGCCCTTTCATATCCGATAGGAAACCGGTCATGGCCTCCAGATACAGACGACGGCGCGTGACCTGCGGCGCCTTTTGGTACTGTCCTAAAATGGCATCAAAGCGGGTGGCCTCTCCTTCTGCCCGATTGACGCGCTCCAGGGCGTAGCCTTCGGCCTCGCTGATGCTTTGCGCAGCCACGCCCCGGGCTTTGGGGATTTCCCGGTTGGCCCGTTCCTGGGCGACATTGATGGTGCGCTCTTTGTCCTGGCGCGACTCGTTGACTTCATTGAAGGCCGGTTTCACCGTATCCGGCGGCGTTACGTCCTGGAGCTCCACGGTCACCAGACGCACGCCGGTTTCATAGGCCGTCAGGATTTTCTGGATCTCGATTTTTGCCTCGCTGGCCACCGCCACCCGGCCGGTGGTCAGCACATCGCTGCCCAGACGGTTGCCGACCGCGCGCCGCATGACCGCCTCGGTGGTGTCGCGAATGGTTTTGGATGTGTCGCGGACCTGAAACAGGTAGAGGATCGGATCTTCGATGCGGTACTGGATGATCCACTGGACATCGATGACGTTCAAATCTCCGGAGAGCATCAGCGACTCGTCCTTGTAAGCGCCCTGCGTGTCGTAGCGGGTCTTTTCCCCGGGAACGGCGGACACCGTCCGAAAGCCGAATTCTTCTTTGAGCACGCGGGCCGTGGGCACCAGGCGGACCTTTTCGATGCCGTACGGCAGTTTGAAATGCAGCCCAGGACCGGCCGTGCGCATGACCTTGCCGAAGCGCTGCACGATCCCCGTCTCCTCGGGCTGGACGGTGAACCATGCGGTCCACACGACGACCACCACCACAACGGCGGCGAGGATCAGGACCGGTCCGCCTTTGAATCGTTTAAACTGCTCCCGGATTTTCTCCAGTATGTCTTCCAACGTGGGCGTGGATCCCCCCGGGGATTGATTCCATTCAGTCATGGCCTGTCTCCTTTATCAATGCGCCGATCCGCGACATCGATGGTTGTTTTTTCAGGGCAGCTGCCCTCCGGTTTCAAAGGAACCGTGGGGTCCTCGCTCCAAAAATATGGAGCTCGCATATCCTCCGGTAATGATAGCCGTAGATGGCCAGGGTAACGGCCAGCGGCAGCAGTCTGGGCTTGCGCGCCATGGTCCATGCCAGCAGGCGCCAGTACTGGAACCTTTCTTTGCCCAGCACGCCCAGCCGGAGGCAGGCGCGCCAGAACGCGAGGATTCGCTGCCGATCGAAGGGGGTTGTCGCCGCCGGCACCTTGAGCTCGCCCAAAATGCGTCTGACTCGCTGGTAATATTGGCGGGGCGAATAGATCTGCTTCATCATCGCGCGATAGCCGTCGATCAGCTTATCCAGCCCCATGGCCGGGATGATATTGGTCCGGCCGTCCACGTTGTCGCCGGAAAACTCGGCGGAGACACGATTTTCCCGCGCAAGGCGTTCAAACAAACGGGTCCCCGGAGGGGCCTGCAGCAGGCCCACCATCGCCGTTGCAATCCCGCTTTTTTGAATGAAATCGATCTGGCGTTGAAAGATCGAGGGCGGATCGTTGTCGAAGCCGACAATAAAGCCCCCCATGACCTGCAGCCCGGAGCGGTGTATTTTTTTGACATCCTGCAGCAGGTTTCTGTTTTGGTTGTGCGTCTTGCAGCATTCGGCAAGGCTGTTCTCCTCCGGCGTCTCGATGCCGATAAAAACCGAATCGAATCCGGCCGCGGCCATCATGTCCATGAGCTCGGGGTCGTCGGCCAAATTGATCGAGGCTTCCGTAAAAAAGACGCATCCCTTTTTATCCCTGCGCCAATCGATCAGGGCCGGAAGCAACTGCTCCTTGAGGGAGCGCTTGTTGCCGATAAAATTGTCGTCCACAAAAAAGATGTTGCCGCGCCAACCGGCCTGATAAATGGCGTCCAGTTCGGCGACGATCTGCTGCGGCGTTTTGATGCGCGGCTTGCGGCCGAAAAGCGCCGTGATATTGCAAAATTCGCAGTTGAATGGGCACCCCCTGGAATACTGAATGTTCAAGGATGCATAGCGGTGCATGGGAACCAACTCCCATAAAGGAACTGGGGTCGCGCGAATGTCGGGGTAGCCGTCGGCGTTGTATATTTTTTTCGCACGACCGTTTTCCAGATCCGCGAGAAACGCCGGCAAAGTGAGCTCGGCCTCATCCAAAACCAGGTGATCCACCTGGTCGAAGGCGTCCGGCTCCGCCGTAAAAAGCGGTCCGCCGGCCACGACCTTCAATCCCATTGCCTTGCAGCGCGTGATGATCTGAACAACCGATTTGCGCTGAAGCGCCATTGCGCTTACAAGAACCAGGTCCGCCCAGGTTAGATCTTCATCATGGAGGGCTTCTGTGTTTTCATCCACCAGACGCTTGGGCCACTGTTCCGGCAGCAGGGCGGCGACGGTGAGCAGGCCCAGCGGCGGGAACGCCGATTTTTTCTTGATAAACCCCAGAGCATAGGTAAAAGACCAGAATGTTTCCGGAAATTTCGGGTAAGCCAGCAAAATATTCATGATGAGACCTCCTTCCGCGCGCCCTCATCTCTTTTGCCGCGCGAGGCGAGAACGGCGTCCATCCCTTCGGCCTTCTGGACGGTGTAAATATGAATGCCGTGGGACCGGCGCAAAAGACTCTTGGTTCCCAGCAGGACACCGAACATGTCCGATTGGAGGTGCTGGTCCAGTTGTTTGCGACTTTCCCACTCCTCGATCATGCAAAGCCGGCTTGCATCGTTCACATCGCACAGGAGCGCATAGCCGAGGCAGCCCGCCTCTCTGTGCATGGAAGCCATCAACGACAAAAGCGTTTGCTCCAGCTCTTTTTGCTTCTCGGGCAAAACCAGCATGTTTATCCGCACGACGATCATGGCAGCCACTTTCCGGCAAAGCCGATCTTCAGGTTTTGTTCAATGGTTTCAGGGACCGTGTGGATTGCCGTTTTGGTAAACCCATCGACGACGGTGACCGGGTGCCTGTGCCCGGGTCCACGATCGCCTTTTATCTGCCCCCCTTTTCTTCAGTTACCTAACACTCAAAATTCGTGCCGCAATTCGCATGACCGGCGATTTGCCCATAGACCGCTGATTCTACAGTGATATCGGATTTTGCAATTACCTACAGGCAAGGCGGAAAAAGCGGACCGGGGTGGTCATATATGGCCACTGGTCACATGTAACCGGTTTTCGGCATCCAATCGAACCAACGTTTTTTTATCATATAGGGATTGTCAAACTGCCTTTGCATCGCGAAAGATGCTCCTCCAGCGACAAACCAGGCCAGATGAAACGGAACGGAATTCTGACAATCCCTATAAATCCTGTTCAATATCTATAACCGCCTCAATTTGTTCTTGACAGAATCGTAAAAACGCCTTAATGGTCTGACCATTTTGTAGGCTTGGTAAGGCCATCCAAACCACGGCTTCCGCATCGAGAAGGATAAATCGGATCGATCTGAACCGACATGGAGAGCAATATCGATTCCCAGCCCCTGTTTCGCGCCGCACGCCAGAACCGGATCTTTCAGGATGTGGTGGAGCAGATCCAGGATGCCATCATCGACGGACGCCTCCGGGCCGGCGACAAGCTTCCGGCCGAGCGTGAGCTCAAGGACCTGCTCAAGACGAGCCGAAGCACCCTGCGCGAAGCCCTTCGGGTCCTGGAGCAAAAGGGCCTGATCGAGATCAAGCTCGGGGTCGGCGGCGGTGCGGTGGTCCGTTCGGTCTCCTCGGATCAGGTGGCCGAGAGTCTCGATCTTCTGATCCGGTCCCAGAAGGTTTCCCTGAATCATCTGGCCGAATTTCGGGAGGGGGTGGAAGGAGATGTCACCGCCATCGCCGCCAAAAGAGCCGGTGCAGCCGACATTTCCAAACTCAGGGATCTGGTGGAAAAGGCCCGGAAACATGCCGACCGGGGCGCGGTGGAAGACTTTTTAAAGGCCGACAAAACCTTTCACCTGACCCTGGCCCGGATTTCCCAAAACCCCGTCTATGTTTCGGTGTTGAAAACGATCCATGAAAACATCCACCGCTACTATGAGCGGTACCTGGCCATGGAAGCCCGGGAGATGCGGGAAAACTTTCAGGACCTGAACGCCATCGTCGATGCGGTGGAGGCAAAGCAGCCGGAAGAAGCCCGAACCATCGCCCAGAGCCATGTCCGGCGGTTCAATCAATACATGAAAAAGGGGAAGCACCACCGCGTAGAAAATGCAACGAAACCCGACTGAACCCATGGCGACCCTTCAACTGCAGAACATCACGGTGCGTTTCGGCGGTCTGACCGCCCTTTCCGAATTGAGCTTCTCCCTTTGTTCCGGAGAGATCCTGGGGTTGATCGGGCCCAACGGCGCCGGAAAAACCACGGTGTTCAACGTGCTCACCGGAGTGTATCAGAGCTCCTCCGGCGATATCCTGTTCGAAGACCAAAGCCTGCTCGGCAAACGGCCCCACCAGCTTTTTTCCCTCGGCATCGCCCGGACATTCCAGAACATCCGCCTTTTTTCCAACATGACCGCCATCGAAAACGCCATGGTGGCGCTTCACTGCCGCTCCCGGGTCGGGGTGTTCGGAGCGGTACTGAGAACCGGACGGCAGAAGGCCGAAGAAGAAGAGATCCGGGAAAACGGGTTCAAGGCCCTCGCGTTCATGGGGGTCGACCGGTATGCGGACACGGTCGCCGCCAACCTGTCCTATGGACTGCAGCGGCGCCTGGAAATCGCCCGGGCCCTGGCGTCCAAGCCGAAGGTGCTCCTGCTCGACGAGCCGGCCGCCGGGATGAACCCTGCCGAGAGTCAGCACCTGATCGAAGACATCGGCCGGATATCGGAGCTCGGCATCGATGTCCTGCTGGTGGAGCACGACATGAAGGTAATCATGGGGGTATGCCACCGAATCGTTTGCGTGGATCACGGCGTGAAAATCGCCGAGGGAAAGCCGGAGGAGATTCAGTCGGATCCCAAGGTGATCGAGGCCTACCTGGGCCAACCGGCAAAACCAAAAACCGATGCGCAAGGAGGAAATCAATGAGAAAGCAACTGTTGACCATGCTGGTGTTGGGACTGATTCTGGTGCCGTTCGCCGTGAGCCCGGCGGCGACCAAAACGCTGAGGATCGGCTCCATGAGCCCCCTGACCGGCCCCTATGCCGCCGACGGAAACGACATCAAGAACGGCACCCTGACGGCCATTGAGATCTTCGAAGAAGAAGGGGGCATCCCGGGCTTCGACGAGATCGAACTCTATCCTCAGGACACGGCCTGCGACCCGAAGCAGGCGGTGGCCGCCGCCAACAAGCTGCTCAACCTGGAAGTGGTCGGCGTCATCGGCGCCTACTGCTCCTCTTCCACGATCCCGGCCTCAGAGACCCTGGCCGAAGAAGACATCCCGATGATCACCCCGGCGTCCACCAACGAGCAGGTCACCGAGCGGGGCCTTCCCTACATGTTTCGGATGTGCGGCCGGGACGACGACCAGTCGAAGGTCGCCGTCCAGTTCATCAAAGAGTCCCTGAATGCCGACTCGATCTTCATCGTGGATGACAAGACCACCTACTCCCAGGGGCTGGCCGACGGCGTCGAAAAAGAGTGTGAAAAGGCCGGCATCGAAGTGCTCGGCCACGACCACGTCAACCAGGGCGACAAGGACTTTTCCGCCCTGCTGACCAAGGCCAAGAGCAAAGGCGCCGACGTCTTTTACATGAGCATGCAGAACCACGCCACCGGCAGCCTGATGACCATCCAGGCCAAGCGTCTGGGACTCGACGCCCAGATTCTGACCCAGGACGCCAACATGCATCCGAACTTCATCAAGGTCGCCAAGGATGCCGCAGAAGGCGTCATGGTCACCTTCGGCTACGTGGACGAGTCGACCCCCGAGTACAAGAAGTACGCCAAGAAGTTCTCCGCAAAATACGGCGAGATCGGCGCCTACGGCACCTACGCCTACGATGCGGCCACCGTGCTGCTCAAGGCCATCAAAGAATCCGGTTCCACAGACCCGGAGGACATCAAAGCAGAGATCATGAATATGAACTTCCAGGGGGCTTCCAAGATGGTCAAGTTCAGGCCCAACGGAGACTCCGGCTCCAACTACATCGTCTTTGTCATCAAAGACGGCGAGTACGTCAAGTACTGGGATCCGGCAAAAGGAAAGCTTTAATCAACTTTCGAACCGGGGGCTGTCCGCGCAGCGGTGCGCGGGCAGCCCGGTGTTTTCTGCAGCGAACCCGATCGACGGCGAAACACCGCAGGCAACATGGAATACTTCATCCAGCAGTTCATCAACGGCATCACCCTGGGGGGCGTTTACGCCCTGATCGCCCTGGGCTACACCATGGTCTACGGCGTCATCCAGCTCATCAACTTCGCCCATGGCGAGTTTTTCGCCGCCGGCGGGTACATGGGCGTCATCCTGCTTGCCTACATGACCGGCGCCGGATACCTGGAAACCCATCCGTTTCTGTGCATCGCCGGGGCCGGGGTCCTGACCATGGCCTATACCGCCTTTCTGGCCATGGGCGTGGAGCGGATGGCCTACAAGCCGCTCCGGTACGCCTCCCGGCTCTCGCTGCTGGTGTCGGCCCTGGGGATGTCGATCTTCCTGTCCAACGGGCTGATGCTCACCCAGGGCGTGTTCGACAAGCCGTACCCCTCCGAGCTGACCCACGGCGGATTCGAGATCGGCCCCATTTCCGTCGGCTACCTGCAGGTCATCATCGTGGGGATGACCGCCGTGCTGCTGGTGGGGCTCAACATCCTGGTGTTCAAGACCCGGATCGGCATGGCCATGCGGGCCACGGCCCAGGACAAGATCATGTCTTCGCTGGTATCGATCAGCAGCAACCGGATCATCGCCCTGACCTTTGCCATCGGGGCGGGCCTGGCCGCCTGCGCCGGAATGATGACCGGCTTCTACTATGGCTCGGTGCGCTACGACATGGGGTTCGTCCCCGGTATCAAGGCGTTTGCCGCAGCCGTGCTCGGCGGCATCGGCAACATCACCGGGGCCATGCTGGGCGGGGTGATCATCGGGATGGTGGAGGTCTTCGGTGCGGCTTACATCTCCGGGCAATACAAGGACGTCTTTGCGTTCATCATCATGATCGCGGTGCTCTATTTCAAACCGACGGGCATCATGGGTGAAAATGTCGATGATACGAGAGTGTAAAAAAGTCCTCAAACCCTTCGTGCTGGGGCTGCTCTGGCTGCTGGCCCTGCTGTGGCCCCTTTTGGGGATCCACCCCGACGGCACGCTCAGCTTTGCCAACGCCTTTCAGGTCTGGCTCTATATCGCCGCCGTTGCCTTCGTATGCGTGTTTCTCTACGTGCTCAACAAAAGCGGCAACCTCGATTTCGCCGCCCGGCCGGCGGCTGTCCTGCACGGCCGGGTTTCGGAGGCGGCAGGCCGCATTCCGGCCAAAGCCTGGATCGGTCTGCTGCTGGGGTTCGCCCTCATCTACCCTCAGATCACCGGCCGATACGAGCAGGACGTGGCCATCAACGTGCTCATCTACATCTGTCTCGGCCTGGGGCTGAACATCGTCATCGGTCTGGCCGGCATGCTCGACCTGGGCTACATCGCCTTTTACGGGGTGGGCGCCTACTCCTACGCCCTGCTCAACACCAACTTCGGCATCTCCTTCTGGTTCAGCCTGCCGTTTGCCGCTGTTTTGGCCGCCCTCGCCGGCTGCATCATCGGGTATCCCACCCTTCGGATGCGCGGCGACTACCTGGCCATCGTGACCCTCGGCTTCGGGGAAATCGTCCGGTTGATCCTCAACAATTGGATGACCCTGACCAACGGCCCCAACGGCATTCTCGGCATCGACCCCCCCAGCTTTTATTTCCTGTCCTTCGACGGGGGCCTCAGCTTCGAACACCTCTATCTCAAAAAACTTCATTACCTGTATTACATCGCCCTGTTTCTGGCCGTCTTTACGATCATCGCCGTGCGGCGGCTCAATTTCTCCCGCATCGGCCGAGCCTGGGAGTCGATCCGGGAGGATGAAACCGCCGCAGAACTGATGGGGGTCAACACCTTTTTGCTCAAGCTGCTCGCCTACGCCATGGGGGCGGTCTTTGCCGGTCTTGCCGGCGCGTTTTTTTCCGCGCGCATGCGGTTTGTCAGCCCGGAGAGCTTCACGTTTTTGGAGTCCGCCCTGGTGCTGGCCATGGTCGTGCTGGGCGGAATGGCCTCGATTCCGGGCATCATTCTCGGGGTGATGGCCCTGATCGTGCTGCCGGAGGTGTTCCGTGAATTCGAACTGTACCGGATGCTCGCCGTGGGCGGCGCCATGACGGTGATGATGGTCTTCAAACCCAGGGGGCTGATTCCGGCCAAGCGGGTCGGAACCCGGTCCGAAGAAAAGGAGGGGTGATCGTGGCGGCACCGCTGCTCGAACTGCAGGACGTTCACGCAAGCTACGGCAGCATCAAGGCCCTGAAGGGGATCTCCCTGACCGTTTATCCTGGGGAGATCGTCGCCATGATCGGGGCCAACGGCGCCGGCAAATCGACCACCTTGATGACGATCTGCGGCATTGTCCAGGTTCAAAAGGGAGACATCTTCTACCGGGGAACATCGATCAAGGGCACGCCGCCGGAAACGCTTCCGCCCTTGGGGTTGTGCCAGGTGCCGGAAGGCCGGCGGATCTTTCCCCGCCTGACGGTCCGGGAAAATCTGGAGCTGGGGGCCTTCTACCGCCGGGAAAGAACCGCCATCGACAGGGACATCGATCAGGCCTATTCGTTTTTCCCGATTCTAAAAGAGCGGCGAAACCAGCAGGGCGGGACCCTTTCCGGCGGCGAACAGCAGATGCTCGCCATTGCCCGGGCCTTGATGAGCCGACCCAAGCTCCTGCTCATGGACGAACCCTCCCTGGGGCTGGCGCCGAAAATCGTCCAGAAGATCTTCGATATCATCGCCGAGATCAACAAGGAGGGCACGACGATCCTTCTGGTGGAGCAAAACGCCAACCTGGCGCTACAGACCGCCCAGCGGGGCTACGTGCTGGAAACCGGTGCGATCTCCATGGAAGACCAGGCCGCCACCCTTCTGGACAACCCCGATATCCGAAAAGCCTATCTGGGGGAATAAAGTCATTTCCTGCTTGCCGATACTGAATTCGCCTTTTAGGACGGAGCCTGTGTTTACGAGAACATAAATTCGAAATCCGAAGCACGAATATCGAAACAATTTCGAATGACCAAAATTCCAAAAACAATAGTTGATGGTTTCGTAAAAAGTCCGAATTTCCCTTTTTCCGTCATTCCCGCGAAAGCGGGAATCCAGTAATTTCAAGAAGTTCTGGATGGCGGATCAAAGCCTGCCCCGGACCTGATCCGGGGTCCGGCATGACGCTTCGGGGACTTTTTACGATTTCATCATAGTTGAGTGGCGGAAGAGATGGAAAAACCAGACGACGTTTTGTTTCTGTCATTGGGTCTTTTGAATTTCGGATTTGTTTCGAATTTCGGGCTTGTCTACTGCACCCCGGTCCCCGCATCAGAAGTGTCGATCGTAAAAAAGGTCCTCCCTTGAACCGCCTTTCCCTCCATGCCGTCGTGATCGGCGGCGGCGTTATCGGTGCGATGACCGCCTACCATCTGACACAGGCGGGCTGGCGGGTCACGATCGTAGAAAGGAACGGCTTCGGCCAAGGAAGCTCCTGGGGAAACTGCGGCATCATCCTGCCCAGCCACGTGCTGACCCTCAACACTGTCGACAACCTGGCCCTGGGCCTTCGCTGGATGCTGAAAAAGGACGCACCGTTTGCCATCCGCCCCCGCTTCGACCCCGCACTTTTTTCCTGGCTGGGTCGCTTTGCCGCCGGGTGCACCGAAAAAAGCCGGCGCCGGTCCGCCCTGGCCGTCGCCGCTTTGATCGGAACGGCGGTGGAAGCCTACGACGCCTTGATCCAAACGGAGAACATCGGCTGCGATTGGCAGCGAAAGGGAGCGATCCACCTGTTTCGCAATGCTGCGGCCTTTGCCCGCCACGCCGCCGTGGAGATGGAAACGCAGCGCTTCGGTCCGGGGTGCGTTCCCCTGGATGCAAGAACGGTGCGGGAGATCGAGCCGGCCGCCGCGCCGGGCGTTGTCGGGGCGTGGATGGACGAAAACGCCGCACACCTGAGGCCCGATGCTCTCATGGCCGAGCTTCGGCGGGTGCTGGCCCGGCAAGGTGTTTCGATTCTGGAAAACACTGCCTGGCATTCTTTTCGTACCGAACGCGGGCGCGCGAAGGCGGCAAACACCTCCCGGGGGGAGGTGCGGGCAGATGCCTTTGTCGTGGCCGGCGGCGCCTGGGCGCCGCTGCATTGCGCTGCCATCGGGCGCCGGATCCCCATCCAGCCGGGCAAGGGGTACTCGGTCACCTTGTCGGGGACAGAAGGGGCACCCGAGCATCCCTGCTTTTTCGAAGAGACCCGGTCTGTGGCCACACCCTGGAAGAGCGGTTTTCGGCTGGGCGGCATGATGGAGTTTGCCGGCTATGACGACCGGATCGACCCGATTCGCATCGCCGCCCTGTTTTCAGCCGCCGGGAGATATCTTCGGCTTCGAAAATTGGGCCGGGTGGAGGAGCAATGGTGCGGGTGGCGGCCGATGACCCTCGACGGGGTGCCGATCATCGACCGGCTTCCCGGCGCCAAAAACGTCGTGCTGGCCGCCGGTCACAACATGCTCGGCATTTCCATGGCGCCGGCCACCGGCCGGCTGGCGGCCGAGCTGCTTACCGGACAGCCGCCTCATGTCGATCCGGCGCCGTATCGACTGGATCGGTTTGGTTGATTGGCTTACTGGTTGATGGTTTCGTAAAAAGTCCGAATATTCTTTTTTCCGTCATTCCCGCCCCGGATCAAGTCCGGGATAAACTGCAGCGGGAATCCAGTGTTTTCTAATACTTATGAAAATTGAATAAAGCCCGACGAAGGTTTCGGGTACTTTTTACGATTTCATCAACTTGTTGATTCGTCAAATGGTGAAGAAATTTCAGGGGACGTCGGTCCGGGTGTTTCCCAATTGACCAATCCACTATTTCACACAGGAAGGATAACGGCTCATGCTCGATAAACTGAAAACCTGGTCGCCGCCCGCCGACTGGGCCCGCATCACCACCCTGGACCTTCACACCGAGGGCGAGCCGTTCCGGGTGATCACCGGCGGGCTGCCCGACCTGCCCGGGGAGACGATCCTGGAAAAGCGCCGGTACATGAAAGACCGCCTCGATCATCTGCGCACCGCCCTGATGTGGGAGCCCAGGGGTCATGCGGACATGTACGGGTGCATCGTCACCCCGCCGACCACCGCAGGGGCGGACTTCGGCGTCCTGTTTTTGCACAACGAGGGGTACAGCACCATGTGCGGCCACGGCATCATCGGCATCGCCACGGCCGTTGTCGAAACCGGGGCGGTTGCCGCCGTCGAGCCGGTCACCACGTTGACCATCGATGCGCCGGCCGGCCGGGTCATTGCCCACGCGCGGGTGGAAGGCGGCCGGGTCAAAAGCGTCTATTTTCAAAACGTGCCATCGTTCGTCCTGGCGAAGAACGAAACCGTCGAGGTGCCGGGAATCGGTGCGGTGCATTACGACATCGCCTTCGGAGGAGCCTTTTATGCCTTTGTTTCCGCCGAGAGCATCGGACTGACCACGGAGCCTTCGGATTTTGCCGCTCTCGTCCAAAAGGGAATGGCCGTCAAAAGAGCCGTCATGGCCGCCCGGAAAATCGAGCACCCCTTCGAGCCCGACCTTTCCTTTCTTTACGGGACCATTTTCGTCGGCCCGCCGAAGACGCCGGACGCCCACAGCCGCAACGTGTGCATCTTTGCCGAAGGCGAGGTGGACCGCTGTCCCACCGGCACCGGGGTCAGCGCCCGGCTGGCGATCCACCACGCCGCAGACGACATCGGAACAGACGAGCCGATCGTCGTCGAGAGCATCCTCGGCACCCGTTTCACCGGCCGCGTGCTGGAAACGACCCGCTTCGGCCCATACGACGCCGTGATTCCGCAGGTGGAAGGCACTGCCAAAATCACCGGGCGGCACGAGTTTCTCATCGACCCGGACGATCCGCTAAAGGAAGGGTTCGTGCTGCGATAGGAAAGGAGAATCAAGCTTGATGCTTTCGTAATAAGTCCGAATTTTCCTTTTTCCGTCATTCCCGCGAAAGCGGGAATCCAGTGATTTCGATAAGTTATAGATTCCGGGTCAAGCCCGGAATGACGCTTCGGGCACTTTTTACGATTTAATCAAGTTTCCAGGTTTAAAATTCCAGATTTAGATGCCAACATCCAAGGCAAAGACTGTCCTCAAGGAGCGCTTTCATTCGGGCCATCCATCCATCGCAGACTCTGTGAGTTGTTCAAGCTCCTCATCCTGACCGTACAGCTCCGCGTACAGGTCGGCAGATTTCTTCAGTGCATTCTCCAGCCGGTCTTCTTGACATTTTAGGAGGCATTGGACATAGAACCATAAGTACGGAATTGAGATTGCGACGACAACCCCGGCCGGCCTTCGGCCGTGCCGAAACACAATCGATCATGGCCAAAGACAAACACGCCCGGCGAAAGGCCCGGGTAAAAGCCAAGAAAAAAGAGCGGAAAAAAGCGTTCACAGCGGTTCAGCGAAGGGAGAAAGCCGACTTTTTCCTCCACGAAGCCATGTGGTTCGAAGACGGCATGGAGTACGAAAAAGCCCTTGGCAAGATCGAAAAAGCGCGCCGCAGCGCCCCCAACGATCCGGATGTGCTCAAGATCCAGGGGCGAATCGCCCGCAAGGCCGGCAGACGCGACCTGGAAACCAAAGCATGCCGGCAGCTTTACCGGACCGGCAACCTTACCGAAGAATTCGTGGCGAATCTTTGCTGGGGGCTTATTTTCCAGGGCCAACGGCAGGAAGCGCTCGGTATCGCAAACGAAACGCTTCGCGCAATCGCCGGACGGCGGAAAAAGGGGACTGCCGCGCTGAGAAAATCGCTGGTCGCCGTGCAGGAACATTGCGCTGCGGTCATCGAAAACGCCGCCATCGCCGCCGAAGCGCTGCAAATGGGCAGGATTTCCAACGCCCCGCCGCCTTCGGAAGCTGCG
This sequence comes from Desulfobacterales bacterium, assembly GCA_021737185.1. GTDB lineage: Bacteria > Desulfobacterota > Desulfobacteria > Desulfobacterales > CAFBRK01 > JAIPEL01. The sequence goes on along the minus strand of JAIPEL010000006.1, from coordinate 13,399 downwards.
CCTGCCAAGCCGGCAGCTTCAAAGGCGACTGGGGCCCGACCGGCTGCAGGCGATCTTGACCGAAACAAGCCCGCGCCTATCGCCGATGTTCCGGTTTCCGTTTTCATCGATGCGGACGCTTTTGCCGCAGTGCTTTCCGACGGGAGTTTCAAGGACCCGGATGCCTATGCCCTGGCCTTGGAAGCCCAGCAGATCCGCTTCCGGGAATCCTACGACCAGCTGATCTGCCTCCCCTTTTTAAAAAATGTCCGGTCCCTTCCGTATCAGGAGGAGACGGCGCGAAAAGTGCTCAAGGATTTTCGGGGCCGTGCGCTCCTGGCAGACGAGGTGGGGCTGGGCAAAACCGTCGAGGCCGGGATCGTCCTCAAGGAATACGTCCAGCGGGGCATGATCAAAAGCGCGCTGATTCTTACCCCGACCCCTTTGGTCAGCCAGTGGAAAGACGAGCTGCAAAGCAAGTTCGGCCTTACTTTTCCCTCCACCGACGATCCCGATTTTCGAACCGGTAAAAACGGATTCTGGACATCGCCGTTTTTGTTGGCATCGATCAACATCGCCAAGTCCAAAAAGCATTTCGACACGGTGACCAAACGCGAATACGACCTGGTCGTTGTCGACGAGGCCCACCACCTGAAAAACCGTTCCACCCTCAACTGGAAACTCGTCAACGCCCTAAAAAAACGGTTTTTGCTCCTGCTCAGCGCCACTCCGGTGGAAAACAACCTGATCGAGCTCTACAACCTGATCACGCTCCTCAAGCCGGGCCAGCTGAAAACCGCCACCGAATTTCGAAACGAATTCATGACCCGGGGCGATCCGACGGACCCGCAAAATCGCGCCCGTCTCAAGGAGCTTCTCGGCCGGGTGATGATTCGAAACACCCGGGCGGTGGCCCGCATCAACCTTCCGCCCCGGTTTGCCTATACGACGCAGGTGCAACCCAGCCCTCATGAACAGGAGCTTTACGACCGGGTAACGCAGCTGGTGCAACAAATCAACGCCGATTCGGGCATTCGCCGGAAACTGATTCTCAAAAATCTCCTGGCGACGGCGGGCTCTTCTCCGCCGGCCGTGGCCAAAACCGTCGAAAAAATGCTTCTTTCTCCCGATCTTTCCGACGCCAGCCACCGTCAGGCCCGGGCCATCGTGAACCTGACGCGCAGCATGGCCGACACCCGAAAAAACGAAATGCTCCAGGGCCTGATTCGATCCATGCCGGGCAAGACGATCGTTTTTGTCAAATACATCGCCACCCTGCAGCATCTGTCTGATTTTTTCACCTGGCAGAACATCAACCACTGCCTCTTTCACGGCGCGATGGACAATGCGGAAAAAAACCGGCAGATCCTTGAATTCAAGGCAGAAAAAAACGTTCTGCTCACCACCGAAATCGGCGGAGAAGGCCGCAATCTGCAGTTCTGCCACCAGATGATCAACTACGACCTGCCGTGGAACCCGATGAAAATCGAACAGCGCATCGGCCGCATCCACCGCATCGGGCAGGAAAAAGAAGTGGTCGTGCACAATCTCTGTGCCGTCGGCAGCGCAGAAGAGTACATACTCGACATCCTGGACAAGAAAATCAACATGTTCGAGCTGGTAATCGGGGAGATCGACATGATTCTCGGCCGCATCCGCGGAGAACTGGAATTTTCCGAGATGGTGTACGACATCTGGGTGCAGTCGGCCGATGCAAAGGAGCGCAGGAAGGGATTCGGGCGTCTGGCGGCCCAACTGGTCCGCAGCAAGAACGGGTATCTGAAAACCCGGGAACTGGACGAAAAGCTCTTCGGAGAAACCTATGAGCTTTAACGCAGACCCGCTCATCGAAGGTTTCCTGAAGCGGTTTCTTCGAGTCGGCGGCGCCGTCTTCGAGGAAGAAGCCGGAGGCGTCCAGGCCCTGCTTCCGGAATCCATGGCAGGCAGGCTAAAGGTCCCGGAGATGGTCCGCCTTTCGGCAGCCCCGGATTTCGAGCCCGACCAAAATAGTGCGCAGGCTGTCGCCGTTACCTACGGATCGCAGATCCTGGAAAAGATGCTTCACGAGGCAGGCGCCGAACCGCCCCTGATCAGATGCCGTCTGCACTTCAATTATTTGAAAAGCGGCGGGTTTACGCGGCTGATCCGTGAAACGTTCGACATTGAAGGCGCGCTGGTTGCGGTAGAAAGCAATGCGCAGGTTCAGTCCGAATACCTGCACCTGACTTTTTCCTACCTCATCCAGAGCGACGAACAAAGAGAAGGGCTCGTCAGCGCCGCCGTCAACCTGGAAAGCGGGGCGGAAATAGACGGGGTCGAAGAGATGCTCCCGGCCCTGGACAAGGAATTCTATATGCCCGGAGCCCGTTTCCCCTGGGGCTCTGCCCAGGTCGACCGTCTCCGCGCCTGGGCAGAAAAACGGGCGGCCGGCCTGGTGGCCGAGGCGATCCGCCCGTTTGAAGCCCGCATGAACAAAAGGTTGAGGCGGGATGTGGAAAGCCTCGAAGCCTATTACGCGGCGCTTTCAAAGGAAATGGAGGCCGGCTTGAACCGGGCGGGTCTCTCTGAAAAACTCATCCGCGACCGGAAGGAGAAAATCGCCCTGCTGCCCGAAGAGATGGCCCGCAAGAAAAAGGACCTCTACAAGAAATACGGCATCCGGGTGCAGCTGCGGCCCTGCTGCGGGATGCTGATCCGCACCCCGGCGGTGAAGCTGCTCGTCCGCTTCGAGGTGGGAAAAAGGCGAAAGACCCTGCCGTTTCTATACAATCCCATCGTCCGGAAGATCGATCCGATGGTCTGCGGCAGCTGCGGGCAGAGCACCTACCGGATTCGCGTGTTCCGGGATCTTGCGGCGCTGTGCCTGAACTGCACCCCCTGAGGCAGCAAACGCTTTGGCATACCTACCATGTTTGATTAGCGTTGGGAGCTCAGGATTCATCTTCATCGACCATATACTCCCACATCTCATTTTGATGCAGCCAGACGGGATCTGCGTTCCTTCGAATAAACTCGTCCACATCCAGACCGTCAATCGTCGGTGGTCGCTTGACTCGTTTCTGTTTTCCATTGATGAAAATGGTCATGTACTCTTTGCGCCGGCGCCATGTTTCCCACCACCTCTCAAGGGGGTGATCAAGGGATTTGCGCCAATTGGTATTCCTCACTTGGCCGGCATCTTCTCTGCCGCTTCCCTGTCCCGCTCCTCCTGCATTTCCTTGGCGGCCTTGGCCTTGTCGATAGGCGCCATGAGCTTGTTATGTGGATAGATTACAGCACCCTTGACCACGTACACACATATGTGTACAATTAGGTCATGAAGAAACGTGACTTAGAAAATGCGCTCCGCAGGATCGGTTGGACGTTTCTTCGCCATGGCAAGAGCCATGATATCTGGACCGACGGTGAACGTGAGGAACCGATACCTCGCCATAACGAAATAAATGAAAAACTTGCCAAAGCAATTCTCAGGCGGGATAGGAGGAACATATAATATGCGTTTTTACGGAAAAGTATACAAAGACGGGAAGTTCTGGCTTGCTGAAATTCCGCTTCTTGATGCTATGACACAAGGCCATACGCGGAAGGAGGCCTTTGCTATGGTTCAAGATATGTTAGAGAGCTTGGTCAACCGCCCTGGTTTTTCAGTTACCGTCCACCAAGGCAAACATGGGGATTTCGAGGTGAGCTCAAACGAACCAAGCTGCCTGATCAGCCTGTTTCTACGAAGGCAGCGTGAAAGGAGTGGCCTTTCCCTTTCCGAAGCCGCAGCGAGATTGGGCGTTAGGTCGCGCAATGCCTATGCCCGATATGAGCGGGGAACATCAACGCCAAGCCTGGAGAAATTAAACGAATTATATCGAGCTGTTGCTCCCGGCAAAGACATTGTTCTCCACCAAAGCGAGATCGCATAACAATGGCATGCAAAATATCTGGATCATATAGAAGATTTGCACCCGCTTCACCGGCCGGGTGCTGAAAACGACCCGCTTTGGCCCATACGACGCCGTGATTCCGCAGGTGGAAGGCACTGCCAAAATTACCGGCCGCCACGAGTTTCTCATCGACCCGGACGATCCGCTGAAGGAAGGCTTTGTGCTGCGATAGGAAGAAGAGTCAAGCTTGATGAAATCGTGAAAAGCCGAAAAGGCCCCCTCTCCTTTGATGGGAGAGGGTCGGGGTGAGGGTGGATAAAACAGGATTCCAGCCTTTTATACCCCCTCCCCTTAGTCCCCTCCCACCAGGGGAGGGGAAATTCGGACTTTTTCTGACTTAAGCGCTTTGTGGGGCGGTTGTTATGGATTGAAGCCGCACTCGATAGCACAACCTTCCTTCGACATTACTCTACCTCAATCGGAACCGCAGTACCCCTTACCACAATTCCTCCTGTAGCAGGTATTTCGATTGTCAGTCGACTCGGACGGCCCATCGCTTCCCCTTGACGGATGAAAATGGTGGAGGGCACAGCAATGAGTTCGGCTTCCCGGAGATACCCCCCAAGCGCTGCTGCCGCCGCGCCCGTGGCTGGGTCTTCCACAACCCCACCTACTGGAAATGGGTTGCGAGAGTGAAAGACTTTCGTACTCTCTCGCCACACCAATTGTAGCGTAGTAAGTCCTTCTCGAAGCATAAGCGCCTTCAGTCTCTCAAAATCATAATTTAACTTGGCCAGTCTATGCGGATCATTGATTGCCAATACCAAGTGCCATGCCCCGGCGTAAGCTCTGGCCGGAGGAATTGAGCCATCGACATCACTGGATAGCCATCCAAGCGCGGAGAGCGCTTCGTTGACAAGCACATCGGAAGCACCTGTGTACCTTGGCTCCACTGAAGTCAACGAGGCTTCACGTACCCCACCTTGGGGATGAACGGTGATTGAGACCTCCCCCACAGCAGTTGTTAATCGATAAGTACCGTCTCCTTCGGTCTCGCCGAGCACGACACCTGTCGCAATAGTAGCGTGACCACAAAACGGCACCTCAATCTCAGGACTGTAGTAACGAATCGTTCGGTTCTGTCCGCTAGTCGGCGCCACAAAGGCAGTTTCGGAGTAACCGACTTCAGCCGCAATTCGCTGCATAACATCTACAGATGGCAAGGTCTCACCAACCCAAACTCCGGCGGGATTACCACCCTTGGGGTTGTCCGTAAACGCTGCTCTACGATAAAGTGTTCCAGAATTCATTATGCTTCCTTATTGAGTATCGGTAATTCCGCCGGACATCGCGTTTGGCTTGTATGCCACCGCATCAATCTCGACGGCAGCGCCACGTGCCAATTCGGCTCCACCAACCGTGATACGTGCGGGAGGATCACTGCCCATCACTTCAAGGTAGGCATCATTCATTTCTGGGAACGTCTTTATATCAGCCAGAAAAACACTTACTTTTACAAGATCAGAAAGAGAGGCACCGCATTCCTTTAGAATGAGGCTAATATTCTGAAGGGCCTGAGCGGTTTCCGCCCCGGTTCCACCCCCTACAAGCTCCATTGAGTCTGATTCTGTCCCCAATGTACCAGAAACATAAATAAAATCCCCCGCAATCACTGCATGGCAAAAGGCAGGGAGACGACCAAGACCAGATACGTTTACTTTTTTTGCCTTCATTTTGATCTCCTGAGATGATGCTCACGCACCTGTTATCATTAAAAACTAAACGCCAATCTATTCATTGCTATTGCAACAAGTTGCCGTGGTCTGACCCCAAGATTAGGGAAGGGTTGGGGGACGTTCATTGGATTATAAGTTTCCATCCTTCCATTTTTGTGGCAACACCCTTATAGAGCGAAAATAACAAGAAAGTTATAAACCAATGGACGTCCCCAAAGACCTAGCCAGATGACGGTCAAAAATAGCGGGTTTTCGCATCCATATCCGGGTTTTCGGCCTCAAAAGGCGCATTATAGGGGACCACCGGTTCCCGCAATTCCATTCCTTTGTTATTCCGTATCGCTTCTTCGCCTGATAAAGCCACTGCAGCCACCGATAACGGTCCTTTCGGAAGCGAAGGAGAAACTCCCGTTTGTGGCACCGGCCTGTCGGGTCGAAGCCAACGGCGAAGCCTGATGGGTAATACTTGTCCTGCGAAGCCTTGGCGAAGCGGGATGCCAAATAAAGCCGGGAATGTAGTGGCGGCCGGCTCTGGCCATGGAAGCATCAACTCCGGGAAAAATTCTATATGCTTGTTTTTGACCCTGAAAAACGCATTATAGGCCTATTTTGAAGGCCTGATATTAAGCAATTCAATGTTAGTACAGCAAGTTGTCGTGGGCGACCCCAGACCCCAGCCAGACCCCATACCCGGCCGACGCCGTCTGGACAGTCTGATTAGTCCTCCGCAGGCGGGGCTGCAGGCAATCCGGACCCGCTGCCCCTGCCCCGGCGCTGCCCAATTTTCCGGTCGTGACTGCACAGCAATCTGGGCACCGGATGCGTCGTTTCAGGGGCTGTCCGGCTCCGGAACCGGCCCTCCCCGACTTGCCGCCGGCAAACCGCCGGTTCAACACCCTGCAAACTAACAAAAATTGCTGGTTTTCGGCCCACGCTCCTTTTTATGCTTTCTTTTGGCACGAATGTTGATTATACATTTTTCAAACTACCGCATAACGAAGAGGCGGAAGCAAAAAATTGGCCGGGCAATGAAAATCTCTCTCTGACGCCGGTTCCAAGATCACGCTGCCTCTCTTGCCCGAATCGCCATAGTCCAAAAAAGAAAAAGAACCGGCACCCGCATTCGATTGCAGTCGCTCAGCGACTGCCGCCCCCAGGACGTCATCACCGGGTCCGTCTAAAACCGGTGTTGCGGGCGGCCGCACGGGTCTTCTTTCACAGGGGGCTAAAGGCTTTGCTGAAAACCCGGGAGGTGGGAAATGCTTCGAATCGCCGCCTGTTTGGCACTTGCCTGTTTAACAGCAACGATTTCAGGTCCCTGCTTTTCCGCCGATCCGCCGCCGCGTCTTCTGATGCCCGACGGACAACTCGTATCCCAACCGGTCCGCGTGTTTGTCACACCGAACATCTCTGCAAACCAGGAACCTCGGCTCTATTTACTGGGCAAAGAAGATGCGGGGAAAAAACCGGAAAAGAGCGGCGATTTTATCTCCCCCTACGACATGATCGAACATCAGCGCTGGGAAAGGGAAGAAAACGGGCAGAAGACTTCCCTTGTCGGCGCGCTGCTTTTTTTCGACCTCAGCAACTACGAGCCGATCCGGCAAAAGGCCATGAAGCGGGTGACGCCGATTCTCCACTGGAAGACCGAGGCCGCCAACCCGGTGTGGAATGAGAAACAGGTCGGCAAAGAGGTGAATCTGGGCAACGGAAAAATGGTCCTGCTTTACACCCTGGCGGTTGTCGCGGCCGTGGTCGCATTCATTCTCTGGATTTCGAAAACCGCCAAGGGAAGCCCGATCTACCTGATCACGGGAGCCGACGGCTATCTTTCCCTTTCCCGCACCCAGATGGCCCTCTGGACCGTGGCCATCGGCACCGTCGTATTCGGCTTCGGGCTGTTTCAGCATCAGGTCCCGGAAATTCCCGACGCCCTGCTTGCCCTGATGGGCCTGTCCCTGGCCACCACGGGAATCAGTTACGCCAAGGTCTCCAAACCTCCCGCACCGGAGTCCGGCAACGCGATCTTGCCGCAGGCGCCCGCGCCGCCGGTTACGCCGCACCTGGCAGATCTTGTCAGCGTCTCCAGAACATCGTCCCCGGCCAAGGACCTGTCCATTGCCAAGGCCCAGATGCTCTTCTGGACAGGCCTTCTCCTGGTGCTGTTTCTGGCCAAGAGCATCCTGGACGGCGTCCTGTGGGAAATCCCCTGGGAATTGGTGGTCCTGATGGGAATGAGCCAGGCTGGTTACCTGGGCCCGAAGTTCGTGGACAAACCCCCCGCTTGAGGAGGCGCATCCAAGCCATGAGGATGCGGCGCCGGGAAAAGATGCCGATCGACCTGGATGAAATGATCCGCCGGACGCTGGAAACGGCCTTCTGCAGGAAGCCTCCCGTAAAAGAAGAGGCGCAATTCGGACGAACCTCAAAGCCTTCGCTCCTACTGCTTGCCGACATCGAACAGATAGAAAAAAACACCGAAAAAAAGCGGCCCAAGAAAGGGGAAAGAAAAAAGCGCGGGGCCTCCCCTTCTCCTTCCTCGAAACCGGATCCGGAACGCTGAAGACCGTTCGGCGTGAGCAACGCCAGGACAACAGGAGGATGGAAACACCGAAATGACCTCTTTCAGGCCAGCGCATTCAATGAAAGTCTTTTCCTTGTTATTTTGTTTGATTCCCGTCCTCTTCGGATGTGCCATTCACTATGCGGACGAAGAGGCCGGCGTTCAACATATTTGGGGCGTCGGTCATATGAAAATGCGGGTTCTCGTTCCGGAGGAAGGTCTTCAGGCAATCGTCCACGGAACAGATACGATCGGCATTACACTGGGCCGCGTCCCCCAACAGACATATTTCGCCGCAGGATGGCATCGACTGCAGTTTATCGACATTGCAAAGGAGGATACCTCGATCCGCCTGGAATTTCCAAGCAAGGGGTTTTTCGGTGTTGCCGTGGGCAGCATGTACCCCCTGCCGGAAAATGCAAGCTACGATGGGGCTGAATTCGAAGAGATGATGAATGACTACCCGAAGTCGGGGAAGGAGTCGCCATGATGTTTTCTTTCAGGGCCGTTACGCTTTTTGCCGTCATTCTGATGGCCACCGGGTGCAGTGTTGGAAAAACCAGTACGATGTTCATAACAAAAACTAATGCAGGGCTCGAATTGTCCTACGAACCGCCCACTTTGGCCCTGGATATCTCCCGGATTGAAGGTGTCCTGGGGCCCCAGTTCGAAAACGGAAAAAAACTCCCGGTGCTCGCCAGCTTCAAATTCAAGAATTCGGGGGCGTTTGCCCCTCATTTAGGGTCAACCTTCGCTACCGGGGACGCAGCTGTCGTTCTGGCCGCATTTTATGGAGATCAAACGACGCCCGACCAATGGAATGAACGATTGAAACAAGTCAAAACCCTGGTCGACAGCAGTCTTGAGTTGGACAACAAGCCGAATCCCGGGACATGGCATTCTTTTCAGAAAGCTGAAAATGGCACGGGCCTAAAAGAGGTTGATGTCAAAACGGTTTTCTTCGGAACCGATACCATGCTGGGTCTAAAAGTCGCATGGTCGACCATGACAGGCGCGCTGCCGGATTCGGCAAAGCTCGGGTACAATCGAAAAGAATTTGCGCTACTGCCGATTTCGATGGCCGAGGAAAACTCTGATGATAACAAAAAATACAGAATGAAAATGGCCCCTCTCCTTGCCACCCTCGACGCTCCCATTGATGCCAATACCGGTGCCCAGTCCCTCGAAACCAGCTATATTCAATACTTTGCCACGGGAGAGGCAGCAACCCTATTGGCGTTTCAGCAGGATGTAAGAAGGGCGATGCTGGTCAGACTGGACCCGAACCAAAATTCCTACTTGCGCAAATTCGGGGAGGGACTGGGAAGACACCAGGAGTATATTTTACCCTATACACTATCTGCTTTTTACGACACATTGATAAAATTGAAGCAAAGCGGCGATTCGGTCGCAGCGGCCCATAAAGAAAAGCTGGACGGTCTGGTTTCCGAACTGCCCATTCCTTCAACCTTCACCGCGAAAAATCTATATCGCTATCGATATGTCAGTCCGACACTCACTCGAAGCTCAGATGATTCGATCCCCTATGACAAAAACACCGACTTTTACAAGGTCATTCGCTACTGGACAGACTTGGAGTCTTCTCTGAGGGCCATCGAAACGGCAATAAACGAGAAAAAAGACGGCGCGCTTCAATGCGATCCTCCGGCGGCATGCGATTCCCTGGACGAAGAACGGAAGAGGCTTGACGAGGCGAGAAACGAAATCGCCGGCGCAGTTCGAGAAAACAGGCAGATCATTGCCGCCTATTCCTACTTCCAGGCGCTGATCTCACCGTGACAGGAGGATATCATGAGCAATTTGCGAAAACCGGATTCGAAGGAAGGCCACCCAGTTTCGTCAAGCCGCTATGACCGTCTACGGGACGCCGTGTCAGGCCAGTGGGCCGGGATGGAACAGATCCGGTTGATATACTGGTCGGAAGAAGACGGCGGCAGGTGGGTGATCTGGCTGAATCCGGACCCGATCGACGAAGCCGGGGTCTCGATTGATTCATAGACGGATGGTTCAATGTTTTGCGGTTTCGCCGAGTGAGCCATTTGAGCCGTTTATGAGCCATTTCCGGCTTTACGTTCGGGAGAGCCGTTTGAGCCGTTTTTGAGCCGATTCCCGGTGAGTCGGTAGTGGGCGGATCGGCCTGCCCCTTCGAGTTTGAGAAGTCCCAGCTTCACCGGCTGCGCAAAAAGGCCGAATTTCCCTTTTTCGTCATTCCCGCCCCGGATCGAGTCCGGAGTAAACAGCAGCGGAAATTTAGTAATTTCCTTCGTCATTCCCGCGAAAGCGGGAATCCAGTAATTTCTGAAGCTTATGGACGCCCCCGGATCGAGACCTGGGCCGGCTTATCAAAAAAACCTGCCCCAGACTCGGATTGCCGCGAAGGGATGCTTTAGATGATCAGCTCGGCGAGCCCTTGGACCGCGTACCGGGTTTTGCCGTTTTCGGATGCGATCTCCCCTTTGACGACGCTCATGGCAAAGCCGCCGATGACCCAGGATTTGACCACGTTTCGACTGGCGGTCTGAATATTACTCGACCTTCCCGGTTCCGGCACTGTCCGTCCCTGCCTCCGAAAAGGTGGTATGTTTCACTTGGCCGGCACCTTCTCTGCCGCTTCCCGGTCCCGCTCCTCCTGCATTTCCTTGGCGGCCTTGGCCTTGTCGATAGGCGCCATGAGCTTGTTCGCCACATCCTTTCCGGCTTTTTCCGTCATTTTTTCGACACTTCCCTTTTCCTCCTTGTCCTTCGAGCAGGAAACCGGAAGCAGGCAGGCAACCCCCACGAGCAGCAACGCAGCGATACCGACAACCATTTTTTTCACAAAGGACCTCCGGAGGCCGTTGATGATAACCGCCTTGTTTCAGCTATTCACTCCAACGCTGCGGTCAGGGGCAGCAAGAGCTTCCACTGACTTTTTTGAAAGTTCAAAACTTTGTTAATGCCTGATTTTCATTAGTGCCCCGGTCCTTGCTGTCTCCCTGGACTGCAAGGTTAGAGCGCTTTATCACTTACTTTTTGGTCGGTAGATTTTTTGCCTGATCTAAAATCCGATTAGCCTCAAGTTCCTTCAAAAATTTATCCTTTGCAATACATATTTTTAATCGTCTTGGGGTCGCCCATCGCAACTGTTTCAAATAAATACAGATGACGGTCAAAAATAGCGGGTTTTCGCCTCTATCTCCGGGTTTTCGGCCTCAAAAGGCGCATTATAGGGGACCACCGGTTCCCGCAATTCCATTCCCTCGTGATTCCGTATCGCTTCTTCGCCTGATAAAGCCACTGCAGCCACCGATACCGGTCCTTTCGGAAGCGAAGGAGAAACTCCCGTTTGTGGCAACGGCCTGTCGGGTCGAAGCCAACGGCGAAGCCTGATGGGTAATACTTGTCCTGCGAAGCCTTGGCGAAGCGGGATGCCAAATAAAGCCGGGAATGTAGTGGCGGCTGGCTCTGGCCATGGAGGGCAAACAAATTCCGGGTTGAATTTCTATATGCCCGTTTTTGACCCTAAAAAACGCGTTATAGACCTATTTTCGAGCCCTATTTTGAATGGATTAATTGTTATGTCATAGGCTTGTCGTGGTCCGACCCCGTTGCCCGGTCATTGCCTGGTTGATCCGCGGCGTTGCTTGGCGATGGGCAATAGCAAGATAGGTGATGAACTTTTGTCCGAGGTAGTCCACTTGGGAAGGGCTTATGGTCACATTGCGAGCCAAAAGCGCTTTTCGAACCTGATCCACGCTTTGATGTTGCTCGAACATGGAACGGCCGACAAAAACGATGACATCCCAGGCGAAATTGCAACTTTTGGGCACCAGGCGGCGCAAAGGTTCCGAAAAAAAATTGCTTCCGCATAGCGGACAACAAAGTACCGTTTCATCGGCCAAAAACGGAGTCGTCAGGCTCAGCACAGTCTTTTGCCGCGTCTTTTGAACGTTCAGCTTGCCGCCACACGAACACACGTCTTGCTCCGGATAAAACCGGACAAGGGGCGCAGAAGTAAAAAGGCTTGCCGGCAGCGTCTCGTGGCAGAGTCGATCCAAACACTTTTGTAAGATGCCAAGGGCTTGCGCGCCGCTGTTTACGCCGTTTTTTTTAAACCGTGCTGATCGAACAGCGCCTTGATTTGACTGGCTTCGATCCGCAATCCGGTACGACGGTCGATGGCTTTTGCCAATTTGCCGTATCCGGCATCGGGATTGCGGATAAACTCGACCAGCACCAAAACCGCGATTTCGGCCGGTAGATCGACCGCTTCGGTTTTTTCCACAGCGCGTCGCTGGGAGCCGGCAATATCGTTGTCGGCTGCCAGATAAATGTAGGAGCGGCCGAGTTTTTGACGCTGCAGCCGGTCCTGGCGGTACAGTTTCACCAGAACCGTATGACAGCGGCAGCGCAGTTTTTCTCCGAGTTGTTCGGCGGTCATCCCGCTTGGGCTTTTTTCCACAAGCGCTGCAAGGGTGTTGGTCAGACTGCCCGCATGGGAAAAGCCGATGTCTCGGTGAAACCATAGCCCCTCGCGGTTAAAGCGCGGTATAGAAGCCAGGGTGTACCAGCTTCCGTTGTGGGTGAAACTGCTGTAATAGCCGACTTGAACGAGAAAGCGCCGAACAGACGGGACGGAATACTCCAGCTCTTCGGCGATTTCGGCGATCATCCAGCACGGCTGCCGGTCGAACAGCGATACCAGCCTGTGGCTGGCATCTGAACTGGGGGACATAGCGGCCTCCTGATAATGTAATGCACATCAATGTCAAAACCTGCACTATATGCAATACATTATCAGAGAAAGCGGGAGATGGCAACATGAAAAATGATTGCCCTATGTTTACCCACATATTCATTTATTAATTGAATTCAGAATGTTATGACTATTTGGAAGTACATTGAAAGATCAGCGGCTTTCCGATAGGCTCCTGTCAAATGTGATAAAGTATGGCATATTAAGATGGTTAACCCATTGATTTTATTGAATCCAACTGAATTTTGTTTTCATAGCCTTTTTCTGTTCTCGATGCAAACCCAATACCTTTTTTATTGCCCTCTGATACATTCGATTAAGAGAGTCATAAAAGCCTTCATCCATGTTACCAAAGTCATATACCACCGGCAGAGCCGGTGGCTTGAAAAATGTGAACCGCTCAAAGCGGTTGTTTGATTGGCCACCTCAAAGGTGGCGAGCCTGTTACCTGAACAGATTCAATTGATCTATGCGGCGGTCTTCCTTTTCT
>JAIPEL010000064.1 GCA_021737185.1 Desulfobacterales bacterium | reverse complement strand
GGGAGCGAAGGACGCTCCCGGCCTTTTTGATTTTAAATGGGAAAAAGTGGTCACAACCGGTAAGGACCGGCAAAAAAACGCCGGCCCTTTTCTATTTATATAGATATAGCGATCAAAAATCCTGTTCCACTTCCTTTTTCTTAAAAGCTATACGCAAGCTTTTTCCTTGTCCCGGAACAGCCCGGCGCCGATGCCGCGCAATGAATGGAGCGCGGCGGGCCTCCTAGCCGGGGCAAAGGGCAGGGGGTCTGAGGCGAGCACCGCTGTTTTTTCCGACGCCTGTTTTCACCGAATACATGACATATTGCCTGTAAATCCGATCAACACCTGATCGAAAATGGAAAAACCGGGGCTATAATAAAGAAAGTGATAGTTGTCCTGCACGAAATCGGCTCTTCATGAACCGACAACCACGAGAGGAGTTCGGATATGAAAACGACCGGAAGGTTCAGCGTTATTTTTGGGTGCCTTGTTGCCGCTGTCTTGATCGCCCTGCCTGCGGCCCCGGCGGCGGCGGAAAGCTTCGAGTCGTTCGGCGAACGGATCGACCGGGAGCTTTCCGAGATCCGCGAGGGCATCGACCAGATGGCCGAACAGGCGAAAGAAGGCGGCAAAAAGGCGAGCGATGCGTTTCGGCGGAACCTCGATCAGGCCGAGGACAACTGGCAAAAGACAAAGGACGAATTCTCCCGGTTTCGCGAAAAGGGAGAAGAGGGAATGGAACAGATGCGTGAAGGCGTCGAGGAAGCCATGGAGGATCTTCGCAAGGCCTTCGAGGAGGCTCGCAAGGAACTCCGGTGACCCCTCCTGTCTATAATCCAGATCGACGAAGGGAGAAAACCGCATGGGATTTGGCGGCGTTTTCCGCGCCTGCCCTCATCTTCGGCCGACAAGCCACGCCCAGGCTTTTTCCTTGTCCCGGAACGGTTCGACGACGATGCCGTGCAATGAATGGATGGCGGCGGACATCCTGGCCAGGCCGAAGTGCAGATCGTCTGAGACGAGCACCGCCATTTTATGCCCGATGCGCCCGGAAAGCCGGTTGTGAAGACGGGCCATGTCCGAAAAACTCTCATGAATGCCTGTGAACCGGGCGTTTCTGTCGTCGAGTAAAATGCCATTCAAGCGCCGGCCCCCCAATGATTTTATCGCTGCATGCAACGTTTGCTTCATTTCCGACAGATTCCACTTTTCCTCCGCTCGGATTACGAGGATGTCGTTTTCCACGTCAAAGGTCATTGGCATTTGCTGTCGATCCCGGTTTTGGTTCGCAAAACGATTTTGAAACCAAAATCCGTGCCAAGCCATTTTATCTCGTGTAATCAGGCGGATAGATTTTTGGCGGAGGCATAACTGCACAGTTTTCTGTGCAGTCGGTATCCATCCGGGGCATGCTTATTTGCCGGCTCGTTCCGCCTTGATCTGATCGGCAATCCCGCCCCGGCGCAGGTGTGCCAGATAGCAGTCGAAGGAATCCCGGCAATGCTCGGTGACCGCCTCCAGGTATCGGATGTTTTTGGCTATCGCCGCAGAGTATACGTCGGCGTCGAGGTTGAACCACTGCCTGAAATGGGACCGCATGTGGACCTTCACACCGCCCAGGTCCTCGTTCAACCGCTTTTCGGCGATGAGCGTATAGAAGTCTTTTGTCTTGAGAAGAAGGTCGAGTTCGGAGTCGAACCCGGGCAGGCGGGCCTCTTGAAACTCCTTGAACAGCAAAAGGAGTTTTTCCAGGTAGAGGCGGTCGGCCATCTGGGCCAGGAGATCGGCCGAGCCCAGGATGTATCCACAGGTTCTTGACTCTTCATCAGGAAAGGCGATGGACTGCGGCTGGCGGTCCAAAATGGTGCAGCGGATGAAATTGGCGCCGTTTTCGATTTCCTTTGCAGAAAAATTTTTCTCTGCCAGATATTGCCGGAAAAAAAGGACGCTTCTCTCCTCGTGACCCACGGTGTATTTGGCCCCGGATCCGTGCCGGTCGTCCTCGGTCTGGATCAGTCCGGTGTCATGAAAGAAGGCGGCGATCAGGGTCAAGAGAATTCTTTCGGGTGAAAACGACATTCCGTCCATCTTGCACCCGTGAAAGAGCCTGGCCGCTGCCAGAACCACCGAGGCCGTGTGGGCAAAATCATGGTAGCGCGTGTTGGACGCCCGGTAGCCTGGATATTGCCCTTCGAAAATCGCACGGACATCCGAAAAGAGCCGTTCGAACATCGCCGCGCCGGCGTCGTCCAGGACCGAGGCCACAAGGGCCGTCGTTTCTTCAAAGGCCCTGTCGGCATCGTCCACGAAAACGACGACGTTGCTGTGGGTTCCGTACCCGGTCATGAGCATGGTCCGTCCTTGACAGATCCAGGTGCATCGTTAGATTATCGAAGTAGGATAAGATAAATCCAACCTTTGAAAAAGGCAACAAAAGCAAGTCTGAAAGGAGGTCTGGCTATGGAAGACATCCTGAAAAGAGATATTACCGGAGAATGCGTCGGAGAATGCAGAGACCGTGTCAGGGAAGGAGAAGAGGAGCGCCAGAGAGACATTTCAGCCTCTTCGGTGGATTCTCCTGAAGACTATCCGACCACACCCTGGGCCAGGAGCCGGCGCGAACAGCCCGGCGTCTATGGAGGCCATGTATAGGATTGTTTTTACAATGAAATATTGTAAAAATCCGCACATAGGAGGTTAACCGTCTTCTGGAGTGAAAAAATCGGTTCATTGAAAAAAGCGGAGGCCCGTTTCCGGGCCTCCGCTTTTTTTTTGAATACGCCTCTGGTCAAAACCGATCGCATGGCATTGCCCCTTGCACCCGCGGCTGTTTTTCAGTATCGGTTCCCTACAAATTCGGCAATCGGCCGGAACGGGCCGGGGGTTTTGGGGAAAAGCCAGCCTCTGCTCCCCCGGCGGGATGCCGTCCACTAAGATCCGCACCCGCAACAGGGGGATGATATGCGCATTGTCGATCTGCGATCCGACACCGTCACGAGACCGACCCGGGAAATGCGAAAGGCCATGGCCGAAGCCGAGGTCGGAGACGACGTGTTCGGCGAGGATCCGACTGTCAGAAAATTGGAGGAGGCGGCAGCGGACCGCCTCGGCAAGGAAGCCGCCCTTTTTGTCACCTCAGGCACCATGGCCAACCTGGTGAGCCTAATGGTTCACTGCGGCCGGGGTGGCGAGATGATACTGGGAGACCAGGCCCACATCTTCTATTATGAGCAGGGAGGTTCCGCCGCTGTCGGCGGCATCCATCCAAGAACGGTTCCCAACCGTCCGGACGGCACCGTGGACCTGGATGCGGTGGCAGCCGCTGTCCGTGCAGACGATGTTCATTTTCCCCGAAGCCGCCTGCTGGTGCTGGAAAACACCCATAATCGGTGCAACGGAAGCCCTCTGGACGCGGGGTACATGACCGAGGCGGGAGACCTGGCCCACGGGCTCGGCCTCAAGCTCCACGTCGACGGAGCCCGGATTTTCAACGCCGCCGTCGCGTTGGGCACGACGCCGGCCGAACTCGTCGCACCTGCCGATTCGGCAAGCTTCTGCCTCAGCAAAGGCCTTTCGGCGCCGGTCGGCTCCATGGTATGCGGAAGCGGCGCGTTCGTGGCAGAAGCCCGTCGCGCCCGGAAGCTGCTCGGGGGGGGGATGCGCCAGGCCGGGATTCTTGCCGCCGCCGGTCTTGTGGCGCTGACACGCATGGTGGACCGGCTGGAGGAAGACCACCAAAACGCGAAAAGGCTGGCCGAAGGCCTTGCCGGGATCGAGGGCCTTGCCGTTTCCCTGGAAAGGGTCCGCACCAATCTCGTCTTCATCGACACCCGCGAAACGGGCATGACCGCACCGGAGCTGGTAGACCGTCTCAAGGCGCTGGGCACCCTGTGCCTCGCCTCCGGGCCCCAGCAGATCCGCGCCGTTACCCACCACCCCCTTTCAGCCGCAGACATCGACGGCGCCCTGACCGCCTTCCGCGAAGCAGTATCATAGCGCGTGGAGGTGCAAATGGCGGCACGGACACGTCCTGCGTTTCGCACCTGTTTCTTGCGCTTTCCGCTTTTTTGACCCCCATGCAACGCGCAGCGTCCTTTGCTGCGCGTTGCTACCGATACACGGCCAGGCCGAGCCGAAACCGGGTGTCAGACCGGTCGTAGTTCAGCAGGCTTTCTCCGTACCCGGAGAAAAGCTGACCGTGGAGAAAGAAATCCAGGTTGTCGAACAAGAGCCGGCCCATGGGGTAGGTGACGTCGAGTTGAACGCTGCCGTTGGACCCTTGCGTGCCCTTGCGCCACATCGAGGCAAACTTCCAGCCGTCGTCGCTTCCATAATCGATATGTAGATCGAAGTACCCCCGGTACCTGTAGATATCCGGATTTTCGCTCAAATCTCCGACATAGGTCCAGATCTTGGCAGAAAACGCGAGATGGTTTCCGTCCAGATCCCCGAAAAACAGGGTCGGACGGATATAGGCGATGTTCAGGCTCCGGGACGCTTCGCCGGCCCGGCCGTTGGACTCGTGTTGAACTCCGGCCTGAAAGTCGACCCGGGTCACCCCCTCACCGGGGCGAAAGGGAATATCCTGCCGCAGATAGAACAGTTCGGGCATGTAGCTGGTGTCTTCAAACGGCTTGGAGGAGGCGGCCAGGTCCCATAGGGAGGTCTGGGTGTATCCGAAAAAAACCCCCTGAAGCGGGCTCCATTCATGGGC
This sequence comes from Desulfobacterales bacterium, assembly GCA_021737185.1. Classification (GTDB taxonomy): domain Bacteria; phylum Desulfobacterota; class Desulfobacteria; order Desulfobacterales; family CAFBRK01; genus JAIPEL01. Next base: position 20,361 of record JAIPEL010000064.1, on the reverse strand, counting down.
ATCGGGTTCGGCGGTGTCCAGGAAACGAAACTTCAAACTGAGCTGAAATCGGCCATTTTCCGGATCACGGCCGTATAGAAAATACATCGGCTCGTAGGCGTATAGATTTTCAGCGAAATGACCTTCGGGGCGCCGTTCTTGCCTGCCGCCTTCCGCCGCCGGCGGCACGGAATCCTTCGCCATGAGAATCCGTTGAACCGATTCGGCAGCTGCCGACGGGACAAAGGCCGGCAGCAAAAGCGTAAAAAACGCCGCCTGCATCCACCTACGTGAAAGCATCATCTCTTTTCCCTCAACTTTCGGGACTCATCATGCCGCGAAATGGAGAATTTGCTGGCGGTATACGAACTCGCTCCAATCGAGACTGCGATTTTATCAATCGTGGTGCTCCAGAATTTGCTGTCCTCGGGAGGTAAAAGAGATCCCCTGCTGCATTTGAGTGCCGATCATGATCGACTCGATGATCGGTGGATTCACCGGTTTTGCAGATTTCCATCGGACCACGAAGTTGGCCCCGGATCCTCCGGCCTTGTCTGATTCAGGCACCACGTATCGGATCGAGCCCATGGGGCCGACAACGACCGGTTCGGTCACGTACTGCTTCACCAGCTTTCCTCCCGAATCGATGTAATCGACCGAGTTGACGACGATGGCGCGGACCAGGTCGGTGTTTCGTATGCTCACGGTCACGGCCAGCAGCATCGGACGTTCTCGGTCGCCGCTGTATATATGGGAGTATCCCGCCACGTAGACGGTCTGCCCGTCGGACAGCGGGATCGCATCGGCCGAAGCGACGGCGCCGGTCGCTGCAGCCGACAACAAAACGCCGAAAAAAATGATGCAAAATCGCAAGCGGTTCATGAGGCTCCTTTCTTGATCGGTAAACCGGCGAACACCTGGGAGTTTTCGCTTTTATGGCCATGGCATCCTCCCCGGGCGGCAAACGCATTTTTATTTTTCCGAGGATTCATTGACGTCCCCCCGCACCAGACCTTGCTGCCGGCCCTATTTCCATCCGATGACCTGATACCCCTTGTCTTGCAGGCATTTTTCCACGAACCTCTGGAAAACCGGGTCCGGCTCGGCCGCGTCGAAAAGGCCGGATGTGGCGCCGGCCGCACCGCCTCCGGCAGCCCCGGCTGCCGCGCTTTTTCCGACGTTTCCGCCGAGCACGGCCGTGACGGCGGCGCCTGCGGCGGCGCCGACCGCCGCCCCTTTGGCACCTTTTTTGGCCACCTGTCCGCCTCGGCCGGATCCCACGTATTCCCGGGCCAACTGCATGCAGGCATCGACATCGGCTTTTGCCGCTTCCGGACCCGCCTGTTCCAGATATGCATTCGGGTAAAGGACGGGCCGTTTTGCGCCGCAGCCGGCCAGCATCAGCCCGGCAAGGACAAGAAACGCAAACATCGCTGTCCGTCGGCTCATTATCCGCTCCTTCTTTAGGTTCATTTCCCAGCGCCGGCGTTTCTTTCCTTGTGGGCCTCGATCGCCTTCAGGCAGGGATTTTTTCCACCGGAGGAAAAATCGGCGAACGCTGCAGCAAGACCGAGCGGCCCGGCAAGGGTAAATCCGCCCAGAATCTTTCCAATGGTCAACGCCGTGCCGGCGGTATCGAAGACAATCTTCGGCGCGCCCAGGGTTCCGCCCAGTTTGAACGGCTTTCCCAGCGCGCCAAGACTCAGGCTCAGTCCCCCCAACCCTTTGAAACCGAGCCCGCCCTTTGGGGACGGGTCCATCGTCAGGTCGATCGCTTCGGTGAACAAATCGATCTTTCCCTCTCCGGCGATCGTTGTCCGATCCGTGTCCAGCAGCAGCCCCCGGCAGAGAGCAGTCCCCCGTAGCAGATCGATTTCAGCCACCAAACAGTTCAGATCGGTGCAGGACTCCTCCTCCGATCCGATACTCAGGTGGCGGACCAGGCTTCCGGTGATCTCGCCGCCGAGCAGATCGACGTGCCGGGTGCGGATTTTGCCCTTTTCCATCACCCAGAAAATCTTGCCGTCGAGGCCGGCCATCCACTCTGCCAGCGAATTTCCCCTGCTCAGGAGCCTGGCGTCGATATCCACTTTCCCTTCCAGGATCGGCGGGGAGACGGCAGTGAATATCTTTTGAACCGGCAGCTGCCGCGCAGAAATCCGCAAAGAAATCCAGCCGCCTCCTTCGGTGGAACGGATCCTGGCCTGCCCTTCGGCAAATCCGCCGTCCATTTGGATCGTCACAGGTCTCAGCAGTGCGCTTCCGTTTGATGCCTTCCAGTGCAAATCCATGTGCTCCAGAGACAGCATCGGAGTTTGCAGCTTTTCGATCGCCAGGTGGACCTCAGAATCGACTTCCTGGAGAAAACGAAAATCGATTCGTCTGTCGGAAAAGACTCTCGTTCTCCGCCCGGAGGCATTGCCTCCGGCATCCTTTCCCATGGAGGATTTGAGATCCATCTTCTTCGAGCGAAAATCACCGTGCAGCCGTATACGGGGACCGCCGTATTCGACACCGGCCCATCCGGAAAGGTCGCTTTCTCCGACTCCAAGCGAGACGTCCGAAAACCGCAGTTGGCCCGCTTTCGGATACGAGAACCGGAACGCCATGGAAAATTTCTCCTCCAGGGAAAGCGGCCATCGAGGAAAAAATGTCTCCATTTCGGCCAAGGAGTCCCCCTGGATCCGGCAGGCAATGTCCACAGTCGGCGAGGCTCCCGCGCACTTGACGGTTCCTGAAATGCCGACCTGGAATTTGCCTGAGGTAAGCAAAAGATCCAAAGGCCATGGCTGCCGGCCTTCGACCAATCGGGAAAACCTCCCCAGCGTGCCGGAAATTTCGATGCCGCGCTTTTCGTAAGTCCCTCGCATCTTGACCCGGAGCCGGCTTTCCTCGCCGGTCATCCCGGCGCCGGCATTGTCGAGAACCAGGGTCGAAGTCCGCCCGGAGCGGCTGTCGCGCCACACCGCCCGGCCGTTTTCGATCCGTACGACGGCGAAAATAAGGTGCCGGAGCAGCTCGACGGAAGCGCCGCCAGGGTCTGCCGTTTTCCGGTCCTTTCCCGAACGAATGCTGGGCAGGTTCCACGCGCCGTCGGGGCTGGTCTCCAGCAGCAGCTCCGGGGCCACCAAGAGGATGCGGCGAATGTCGAGCGCTCCGAAAATAAGCGGCCATGCAGCGATCTGGATTTCGATCCGCTCCAGATGGAGCATGTCCTTGCGGCTTGCCCACGGCGCGTTTTCAAAACGGACGTTCTCCACCGCCAGGGTGGGCCGAAGCCCGATCCGCAGCTCGATGTCGCCTCCCAAAGTCAGCACCCGCCCCGTGGCGGTCTTCACTGCTGCGATGATTTCCGGCTTGAACCGGTTGACATCCAGCAGGGCCAGCATCCAGTATGCGGCCGCCAGGCCGGTGAAGATAAACGCAGCCACGACGGCGGCGACTCTTCGCCATCTGATTCTGGTCCGCGTCTGTGACTGCCGTTTGCCCATTCGGATACACCGCCGGGAGGCAATTCGATCGCTTCCGGACCGTCAGATTGGAGTTTCAGACTTTAAGCTTCTGGGTTCAGGAGTCTGCTGCCTGAAACACAGCGGGTCCGGCCTTTCCCTTCTAAGTACTAAGTTGCTAAATTATGTATCAGGGTGCAGGCGCAGGAAGACGGCCGACCAGGTTTTCCGCCGCCTTTTCGATGACGGTCTGCAGCGTAACGGTCCGCTCATCGATGGACTCTACCGAATAGTTCAGCTCCTGAATCCCCTCCCAGACGATGGAACCTTCTGCGGCATTCCAGATCTGAAAGAAAAGACGAAGGGTGGCAAACTTGGTTTCCATGACGCGAAAACCGAACACCCCCAGCCGCTCGGTGGCGCCCTGGGAGAAGCCCTGAAGCTTGAGCTGGGCCAGATACTGGGTTCCGGTGACCTCGCTGACCTTTTTAAGCGTTTCCCGGTCGAAGATGCCGGTATCCCGGTATTCATTGAACATTTGCTGGTATTCCTCGGCAAAACCGGCCCGGTTGACGGCGCTGAGGGTTTTGGACAGGGGAAGGCAGCGAATATCGGGCCGCTTGCGGATCAGGACCTCTGCGAAGGTAAGGGCAACGGCCTGCTTTTCCTCTTCCTGACCGGTCACGGTCGAGGGGGTGATAAAGGCCAGTCCATGGGCTTCGAGATCGCCTGCCTGAAGGGCGATCGACTGGTGGGAAACCGTCGAGTAGATCTGCGGGGCAGTCCCGCATCCCGCCAGCAGTGCGACTGATATCAGGATGGTGGCCGCGGCGAAGAATAGAATCCGGTGCGGTTTCGGTGGCATTTCGGCTCCTGCTAAAGGTTGTTTTCGCCGGAGAATTCGCTGCAGACGGGAGGCCCGGTACAGAATTCTCGGGTCTGGCAGGGAAACCGGCCGGAAAGGGCCCACCGGTCGGTCGGACCGGCATATCCGGTAAAAACCAGAATAGCAGCTTATTACCATACCCCGACGGTGCATTTCAACACAGCCCCCTTGCCAGCCTCCACGGTTCCGGATATAAGCGGATCCTTGCCCGAAACCCAACAGGAAAGATTGCATGCGGGTACTGCTGATCAATCCATCGCTACTGTTTTTCTGAGGGATTTTTGAAGATGACCCAGAATGATGGGACGGTGCGGTGGGCCTGGGTCGACACCGTAAGCCCTTAGGACAACGCACGAAAATCGAATATCGAAATTCGAATTTTTTCGCTTCGGGCTAAAAGGCAGAGCCAATTGCCTCTGACCTGGTCCTGAGGTCCAGGATTGTGAGACTGCCTTCAAAGCCGGAACCGATGAGTGATGATCTTCTGGGCGATTCTGGCCGCGGTATATTCCGAGACCTGACTTCCCTCGATCTTGACCAGTTCCACGACATCGGCGGCCACCAGGTTTTTCTCCCGACAAAGACGGCGGATCAGGGAGACGACCTGGCGGTAGGAAAGCCCGCCCGGCTCGGGAGTCCCAGTGCCGGGGACCTCCGACGGATCCAGCCCGTCCAGGTCGACGGTCAGATACACGTCCTGGGGAAGTGCAGCAAGGACCCCGGCCATCCATGAATCATCGACAGAATCGATCCGGTGGGCATAGACTGGAGAGATCCTTTTCCTGGAAAGGACTTCGAGCTCCTCGGGACAGACGGTGCGGATACCGACCGGCAGAATGAACAGACCCAGATCGTCTGCAACTCTGCGCATCACGCATCCGTGATTGAACCGGCTGCCGTTCCATTCGTTTCTCAGATCCAGGTGCGCGTCGAGCTGAAGCACGCCGAGACCGGGATAAGCTTCTGCGGCCGCAGCGATGGTTCCGATGGAAACGGCATGATCCCCCCCGAGGCCGAGCAAAAACTTCTTGTCCGCAAATACCCGGGCGGCAGCGGTTTTCATCTCGAAAACCGCCTGCTGCGGATCGTCCGGGGGAAACAAGGGCTGGAGAGTGTGAATCGGCAGGCTCCCCCAGTCCCAGAAAGTCTCTTCGTCCAGCCGTTCGAGTTGGGCGGACGCTTCCAGGATGTGAAGCGGTCCATACCGGCTCCCTTGTCCGTAAGACGGAGAAATTTCATGGCACAGGGGAAAGACCACGCACCGGGCCGCTTCGAAAGAAGCGTTCGGAACGTCTTCGCCCCCGAAGTTGACCCATTGCGGGATGTCCATCAAATCACCGTGCTTTTTTTGTCGCTGCTCTGTTGAAAAAACGACCGCTCACATGTTGTCTTACTCAAGGCGAGGGAGTTTTTCCAAGTTTTCCCGGCAACGCAGCCTCAGCGCTGCAAACGAGGAAGCATCGACCATGGGGCCGAATATGCGCACCGGGGAAAAAGGGTGCCGGGAAAACTATTTGACGAAAACGGCCACGGCAATGACCGTCGTCCAGAGATAGCTTTCGGCCCCCAGGGCCGCCTGGCTGAAGTGGTCCGATTCGACGATCTTGCCGCTCATCTGATAGACTTCGCGGCGCTCGTCGTAGTCCTTTTCCGGGTTGAACTCCACGCCCTGGGTGTTGGCGAGCATGGTGGCGGCAAGATCCTCGGCGTATTCACCGGCCTCGCGCTCGGTCTGGCCGAAGCCGTGGTGCTCTGAGAGGTATCCATAGTGTCCCTTTTCAGCCGGCAGGGCCAGACCGATGGCGGCCACCAGCCGTCTGCCCGGCTCCCGGCTCTGCTCCCGGGCCATGACACAATGGGTGATTTCGCCTGGCTCCAGATGCCGAAGCCCTTCTTCGATGTCGATGATGTGGCAGTGGGGCGGGAAAATGGAGGAAACGGTGACGATGTTCAAGTGTGCGATTCGGGCATTGCGAAGCGCAAGCTCGAAGGAGGACAATTTTTCCTTGTCGACCCCCACCCCTTTGGTGAAAAACATATACCGGGGAACATACATGGCCCTTCCCTCCTTTCCCTCGAAAAATGCAGCGGATCCGTAGAAAATCCACGGGCGCCTTTTTATTGGGTCATGGGGGTTTTGTCAATGATTGTTAAGCGAAAGTGAGCCTGATGGGGAAAGAAGTGTGCATCCGCCTCGACTTGAGCCGCCACTGCATCGAAACGGCGATTCGGAAGCGATACAACCGCATGGTGGGAGAGGTTCTGCGCAGCCCCTCGATGGCCGAAGACACGGCACGGGAGCTCGAACTGCTCAAAACGTGCCTGGAGACCTTCGATTTCGGCCGCCTGCGAATGGAATACCCGCCCCTGGCCGGCCACAGCAGCGATGTTGTCGAACTGGAAGAAGAAAAGCCGCAGCGGCCCCGGCTTCGGATCAACGGAAAGCCGGTGGAAAATTCCTGACCGACCGAACACAGGTTGTTTTTCAAGCGCCCCGGATGCCGGATGATCAAACAACGTGCGCTTGCCCTCGGTAGGCTTTCGAGGTTCGATGTCCTTCTTTGGAAGGTTGTGCAATCGAGCAGCGGCGATGCTATTTTTTGCTTTTCAGGCGTAGGGTCTCAGGATCTTTTCCGGCTTGTCCCGCCAGAGCCCAGACTTATCTCACCGTCGTAACCGGGCAGGGCGCCTTGAGAATGATATACTGGGCATTGGAACCCAGCAGGAGCTTTCCGACCCGAGACGTTTTCTTGATTCCGATGACGATCTGATCGATGCTCTGTTCTTCAGCGAATTTTACAATATCTTCCCCTGCACTCACTCCGTGGACCAACAGCCGCGCCTCAGCTTCGATTCCGGCTTCCTGAAAAAGGGCGCAAGCCTCGTCAAGTTCGCGCTGCGCCCGTTCGATCTCATTGTGGTCAAGGTCCGCATTCATGGAACGAACCACATATAGGTGGCCGCCAAATGCCTTGGCATGCACTGCGGCGACCCGCACCGCGCCTTTTGCTGCATTGGACTCGTCATAGGCCAGCAGGATCTTCATATTTTTCTCCATATCGCAGTCGCCGTCAGTGGCTTTCGAGAGCCGGGGCCGAAAGTGATTCATTGATTCGGAGACTTGAAAAGCTCCAGGACAAAACCCAGGTCGTCCTCGGTGTCAAAATGAGTAAAACGGAGGCCTTCCCAGTTGCCGCTCGACAACACCATTTTGCCCGCGTTCCGCAAGGCCTCGCCGGACTTGTCGTAATCCTCCGTTGCGAATGCAACGTGATGAAGGCCCGGCCCCTTCTCTCTGAGAAAGTCCGAGTAGATGCTGGCGTCGTCCATCGGCTGCACCAGCTCCCATTCAAGATCTCCGATATCGCACATGGCCACCCGATAGGAAAAATCCGTTCTGTTGTCATGTTTGTAAAGGTCGTCAACGGTTTTCGAGTTGATTTCGGAAATTTTCCAAGGGCCGATACCGTATACCTGCGAATATGTCCGCACGGCGGCATCGAGATCCTTCACCACGAATGCAATTTGAATCACTTTCGTAAACATTCCGTCTCCCATAACATCTCCTTGCCTGATCGGTTGTCAGTTCAGCCATCGCCACCTCGGAAACTTCATGCACAATTCGGGCCAGCTTTTTTGGCTTGTGGCAGGATTAATTTTATGTCCTGCAGCTGTGGAAAGGGCAAGCATTTCCGAATGCTGTTTCCGGGAATTCGGCGAAAGAAGTTTGAAGACGGAAATCCTATCTCATTGCGTTTTTTCCGGCAGGGAGAAACCTTGGCGGCAAAAAGAGCCAAGCAGGTCAATCAATCACCATACTCAGGTAGTGGAAAAATTTTTCTCCCTTCGGGGTAATGGTCGTTCCCTGCTTGGTGGTACCTATGGATACCAGGTCGATGTCTCTCAGGGTTTTCAGAAAATGCTTGATGTTGCCCTCTGTAAAAACGACGTCGCGTTCGAGCATGGCCCTTTTCAGGGAATTTCGACCACAAATTTTGTTCTTCCTTTCTTTCAATACGGACAGAAGTCCGAACACGATATCTTTACTGTAGGCATTGCAATTAAGGTGGTTTTTCATTCGGGAAAACTCGTCTCTCTCGGCCTTCAGGTTTCTCTCGAGACCATCCCTGTAATGGGTCGTAAGGTTTTCCGGAAGATGGTTCAAAGCGATTTCCATCTTCCCTTCCGATGAATAGCAAATATATTCGGCCGTGTTGATCAATTCCCTCACGTTGCCGGGCCAGTCATAGGACATCATGCAGTCCACGGTTTCAGGAGGCATGTTTTTGGATATTTTATACTTATCTTTCAAATACTTGGAGATAATGTAGATGACGTCTTCCTTACGCTCTCGCAAAGGTGGGATTTTCAACTCGAGGGTGTTGATCCGGTAATACAGATCTTTTCTGAATCTCTTCTGGAGCATGGCCTGCTTCAAGTCGGTGTTGGTGGCCGCAATGACCCTCACGCTCACGGGAACGATCTTCGATCCTCCGACCCGCATGACTTCCTTTTCCTGGATCACGCGCAGCAGCCTGGCTTGAACGGTTATGGGTGCGTCGCCGATTTCATCCAGAAAAATGGTTCCCCCATGGGCCTGCTCAAAAAGCCCCCGCTTTCCTCCCCGCTTGGCGCCGGTAAATGCCCCTTCTTCGTAGCCGAACAGTTCGCTTTCAATTAGCGTCTCTGACAACCCTGCAAAGTTCACCGCCACAAAGGGGCCGTCTCTCCGGGCGGAACTGCGGTGGATCAAGTGGGCAAACAGTTCTTTGCCGGTACCGCTTTCCCCGGTTATCAGGATATTCATCCCGCTTTTGGCAAAATTTTCAGCCTGGCGGAGCAGGGCTGCCATGATCTCGCTCCGGGTCCAGATGTCGTGCCGGTCGTACTTTGGCAGATACCCGTTTTGGGAAAGCTTGATTCTGACGTTTTCTTCGATCTTGCGGATCCGTTCAATTTCCCGGAACGTGAAGATATGGCTTTTCATTTTGCTGCCGAGCACGGGAATTTTGTTGATCAGAATCTTATGATTTTTGTAGGAGTAGATTCCCGCTGACTTGAAGCCATTGTCCGAGTCCTCGACCAGGTCAGCCAGTTTCTCGAATCCTTCGAGCAAAGCGTAGATGTTCTTCCGTGCCAGCGCCTTACGATCCGTGTCGAGAAGTCTGCCAACCGACGAGTTGGCCCGGTCTATGGTGCCGTCTTCGCTGGCTGACATCAGTCCGTCTTCGAATTCATCGAAGATGACCTCCATGTGCCGCCGCAATATTTCCGAGCGATCCAGAGCGGCGGTCAGCTTTCGACTCGATTCGAGCAGCAGGTTGTGGTAGGAGTTTGAAAATTTTTCGAGATATACCGGATCCAACTCTAGCGCATCGAGCAGGCACAGAAAAGAGTAAGAACTGACGGTTCGGGGACCGATATCGATGATATTTTTTATTCCACCTGGCACCAGGTGGGTCATCCCCGGAGACACCGCCGTGTCGATGCCGTGCGGAGTCTGCTTCTTCCCGGACCAGTATGGGATATAGTCGAGATGGTCTATCCCGAAGTTAATCAACGACGTGAGGGTGTCCATGGTGGCTACTTCCGGATCGTTTACCAGCAGCACCTTTTTGCCGCCGGGCAATCGAAGAAGTTTTTCCAGGTTGAAGCAGGTAATGATTCTTGTCGGCACGAGGACCGGTGTATGTGGAAAAAGAGCCGCCGCTTCCTGCCTCACGCCTTCATTTGACAGCATGATCAAATCGGGCCTGATGCGTCGCTTCATTTTCTGGCCCGAAGACAGGACATCCACCTTCACCTCATGGCCGATGACGTTATGCACGGTGCGAAAGAGAAACCGGCCGATGTTCGGATCCAGTGAAAAAATCAAGAGCTTTTTTCGACGTTTTGCCATCTTTCGTTTCTCTCCTGCTAAAGTATTGGGGAAAACCGCCCGTCGCTCAGTCAACCGGCATGGCCATTCCGGAGCTTTAATTGGACTTTTTTAGGCAACCAATATCCTAATTTATTGTCCTAATTATCCTAATTTTAATACTTCTTTTGAATAAAAAAATCAAATGCCAATAATATAAAATTGTTGATGAACCTCCGCCAGATAGGGGCGGCACAACCTGCATGGAGCAGCTGAAGAAGGCAGGTCCTTACAAAGCGGGCAAACGACAAGGGCACAATTTGAATCATGGGCACTCTCATGCCTTATTCACGCGTTCTGTCGTAGGCACCTTGCTGCTGCATGAAGCGATGTGCCATCCAGAAAAAGACGATTCCCGTTTTTGGCACGGTTGTTGCTCAGAGTAACGTTCCCACAGCAGCATGCAGGGTAGGATCATGTAAGAAAGCATTTCCGAGGCGGATTTTTTCATGTTGCCGCTCAATCCAAGACAATGTCATCAATCCCGGCGGCAGGTTTTTTCGCATCTTGTTCATCGTTATAACTGTGTCAGGTGATATGGAAACTTTTTTGTTTACGTCCACCAAACAAAAGGAGACACATCATGCCAAGACTACCCAGAACGATAACGGCGGCATTGACCGCGCTGGTGCTTATCGCCGCGATGGGCTTGTTTTCAGCAGCCCTGGCCAAGGAAACGGTGAAGGTTTCTTTTATCGGTCCCCTTACGGGCAAGCATGCGAAAATGGGGCTGAGCTGCAAAAACGCTTTCCAGCTCGCTGTCGATCAGTGGAATGCCTCTGGGAAAAACAAGTACGAATACGAAGTCGTCGCCCTTGACGATGAGTGCGTCCCGGCAAAAGGTGTCCAAGCAGCAACAAAGGCGTGTTCGGACCCGGATATCGTAGCCTCCGCTTCCCATTACTGCAGCATGGTCGCCATTACCACCACAGAAGTCTTTCACCGGTTTGGACTCTCCAGTACAGTATGGGGGGCGGTTCTTCCCGCCATTACCTACGGCAATGAATACAAAGAGATCTGCAGGGTCAACGGCACCCAGGTAGAGCAGAACAAATTCAACGCCGAATTGGTCGTCGACAAACTCGGTTTCAATAAGTTCTGCATTATTCATGACACCACCGATTACGGCAGGGGACACCTGGAATACTTCGAGGCCGAATTGAAAGCCAGAAATGCCGAAATTTTAGGGGTCTATGGTGTATCCATGGAGCAGAAAGATTTCAGCACGATTCTTTCCAAAATTAAGTCGCTGAACCCAGAGGTTGTTTATTTCGGGGGGCTTACCCCGACGGGAGTGCTCATCAAATCGCAGATGGACAAGCTGGGCATTCCTGCACAGTTCCTGGGAACGTCAGGGATCAAGGCGGATGATTTCAACTCGGCACTTGCCAGGCATGCAGAGGGGGTCATCTGCATGCTCGACGGCGCGCCCATCGAGAATCTTGAAGGCGGGCCCGAATTTGCGGCAGCCTATGCCAAGGCTTTCGATACGCCCCTTGAAGCCTATGCCCCCTTTGCCTACAGCGCGGGCAATGTAATCATGAAGGCCGTGGAAAAAGTCGGCCCCGATCGGGCCAAGCTGGTCGATGCCATCGACAAAACCGACACCTACGACATCATCGGGCACATCCATTTCAATGAATACGGGCAAAACGACACGCCTCTGGTCACCGCCTACGTGAGCCAGGATGGCAAATGGGTTCCCTGGGAGGATTCCGAATACGCATCCGGCAAACGCATGCTGCCAGGTTTGGCGCTGAAAAAAGGGGTGGAGTGGCAGAATCCATATACCCCGTAATCTTTTGAATCAAAGCACCATCAAAGTTTTGTGCCCGGGGGCTCATAGCTTATCACCGCTGGCCAGATGATATGCCTTTGGCCGGCCTCCGGAAAGCCCGGTGACGAGTTTGTCTTGCCGCAGCCCCGGCCAAGGATCCATAGCAGGTCCGCTGCCTCTCCGGGGGCCGACTTATATCGGCCGCCAAGTCGGTTCTGCATGCCAGCGCGTATGGAAAGGCAAGGCAAAAAATGCTGAGCCCCCGTGGCACAACATTTGACGATCCAAAACACTGCCTAAAGGATTAAGATATGGGGACAGAAGCAGTAATTATCCAGATCCTTCTGAACGGCTTTATGCTCGGAGTACAATATGCCCTCATCGCCGTGGGCTTTACCCTTTTCTTCGGGGTGCTGGATATCATCAACTTTTCTCATGGTGATGTTTTCATGCTGGGCGCCTTCGTAGGTCTCACCCTGATCAACCTGTTCACCAAACTGGGGTGGATGGGCGGCGGCATCTATCCACTCACCCTATTCATGATTTTCTTTTTCTGCATGCTGATCACCGGATTCCTTGGAATCCTGTTTGAACGGTTCGCCGTCAAACCGGTTTCAGAAAGCCCCCCGCTCATGTCTTTGCTGGCGACCCTGGGACTTGCCATCGCCATTCGAGAGGCCGTAAGACTCTTTTATCCAATGGGCTCCGAAAGCAAGCGCTTCCCGGAACTTCTGGCTCCCATATTCGCAGGCACCAGCAAAGCGTTCGAGATCAAAGGGGTGCTCCTCCGCTACGACACCCTTCTTATTTTCGGTATCGGTGTGGCTGTAATCATTGTGGTTTCACTTTACATCAACAAAACGATGATTGGGCTCGGCATTCGGGCCGTGGCCCAGGATTCTGAAGCAGCCATGATGATGGGCGTCAATAGGGATATGGTAGTAGATGTAACTTTCTTTATTGGTTCCGCTCTTGCCGGCCTTACTGGAATTCTCAACGGTTTGTTTTACAATACCGTCATTTTCGACATGGGGGCGATGGCTGCCGTTATCGGATTCTCGGCAGCGGTCATCGGTGGCTTGGGCAACATTTACGGGGCGATCATCGGAGGGTTTGTGTTCGCTTTGACACAAGCTTTTTCAGCAGCTTTCATCCCCAGGGGTTCGGAATACATGGACGTGGTCGCATTCGGGGTTCTCATTATCTTTTTGGTTTTCAAACCATCTGGAATCCTGGGTGAAAAGATGCATGAAAGGGTATAGAAAATGAAGTCCAGATTTAACCTATTGCATTTCAGTGCCATTGCCATACTGGAAATCGTCATTTTTTTCCTGGTGATGATTTTTCTCAACATCGAATCGGTTTGGACATTGATATTTCTTCTGCTTGCCGTTGTCGGCGTCGTAATCTTTGCAAAGATTTACAGACCGCAATTTGAATCCATGACCCGTTTTTTTTCAGATAACCGGCCTACGGTGCTGGGCATTTTGATCGTACTGCTGTTTCTGTTTCCGCTAATCAGCCCCCTGATGATCCGGCAGAACACTTACTGGCTCCTGGTTCTGGTCCAGGCCGGAATCTACATCATCCTGGCGCTCGGTCTTAACATTCAGCTCGGCTCAACCGGCTTGTTGAATCTGGCCGTGGCCGCATTTTACGGCATCGGCGGCTATACAGCCGGCCTGCTGTCTCTTCGACTCGGAGCACCGTCGATCATCACCCTGCCGCTCGCAGGCATCGGAGCCGCGCTGTTTGGCATGCTCCTCTATGTTCCACTTTACAAGACCAAGGGGCACTACATGGCCCTCGTAACACTTGCCTTCGGATACATGGTGGTGCTGGCCTTGGATAATACAGAATTTACAGGCGGCCCTCAGGGCCTGATGGCCATCCCCGAGTTGAAATTCTTCGGTTACAGTTTTTTGACTAAACCCGGAGGGCTTCACTTCTACACGAATTACTATTACTTCGTGCTTGTATTCGTACTTCTGGCAATCGTGATTTCCTATTGCTTTTATAATTCCTGGGTGGGTCTGACATTGGCCACCATCCGTGATGATGAGATCGCCGCAAAGTGCTGCGGTGTGAATTCGCACGTTTGGAAGGGGATTTCGTTTGTCACGGGAAATGTCATGATCGGCTTCGCAGGGGCAATATACGCGCACATGATCGGTTTCATATCGCCGCCGAATTTTCATTTCGGCGAATCCCTGCTGATTGTCGCCATGGTTCTCCTGGGCGGCTTGGACAACATTTTGGGCATTATCATCGGCACACTGATTCTGTCGATATTGCCCGAAAAAATGAGGGTGATCACGGAATACAGGATATTGATTTACGGCATTCTCCTGATTGTCATTCCGATGTTCAGGCCCGGTGGGCTTCTCCCGTTTAAACCGAGATTGTACCATTCATCTGTCGCAGAGGGAGAAGGAAAAGGGAGGCGCAATTCAGATGCAACACAATAAAAAACGGATATTTTATTCGAAAAATCTGGAAATGAATTTTGGCGGCCTTTATGCCCTCGCCGACATCAATATCGACGTTTACGAAAAAGAGGCCGTCGGCCTCATTGGCCCAAACGGATCGGGGAAAACCACTTTTTTTAACGTGATTACCGGTGTCTACAAAGCCACGGGCGGGGCTTTTTATTTCATGGACAAGAACCTGCTCGGCAAAGAACCCTATGAAATCGCAAAATCCGGCATATCCAGGACATATCAGTCCAGCCGGCTCTGTCTCGATTTAAGCCTTCTCGACAACATCCTGATCGGCATGTACAACAACCAGACTGCCGGCTATTTTTCCTCCCTGTTCAATCGCAGGCGTCTTATCGCCGAAGTCCGGCGATTCAAGAACCGGGCGGTCGAGCTGCTAAATATTTTCAACCCCGAACTCATCGACCGCATGTTTCGCCCTGTGGGTGAACTTCCCCAGATCGACAGAAGGCGGGTGGAGATCTGTCGTGCCATGGCCGGCCGGCCGAAAATCATTTTACTCGATGAACCCTCGGCCGGCATGACCCCGGATGAAACCAAGGAATTGATGGAGGATATCAAAAAGGTTCGGTCGACCATGGAAGATGTGAGCATCATCGTGGTCGAGCACGACATGAGCGTGATCAGTACGGTCTCGGAGAGAGTCATTGCCATCAATTTCGGCAAGGAAATCGCCAGGGGGACCTACGAGGAAGTTTCGAACCATCCTGAAGTGCGGAAAGCGTACCTGGGCAAAGAAGTGTAGAAAGGAGCAACGGGAATGAGCGAGGACATACTGCTTGAATTGAGCAACGTGACGACCGTTTACGGCAGGAACAAAATGTTGCTCGATGTTTCGCTTCAGGTGCCCAACGGAAAATGCGCATGCCTTCTGGGCAGCAACGGTTCGGGCAAATCGACGCTGATCAAAGCCGTCATGGGCTTGGTGAAAATTGTGGAAGGAACGATTCGGTTTGACGGAAAGGACATCACCGGCCAGAGAACGTATCGGGCCGTACGAAAAGGGATATCCATCGTTCCGGAAGGCAAACGCATATTCCCGAAAATGACCGTACTCGAAAATCTGCGCATGGGTGCCTTTACGGAAAAAAAACAAAACGAAATCCAGAACAGGTTCGAGCAGGTCTTTGAGCATTTTCCACGCCTCAAGGACAGGAGCCACCAGATCGCCGGCACTCTCAGCGGGGGGGAGCAGTCGATGCTCGCCATCGGACGGGGACTGATGAGCGATCCGAAGATGATCATATTCGACGAACCCTCTCTCGGCCTGGCTCCCGTTCTGGTCCAGCAGACATTCGAAATCATTCACCGGATCAATGAAAGTGGTGTGACGATTTTTCTTGTTGAGCAAAATGCCCACCTATCTTTGAGCATATCGGATGTCGGCTATTTTCTCCAGAAGGGGAAGATCATCGCCGGGGGAACCACAGAGGAACTCAAGGCCAGCGATTTTATCCAAGCCGCCTATTTCGGATAACATCTGGGAAAATGAACCTCCAATTGAGAAATAAAATCGCCGTTGTCACCGGCGGCAGCGAGGGGATCGGAAAAGCCGTCGCCACAGGCTTGGCCAAAGAGGGGGCAAAGGTGGCGATATCAGGACGTCGGGCCGACCCCCTCACCGAGGTCGCTGAGAAAATACGGGGACAAACCGCGGGCGATGTCCTCGCCATCGCCGGCGATATGACCGGCCGGAACGATGTGCGGCGCTTTACGGACACCGTGCTGGATAAATGGGGTACCGTGCATATCCTCGTCAACAACGTCGGATGCGCCGTAAAGGCCCTGTTCGAGGAACTGACCGATGAAAATTGGCGCAGCAGCATGGAAGCCAACCTGTACAGTGCGATTTTCTGCACAGAACGTGTACTGCCCACCATGCGAAAACAGGGGTGGGGCCGAATCATCAACCTCGCTGCGGTGTCGGCAAAACAGCCAAGTACCCATCTCATGGCCTCCAATGCCGCCAAATCCGCACTTCTCGGCTTCTCCAAAACCCTTGCAAGAGAGGTCGCTGCGGACAATATCCTCGTCAATTGCGTCTGCCCGGGAAGAGTTCTATCGGCCCAGGTCCTTGAATTGTTTTCCGAGACGGAAAGATCAGCCATCGCCGAGGCCCAGATTCCGCTGAAACGGTTCGGCATACCTGAAGAGGTGGCCGATCTGGTTGTTTTCCTGTCCTCCGAACGATCGAGCTATATCACTGGGACCGTGATTCCCGTGGACGGGGGAATTACCCAAGGGCTGTACTGAATTAGGAGACTTCGGGATGAAAAAGATACCCGACCCCGTCGATCTGACCCGGAAGCTGATTGCCTTCGAGACGATCAATCCTCCCGGCCAGGAAAGGAAATGTTGCCGATACTTGGCCGGGGTCTTGCAGGAAGCTGGTTTCCGTATCGATCTTTATGAATTCGATGCAGGACGGACGAACCTGGTGGCCCGCGCACTGATGGGAAATGATTCCCTGCCGATCTGCTTCACCGGCCACCTGGACACGGTACCTCTCGGGTCTGCAGACTGGCAGGTGAACCCTTTCGCCGGAGAAATCATCGGCGACAAGCTTTACGGACGGGGCAGTTCGGATATGAAGTCCGGGGTTGCCGCCATGGTGGTTGCGGCATTGCGCTTTATCAGAGAAGCCGTCGGTTCACCGAAAATCACCTTGGTCATCACTGCCGGCGAGGAGACCGGCAGTCAGGGGGCCCGGCATCTGGTCGGCCTGGAAAACGTGCTGGGAAAAGCCGTCGCCCTCGTCGTTGCCGAACCCACCGCCAATTATCCAATGGTGGGCCACAAAGGGGCACTCTGGGTAGAAGTACGGACCTCCGGGGTTTCAGCCCACGGTTCCATGCCCGACAGAGGCGTCAATGCCATCTACAAAGCTGTGCGACTCGTCGACCGGCTCGAACGATTCGACTTCGAAGCATCTCCGCATCCGGTTTTAGGCATGCCGACGCTCAATGTGGGAACCATCTCGGGAGGAGCGAACATCAACTCCGTCCCGGATTTTGCCTCCATTGGGGTGGATATTCGAACGGTGCCCGGGCTGTCGAACCAAGTTGTGTTGGACCGCCTGACATCCTTGCTGGGTAGAGAAGCAGACATTCGAAGGCTGGTGGATGTGGGTTCGGTGGCAACAGATCCTTCCGATCCATGGATACAACGCGTCTGGGATATCACGGCACCTTTTCTGGATGAACCCCCCATGGCAAAGGGGGTCACCTACTTCACCGATGCTTCGTTTCTTACCCCTGCCTTCGGCAATCCACCGACCGTCATACTCGGGCCCGGAGAGCCGACCATGGCCCACAAGACGGACGAATTCTGCTACCTGGCCAAGATCGAAGAGGCTGTCGAAATTTATCTCAAAATCATGAACTCGGGATATCCGTAGAAGCTCGGCCGTATCACCGGATGATGATCGTGACCGTCAAGGCAAAGAAGCGTCCCCATCCAGCATCAAAACGGCGGAAGACGACCGGACGGCCATGTCCGCTACCCCATGGCGCGTTTCGGCATCCGGGCCCGCAAGGCGACGCCTGAAGAGGTGCGTAAAGCGACCCGCTCCTTTTTCGCCGCCGAATCCGGTGCCGCGATATGGAAATCCGCCGGGGGGCTCGGCACGCTGAACTGATACGGCGCATGCAGGCGCACCATGTCCGATTCATTGCCGAGCTCGTCGACAGCGGTCAAGCCGAACTCGATCGAACCGTTTCCCGGCACGACCAGATGTCCAAAGAGCCGGGGCTTACCGGGACGATGACCAGGTCGGACACCGACAACACCGATTCGGTGATTTCACCGATGGCCGGCGGCGCATCGATCAGCACATCGACATGATTTGCGGCGATCATCTCGATGTCGCTGTTCTGCACCGGCATGGGATAATGAAGCACATCGAACGCCCGGTTGTTTTGGGCTGGCCGCCATGAGGAAGTTGTGATAGATGCTGGCCTGATGTTCCAGATCGCCGATATCGACGTTAAGGGACAACAGGCGCCGGCAGAAGGCCGTCACCGGACCGATCGGCCGTCGATTGCGGGTATACAAGTGCTCAGGGCAAAGAAGCTGCATTCCCGGCGAGGGGCCCGGAGGAGCTCTCGCGCGCTCCGCCTGCTGCCACAACCCCAATCCCAGAGGTGAGCCGTGTCGTCCAATTCAAGTGCCGTTTTTCATCGGCAGTTGACCAGGGAACTTGCCAGAGCGGTGGAGGCCAGCGGTGTCTGGATCACGGATGCCGACGGACACCGATTCCTCGATGGCTCAGGAGGACCGCTGGTCGTCAATGTCGGGCACGGCCGCGAGGAGATTGCCCGGGCGGTCGCCCGTCAGATCACCACCTGCGGCTACGTGCACCCCACCATGTTCACCGGCGAAACGGTTGAAAGACTTGCCTCCCGACTGGCCGACATAGCACCGCCGGGCATCAGGCGCTTTTACTTCATGGCCACGGGTTCCGAGGCCGTGGAGACGGCCATCAAGCTTGCCCGTCAGATCCACCTGGAGCGAGGCGAACCCCAGCGGTACAGACTCATTTCAAGATGGAAATCCTTCCACGGCCTTTCCCTGGGCGCACTGGCGGCCACCGGGCGCACCGGATTTCGAACCCCCTATGCCCCCATGCTGCCCGAGAGCCACCACATCCCCGCCCCATACTGCTACCGCTGCAGCTATGGTTTGGCATACCCGTCCTGCGGCCTGCGCTGCGCCGAAGCGCTCGATGAATTGATTCTTGACCTCGGGCCGGCGACGGTTTCCGCCTTTCTCGCCGAAACCGTCAGTGGGGCGACCATCGCGGCCGTGATCCCGCCGGAGGGCTATTTTGCGCGAGTTCGGGAAATCTGCGATCGGCACGGGGTGCTGCTGATCCTGGATGAGGTGCTCTGCGGGCTGGGCCGGACCGGACGATGGTTTGCCAGCGAACATTTCGGTGTCGTCCCCGACCTGGTGACGATGGGCAAAGGACTGGCCGGCGGCAGCATAGGGCTATCTGCGGTGGGCGTCCAGAACCGATGGTTCGATGCCGTTCGCGCAGGGTCGGGCGCCTTTGTTCACGGTGGTACTTTTTCACATCACCAGGTGGCTTGCGCCGCCGGAAACGCTGTGCTGGACATCCTGGAGCGCGAAGCCCTGGTGCCCCGTGTTGCGAGCCTCGGAGCGCAATTGGGGGAAATGCTGCACCAACGACTGGGCAGCCATCCCCATGTGGGCGACATCCGGGGCATCGGGTTTCTATGGGGCGTCGAATTCGTGGCTGATCGCAGGAGCCGCAAACCGATTCCGAGAAAAGAACGCATCGCCGAGCGGATCTGGAACCACCTTTACGCCGGCGGTGTTCTTCTTTACAAGAGCATGGGGCTTGCCGGCATCGACGGCGATGCCATGGTCGTGGGGCCTCCCTTCATCATTGAAGAGGAGAACATGCACCGGATCGTCGAAGCTTTAGGGGCGGCCGTGGACGCGGAACTGGGAGGCTGAGGCGTGCCGTACGAAAAACCCCGGCCTCGGACGGAGTTTCATACGAGCGCCGCCTCTGTCCGGCCGCGCCCAGCAGATTGATCAATGTGAAACTTCTCAGGCCGTCATTCCGGGATTGACAAGCCTGCCCCGGACTCCGATCCGGGGGAATCCAGCTCTGCCGCAGACGGTGAGCCGACCAGTTAGATCAAAGATGAAACCATTTTATATAAAATACTGATATTTATACATTTTCCTTGTTACTTTTCTTTGCTCGCCCAAAGAAAAGTAACCATCCGCCTTCGCTAAAAAGCTACGGCGGGACAAGAAAGAAAAGGCGCCCTGCGCCCCGCTTCTTCCTGCGCTTCTCGAAACGGGCGGGCCCTTCAAGAACT
>JAIPEL010000197.1 GCA_021737185.1 Desulfobacterales bacterium | reverse complement strand
AAACAACGGGATCTTTTTGGCAATTCCCATTTGCCGCTGCCATTTTTTTTGCATCCCAATCAGGGGCCGTCTTTACGCGGCCTTGATGGCGAGTTTTGGCCGGCTGGAGAGCTGACACCCATCTGCCTCCTGCGGCTACAGGCTGGAGGTTTCTGGATAAGCGCAAATTCGAAATTGAGCCGCTATAGAAAAACCTACGCAGCACCCCACAAAAAAATCCGCCCGATGGGCGGATTTTTGGTACCATGGGCAGTACATATCGTCAATGGGCGTCATGCTGTCTTTTCGCAGGCGTGTTGCCAGAACGGAGACATCTGCCGGAGTCTTTCGATGATCGGCGGCAGGTGTTCGACGACGTAATCGATCTCTTCTTCGGTGTTGTACAGGCTCAGGCTGAACCGGATGCTGCCGTGGGCGGCAGTGTAAGGGACCCCCATTGCCCGCAGCACATGGGACGGCTCCAGGGAACCGGAAGTGCAGGCCGACCCCGACGATGCGCAGATGCCATGGCCGTCCATCATCAGCAGGATGGATTCGCCTTCCACGAACTCGAAGGCGATGTTGCTGGTGTTGGGAAGTCGGTTTTCCGGGTCGCCGTTGACCACGGCATGGGTCACCCGACTCAGCAGCGCGGATTCCAGCCGGTCTCTCAGGGCCTTGACCCGTGTGTTTTCCTCTTCCATGTGGTCGGAGACAAACTCGGCGGCCCGGCCCAGGCCGATGATCGCAGCGGTATTTTCCGTCCCCCCCCGCCGGCCGCTTTCCTGGTGGCCTCCGATCAAAAACGGCGAAAACTTGGTTCCTTTGCGGACATACAGTGCGCCGATCCCCTTGGGCCCGTGGAGCTTGTGTCCGGAAAGGGAAAGCATGTCGATGGCGCCGGCGGAAAGATCGATGGGGATCTTTCCCACCGCCTGCACCGCGTCGGTATGAAAGGCGATCCCCCGTTCTTTGGCGGCGCGTGCGATCTGCTCCACCGGAAACAAGACGCCGGTCTCGTTGTTGGCCCACATGACGCTCACGATGGCGGTATCTTCGGTCATGTGCTCGTACAGGTAATCCACATCCAGCCTTCCGGATCGGTCCACAGGCACGAAGGTCACGCGATAGCCTTCTTTGACCAGATGTTCGCAGAGGCTTTTCACTGCAGGATGTTCGACCCGGGTGGTCACCACCTGGCGGCGGCCGGGATTGGCGGCCAGTGCCGCCCGGATGGCCGTGTTGTCGCTTTCGGTGCCGCAGCTGGTATAGATGATCTCTTCGGGCCGGGCGCCGAGCAGACCGGCCAGCTTTTCCCTGGCCGCCCGAATCTCCTTGCCCACCTGGCCGCCGAAGCTGTGCATGCTGGAGGGGTTTCCGTAGCGCTCCGAAAAGTAGGGGAGCATTTCCTCCACGACTTCTGGAGCGACGCGGGTGGTTGCATTGTTGTCCAGATAGATGGTCTTCATGTTTGGACCTCCTCGACGGCCAGTTCTGGCGTGACCAGTTCGCGGAGCTTGCTCTCAACATAATGCTTCAAAGTGACCTGGGATGCCGTGCAGGTAGCACACCGTCCCCGCATCTTGACCAGCACCCGTTCGCCGTCGACATCCACCAGTTCGATGTCTCCGCCGTCCTTTTTCAACTCCGGGCGGATCTCCCGGTCCAGAGCGTCTTCGATCATCCGGATCTTTTGGATGTTGGTGAGTTTCTTGGCGGGTATCTTGGGCTTGGGGGCCTTTCCCATCACCCGGTCGATGATTTCGGCGATGGCGTCATGGCAGTTGCCGCAGCCGCCGCCGGCCTTGACGTAATCGGTGACATCTTCGACGCTGGTCAGATGGTTTTCCCTGACCGTCCTTTCGATCTGGACATCGGTGACGCCGAAACATTCGCAGACGACCTGACCTTCCACGACCTTTGCCGGTTCTCCGCGATAACAGGAGATCGCCTTTTCAAGAGCGTCTCTTCCCATCACCGAACAGTGCATCTTTTCCTTGGGAAGCCCGCCGAGATATTCGGCGATGTGGTCGTTGGTGATCTGTTCGGCCTCTTTAAGGGACTTTCCGATGATCATCTCGGTCAGGGCCGATGAAGACGCGATGGCGCTGGCACATCCAAAGGTTTGAAACTTGGCGTCTACGATTTTTTCGTTTTCGTCCAGCTTCAGGTATAGTTTCAGGGCATCGCCGCAGGCCATAGACCCGATCTCGCCAACGGCATCTGCATCGGCGATGCTCCCGACGTTTCTAGGATTCAGAAAGTGATCCTTGACTTTATCCGTATATTCCCACATGTCAGATCCTCCCGGGTCTCGTCGCTGGGGTATCGTTTCCCGACCGCCGAAAAAGGTTTTGCAGGCTTTGCCGACGGTCCGTTGGGGCCGGAGGGATATCGATCCCACGGGCAATAGTAAGCATGATACCCCAAAAAAGGAAGGGGCGGAAAACATCTCGGCACCATGGACCGAGGCCTCTGCGGCAGACCGCCGCAGGCGCTAGCGGGCTCAGGAAAAACCGGCGTTGCTGCTCTTGCATGAACTCGAACCGGCGGCGCTCACGCAGCTCATCTGGCGCCGAACCTTCTTGCTCTCGCACTCCGGGCACCGAATCGACTCTTCTTTACCGGAAAATACCAGTTTTTCAAAACACGCGTTGCATTCGTCGCATCGATACTCGTATATCGGCATCCAACTCCTCCGGTCATCTTTCCGGCCTTCGGCCGTATTATAGAATGAAACAAATGGCGGCCGGAATCCACCGGCCCGTCTTGAAATCAGCCCAGAAGAACTTATTTCCCAACATAACGATTTTCATCAAAAAGACAAGTGCAGACCCCTGATTCGACAGGGGCGGCAAGATTGTTCGAACGACAGAGCAAGGAGGTGTCCGATGCGCGTCAGACCCGCCATGTTCGCCGGCAGCTGGTATCCATCATCGCCGTCGGCCTGCGAAAATGAAATTCACGCCTTTCTGGAGCAGCCGGGAATGGAAGCGGTTTCACCGCGATACTTTCTCGGCGGCATCGTTCCCCACGCGGGATGGTTTTTTTCAGGGGCCATCGCCTGCAACGTCATTCATCTGCTTGCCCGGGGAGAAATGCCCGAAGTCGTATGGCTTTTCGGTATGCACCTTCACCAGCGGTCGCCGGCCTATATCATGACCCAGGGCGCTTGGGAAACGCCCTTCGGCAATCTGGAGATCGATTCAGCCTGCGCTGAAGAGCTGTCCGGCCGGTTTGACTTCCAGATCGAAACCGTTGACGATTTCACCCCCGACAACACCATCGAACTCCAACTGCCGTTCGTGAAATACTTCTTTCCGGAAACCAAAATCGTCCCGGTGGGACCGCCTCCGACCCCGAAGGCGATGGAGGTCGGAGCGGCGGCGGCACAAATCTCGAAAAAACACGGCCGACGGGTCCGGGTGATCGGCTCGACGGATCTGACTCACTATGGGCCCAATTATGGCTTTACCCCGCAGGGAAAGGGCAAAGAGGCGGTCGCCTGGGTGAAAGGCGAAAACGACCGCCGGATGGTCGAGGCCTTGACCGCTTTGGAGCCGAAGCGGGTCATCGAAGAGGCCCTGTCGCACCAGAATGCATGCTGCGCCGGAGCCGCTGCCGCCGCCATTTCCGCGGGAAAGGCCCTGGGAGAGGATTCCGCCGAAATGGTTGCCTACGCCACCAGCTATGACAAGAATCCCGGAGACAGCCTGGTCGGCTACACCGGCATCGTATTTTGAGGGCCGGTGACCACGGGGGCTTGGTTGTTGCCGATTTGGACTTATAGTTTATAGGGATTGTCGTAAAGCTAGCACCGCTTACGGCGCCCATGATATCGAGCCAGACATGCCGGCCGAACCAGAACGGAGTGATAACAATCCCTATAAACAGAAAAGGTGTTTGTGGCGATGAGGTTGATCAGGAAGTTTTTACTGTGGCTGGCTGAACGCCGGTCCGGCAAATCGGCGCTGAAGGAAGAACAGGTGGTTTTGACGGCGTTCGACCGCCCCGTCGACTCCCCGGATGCGGTCCTGGATGAGGGTGTGGTCGGCGCGGATCGGCCGGCAGTGAAGCTCGACCAGGAAATCGATTTTTCGCGCGTCGATGATCTGGAATCGTACACGGAAAATCTGAATGTACCCACCGAGGACATCGAAGCGTGGATATCTGCCGGTCTTCTCTACCCCGATGAAATCCGAACGGCCGAACGGATGATCCAGATTCTCCGAAAAAAAGGAGCTCCCTTGAAAACCCGTCAACGCTGATTCCGGGTCGCAGGAAAACCAGAAAACGATGAACCGCCGCGACAGCCCATCGTTTTCGATGCTCTTTTGACGCGCGCTCTACCAGCAGGAGGTGATCCGGTATAGGGTGTACACCAGCTCCAGCTGTCCCGCTTCGGCGCCCCGCCTTCGCTCTACGTCGACCCGCCAGCGGGAATGCTGGTCGAGCAGCGGCAACACGGCAAATATTTTCGACAAAACCCCGGAGCTTTCCGCCTCCGGCACGGTTTCACGCTCCTGGAAGGAGACATCGGCCGGCTCGGAGGGCAGCACCAACCTCGACCCCTCTCCGATATCGACCAAGGCGCGGTTGAGCGCCGCCGAAAGCTTCGGCACCAGCGGGGAAAGTTCCCGGTGAAAGGCTGTAGCAAGTTCATAAGGTGTCATGATTGTTCCAGTACCTGTTCTAACCGATACACAAATATCCGGTCGATCTCGCCCCGCCGATGGTGGGTGGGATTCAAAATTCCAAATTCAAGATTCTCCGGCGTGAATTTCATAGGAATCTCTTGGCCTTAACCGGCCAGTTTGATCAATTGTGAAACTTCTCAGGCCGTCATTCCGGGCTTGACCCGGAATCCAGCTCTGACGCAGACCGTGAGCCGAACAGTTTGATCAAAGATGAAACCATTTTCATATAAAATACTGATATTTATACATTTTACTTGTTACTTTTCTTTGCTCGCCCAAAGAAAAGTAACCAAAAGAAAAGGCGCCCTGCGCCCCGCTTCTTCCTGCGCTTCTCGAAACGGGCGGGCCCTCCAAGAACTCGACATTTTCTCTGCTGCCGCAGAGAAAATCAGGCGCCCTGCGGGCGCAAAGGACAATAATAAATGTATCCTTTACATTCCCCGGTGGTTGTGAATGACAGTGACGTCACCTCTTTCGTTTCCGGTGACCAGATCTGAGCTATTTTTTTTACGGCGGCGGAGCCGCCGCTAATAAATACGCGAAAGCGGATTTATTCAGACAGCTTGAAGGGCTGATCCGCCCGTTTCTGCGATGCTTGGGGCTTCGCTCTTCGAGCTACGACCCCACACGGCGGCGCGGGACGATGGG
>JAIPEL010000063.1 GCA_021737185.1 Desulfobacterales bacterium | reverse complement strand
CTCAGGCCGTCTTGATTTCTTGGGGCGGCTGCGCCGCCGGGTTGGGTTCAGAAGTTCCGAGTTCAAAGGTTAATCAGTTCTGGGAATCGAAAGGAATTTTTTTGACTCGGAACCCAGCAACATGGATCGATCAACCGTGTAAAAAATAAGGGCCTCCCCAGCGGGGAGGCCCTTTTAGTAAATTTTTGGCGAGGTACGAGCCAAAAATTTACGCTTCGAGCTTCATCCGGTCCTCCATGGACATCAGGACCCGCTCTCTGGCCTTGTCGAGTCCGAGCGCCTTTCGCTTCTTGTCGATATGGGCGATCATCATCTTGGCCATGTCGTAGGGATCCACCGCAAAGCCCCACTTTCCGAGGCCCTGCTTTTCCAGGCCGTCGAACAAGTGCTGGTGGAACTTGGTGTTCTCCACGATCGGGTAGGTGACGCCGAACACGGTGAATACGCCCGAGGCCACGAAGTACTGCCCGATGCTGATGGCCTTTTCGCTCATCCACTCGGGTGCGGCGCCGGCCGCGGGCAGATCGGCGATGCTGCTGCCCAGACCGCCCACCCGGACCATCTCGGAAGCGGCCATCAGGATCCGGCTGTTGTCGACGCAGGACCCGATCCCCAGCACCGGGGGCATACCGACCGTTTCACAGACTTCCTGGAGGCCGGGGCCGGCCAAGTGGGCCGCCTCCGGCGTGTAGAAGCCGGCCTTGGCCAGGGCGATCTGGGAACAGCCGGTCTGAAGCACGAGAACGTCGTTTTTGATCAGCTCCTTGACCAGTTCCACATGGACGTAGTCCTGCTTGACCCGCGGGTTGGTGCAGCCGACCACGCCGGCCACGCCCCGGATCCGTCCGTTGATGATGTTGTCGTTGAGCGGGGTGTAAGAGCCCCGGAACGATCCGCCGAGCATGTAGTTGATGTATTCGTGGGAAAAGCCGTGGATGCCGATGTTGGAGATCCGCGGAATTTCCACGTCGCCTTTGCGGTTCTTGAACCGGGTGATCGCCTTGATGACGACTTCATCGGTGCAGGCCTTGGGCTCGTGATCCTTGAACTCGATGTGGGTCGCCCCCTCGATGTGGGCCCGGGGATTGGTGGTGATCAGCGGCGTGCCGTAGCATTCGGCCACCTTGACCAGGGCCTGTTTGATGCACTGGATATCCACGCACATCGCATCGACCGCGTTGGTCACGAGAACCGCCTCGGTGGACATGAAGTTGCCCGCGTGGGGCACGCCGTGGCGCGAGAGCATCTCGGCGCCGGAGCAGCACATGCCGACCAGGTTGATCCCCTTGGCGCCGGCGTCCTTGGCCGCCTGGACCAGGCTCGGTTCGTTGACCGACTCGAGCATCGACTCGAACATGTTCGGCTCGTGGCCGTGGACGATGATGTTGACCTGATCCTCTTTCAGGCAGCCCATGTTCACGTCGACCGAAACCGGGCTCGGCGTACCATACAGGATGTCGGAGATCTCGGTGGCCACCATGGAGCCGCCCCACCCGTCGGAGAGGGCCGTCCGGCTCGACTGCTTGGTGATGTTTTCATAGTGCTGGTCCACGCCCATATGGGTGCGGTGCATCAGCTCCATGATCTCTCGCATGGCGCCCCGGGGCACGATCCCGTGCTTGCGCCAGGTTTCCAGGGTCTTTTCCGGCACCCGCTTGGCAAACGGAATCTCACCGTCGACCTGGGTGTAGGTTCTTTCCAGCTCCTTGTACAGGTCGTTTGCGATGTCGACATCGCTGCGGCCCTCGGTCTCGATGTCGATCGATTTGGCCACCTCGTGAAGCTTGTGGGGGTCCTTGATTCCGTAGTCGGTGATTCGGCCGTTGACCACTTCCCGGAACAGATCGAGCATGGCCATGCCGTGGTCGGTGTGGGCGGCCGCACCGGAGGCCACCATTCTCGCAAAATTCCGGGCCTGGATCGTGTCTATGGTGGCGCCGCAGACGCCCACTTTCCCGTAAGGGTCGTTTGCGTTGAGCCGGCAGGGGCCCATGGCGCAATGTTTGCAGCAGGCGGAATCCGCGCCGATGGGGCAGGCCTTCATATTGGCCGCACGATCGAATGCGGTTTCAACGCCGTCCCGCCGCGCTTTTTCAAGCATCTGCGCCGTCGCCCGGCAGGTGGTCACATCAGAAATGTTGATTTCCTTCTTTTTTTTGACCGGTTTAGTGTCGTCTGACATGAATGTTCTCCCTTCGTGGAAAGAATTATAGTTAGCAGTTTTCGTAATAGTAATGATTACTGTTTAGATTAGAGCTGGGACCCTTGTCAAGAAAAAAATTATATGAAATGAAAAAGCGTGTTCATTGAAGACCTCTCAGAGATTGAAAACGACCCCCGCCTCCGGGGCAGGGTAAAAATCATCGGCATCGGGGCCGGAAACTCGGCTTTCGAGGTCGGGCAGTTCCTGAACGAGCTCCTCGCAAACGCAGGGCTCAAATAAGGGGAGATACACCATGAAACAAATTACGGATGCCAGATGGTGGCTTTCGCTGCTGATCCTCTTGGCTGCCGCACCGGCGTTGGCCGTTTCCGGAGCATTCGAAGACCGGGTGTACGAGACGGGTCATCTCAAACCGGTGGACAGCACCTTGAAAGTTTCCGTCGGTGAACCGGCGCCGGACTTTACCCTTCCCTCGGTGGCCGGCCCGAAAGTCTCCCTCGGTGACTACGCGGGCAAAAAAAACGTGGTCCTTTCGTTTGTGCCGGCGGCCTGGACCCCGGTATGTTCGGATCAATGGCCGGGGTACAATATCGCACGAGGATTGTTCGAAGCCCATGATGCGGTTTTGCTGGGGATCTCGGTAGACAACATCCCCACGCTGTATGCCTGGACCCGCGAAATGGGCGACCTGTGGTTTCCGGTCCTGTCGGATTTCTGGCCCCACGGAGCCGTCGCCGCCCGCTACGGCATTCTCAGAAGCGACGGCGTCTCGGAGCGGGCCATATTCATCGTCGACAAGCAAGGCATCCTTCGCTACGCCGCTGTTTCGGACATCAATGTCCGGCCCGGGCTCGGCGAGATCATCCAGGCGCTGGAGAGTGTCTCGGGAAAATCCAATTGACCGGCGCGTCAACCGATTCGAAATGCGTCCTGCTTTTTCTGCGGGCGCCGGACATAGGCAGGGTCAAGACTCGCCTGGGTCGTTGGCTGGGGGCTGACACGGCCCTTGCCCTTTACCGGTGTTTTGTCGCCGATATCCTGGCCGCCGCGGCAAAAAGCGGCCCCTCCATTTGGCTTTGCTACACGCCGGCAGGGGCAAAAGAGCGGATTTCCCGCTGGCTGGGATCCGCCTACCCGATGATGCCCCAGAGGGGGGCAAACCTCGGCCGGCGGATGGCAGACGCTTTTCAAAATGCCTTTTCTCAGGGGGTGCGCCGGGCGGTGCTGGTGGGGACCGACATTCCGGATCTGCCCCCGGAGCGAATCGTGCAGGCATTTGACTGCCTGCGATCCTTTTCTTCGGTGATCGGACCGACCCATGACGGCGGTTACTATCTGATCGGCTTCCGGGCCGACGGTTTTACCGAATCGGTGTTCGACGGCCAGCCATGGGGATCCGGCCGGGTCTTTGAAGAAACCCTGGCCGCCTTTCGGCGCGAGAATGAAACGCCGTGCCTGCTGGAAAGCTGGTCCGACATCGACCGGCCCGAAGACCTGTCTGCCTTCATGAAACGACAGGCAGGGGCGCCGGGCGCGGCACCGGCCACCGCAGCCTTTTTGGCCAGGCGCTTTCCTGACGGGCCGCCGTAGAAACCGATTGACAGCGATGGGATGGTTAATTACCTTTACTTAAAAATCATATGCTTACGAAAGGAACGCGATGATGTCGAAGCCACCGGTCAAGATCTACTCGCTGAGTACCTGCAGCCACTGCAAGTCCGCCAAGAAATACTTGGGGGACTGCTCCATCAAATATGAATTCGTGGATGTTGACCTGCTGGAAGGAGATGAACGCAAAGCAATCCTCGAAGATGTGAAAAAATTCAACCCTCGATGCAGCTTTCCAACCATTATCATCGGTGAAAAGATCATCGTCGGCTACAAGGAAAACGAGATCAAGGAGGCGCTGGGACTGTGATGGACGTCGAAAAGCTATATGAAATGCTGAAAAAAGCCCAGGAAGCACAGGGATACTTCTTCAACAAGGACCGGGAACGAACCTTCGAACTGCTCGAGGCGCTGCTGGTCAACAAGGAGCGCTACGGGTACATGGTCTGCCCCTGCCGGCTCGCCTCCGGAGACCGTGAAAAGGACAAGGACATCATCTGTCCCTGCGTATATCGGAAGCCCGACGTGGAGGAATACGGAAGCTGCTACTGCAATCTTTACGTATCCAGGCAATGGAACGAAGAAAAGATCCCGCAGGTCTACGTCCCCGAACGGCGGCCGCCCGAAAAGTTTGAATTCTAATCGAATCGCTACCGCGATTCGATTAGATAGAGGATCAACCAAAGCAGTGCCCAGCATGACTGCTTTACAAAACATACATAGAGGAGCAACCAATGACTGAAAAGACCATTGAGAAAAAACAGGTTTGCAAATGTGAGCACTGCGGCAACGAGGCTGAAATGGTCGTCACCTGCAGCCTGCCCGAAGCGCCGCAGGCACCCGAACAATCCACTGAGAAAACGGCGCAGGCCCCGAAACAGCGCGTCAAGGGCCATGCCACCTGCACCCATTGCGGCAACGAGGCCGACATGTGGGTGGACCTGGATTGAGTTGACGCAAAGCGGCTGAAGGGAATGCAGGCGCCAAAGATCGGCTCGATTCGGTGCCTTTTTGTTTTTCCCGGGGATGAGCAAGCGAGGTGAGGCCATGGAAGAATGCGAAACCAAACCCATCGTGAATACCGGCCTTAGAGGCGTGACCGTCGCCAGTACCCGGATCAGCGACGTCAAAGGAGAGGAAGGCAAGCTTATATACCGGGGCTACCGGGTTCAGGATCTGGCCGCTTCGGCCACGTTCGAGGAGGTCGTTCACCTATTGTTGAGAGAAAAGCTGCCCGACAAAACCGAGTTGGCCGCGATGCGCAAACAGCTCGCCGACGAGCGTCCGATCCCCGCCGAAGTCGTCAGCGCCCTGAAAACCCGGCCGGCCGATTCCCTGCCGATGGATATTCTTCAAGCGGCGGTGCCGATGCTGGCCAACCACGATCCGGACATCCGGGACAGCTCACGGGAGGCCTTCGACCGAATGGCCGTGCGCCTCGTGGCAAAGCTTGCCACGGTGCTGGCCGCCTGGGGGCGGATTCGGCAGGGCAAGGAGCCGATCGAACCGGACCCCGACCTCGGCCAGGGCGCCAACTTTCTTTACACGCTTTTCGGTGAAACGCCCGACGAGGAGCTGGCCCGCTTTTTCGATATCTGCCTGCTTCTGCACGCCGAACATTCCTTCAATGCGTCGACCTTTTCCGCGCGGCAAATCGCCTCCACCCGGGCCCATATCTATGCGGCGGTGGCCGGGGCGATCGGCTCGCTTTCCGGAGAGCTTCACGGCGGGGCCAATGTCCGCGTCATGGAAATGCTCCTTGACATCGATGATCCCGGCAATGTGGAATCCTACGTGAAAAAGATTCTCGACGAAGGGAAAAAGATCATGGGACTGGGCCACGCCGTCTACAAGACCGACGATCCCAGGGCCCACATTATTTCGCCGATGTCCAAGAAAATGGGGGAGCGAACCGGCCAGACAAAGTGGTGCGAGATCTCCCGCAAGCTGGAAAAGGTCGGAAAAGAGGAGTTCAAGAAGCGCAAAAAGATCGACATCTTCGTCAACGTCGATTTTTACAGCGCTTCCTTGTACTACACCATGGGGATTCCGGTCGACTTTTTCTCCCCGGTGTTCGCCATTGCGCGGGTCGCCGGGTGGGCCGCCCATGTGCTGGAAGAGCAGTTTGCCGAGGCGGCTCCCAAGCCGATGCTCTACCGGCCGGCATCCGAATACGTGGGGGACTACTGCGGTCCGGAGGAGTGCGCCTTTGTCCCGATCGATGAGCGAAAATAGCCGCTATCCGTTTGCGGGGAGGACCGGCCTTGAGCACTGAACCAGGCCTGCGGATGACACCGCAGCGTAAAGTCATCCTTCAAGCGCTTCGAAAGCTGCGGACCCATCCCAGTGCCGACGAAATATACGCGGTCGTGCGAAAGCGTCTGCCCAGGATCAGCCTCGGGACGGTGTACCGGAATCTGGAGATCCTCTCCGAGCTCGGAGAGATTCAGAAGATCGAATCCGGCGGAGCCTTGAGGCGTTTCGACGGAAATCCTGAAAATCACTATCACATCCGCTGCACGTGCTGCGGCAAGGTGGTGGACGCCCCCTTTGCCGTCATGCCGCACATGGAAGAAAAAATAGACGGTGCCACCGGATTCGTCGTGTTCGGGCACCATCTCGAATTTCTGGGCCTGTGCCCCGAATGCCGGGAGAAACCGATCTCCCCCGGACTTCGTAGGCTGACCCGATAGGAGAACTGCTCGTCTTCTCCGATGCACCGCCTGCGGCCGGCTTCCCGCCGGGAGCCTCAAAAAGCAAGAAAAGGAGACCACCAGATGGCCGAAGTTCCTTTCGACCCTTCAACAGACCAGGGATCCCAGGCCGACGCCACCCGGCAGTTGGAGCGCGTGTTTCAGAGCATGCCCAACGAGATCCATCTTTTCCTGTTTTCCCGGAAAGACAGGGACGATCCCTTTGCCCAGGCGATCCGGCAAGTCGTGCGGGCGTTCCGGGAAATGACGAACAAGATCACTTTCCGGGAATACGGCCTCGATCACGAGCTGGCGCGCAAATGGCAGGTCACAGACGGACCCACCCTCCTATTCGAGCCGGAGAAATACAACATCCGATGGTACGGCGGCCCCCTGGGAGAAGAAGGACGAACCTTTCTGGAGCTTTTGATCTATCTGGGGCTGGGGAAAAGCAACATCAGCGAGCAGGCCCGGGAGGTGATTGGCAGAATCGACGAACCGCGCCAGGTCAAGGTGTTCGTAAGCCCGACCTGCCCCTACTGCCCGCAGCAGGCCGTCAACGCGATCAAGGCGGCCATGGAAAAACCCGGGCAGATCTCTCTTGAGCTGGTCGACATCCAGTGCCGCCCGGATCTTGCTGAGCAGTATTCCGCCCACAGCGTCCCCCAGACCTTTGCCAACGACGTCATGATCGCCATGGGGGCGCAGACCGAGGAGCTTTTCGCCGCCAGTCTTCTGAAATTGGAGCAGCAGACCGTGTTCATCCCGGAGACGGAAGACGAACTGGTTGAAGCCGACCTGGTGATCGTCGGCGGGGGGCCGGCCGGGCTGACGGCCGGCATCTACGCGGCCCGCAGCGGACTCAAGTCGGCGATCATCGAAAGAGGCGCATTGGGGGGGCAGGTGGCCACCACCCCCGTTGTGGAAAACTACCCCGGACTGACCAGTGTGGGAGGCAAAACGCTGGTCGACATCATGGTCACCCACGCCTTGGAGTACACGACGATCTTTCCCGGCGAGGAGGTGATCGACATCGAGGTCGGCCGGCCGTTCGTGGTCAGCACCTCCCGGCGCAAATTTCACACCAAAACCATCCTGCTGGCCACCGGCGCGACCCACAAGCATCTGGGAGCGCCTGGAGAATCCCGCCTTTTGGGCCGCGGTGTGAGCTACTGCAGCACCTGCGACGGGATGCTGTTCAAGGGGAAAAAGGTGATCATGGTCGGGGGCGGAAACAGCGCCGTGACCGAAGCCCTTCATCTTCGAAACATCGGCGTGGACGTCACCCTCGTACATCGCCGCGACAAGCTCCGGGCCCAGGACTTTCTTACCCGGCTGCTGTTCGAAGCCAGGATTCCGGTACTGTGGAACACGGAAGTCAGAGAGATCTTAGGCGAAGACCGGGTTCGGCAAGTGCTTCTGTTCGACAACCAGAGCAAGGAGACCTTCACCCTGCCCCTCGACGGGGTCTTTATCTCCATCGGCTATGAGCCGGCCATTTCGCTGGCTCAAAAGCTCGGCCTGGCGCTCACCGAAGAAGGCTATATCCAAAAAGACGCTCACCACCGCACGAGCATCGACGGGATCTACTCGGCCGGGGACGTGGAAGGCGGCTACAAGCAGATCGTCACCGCCGCCGGTCAGGGGGCAGAAGCCGCCATGAGCATCTTCGAGGACGTGATCAACCCCTACTGGAAACGGGAGGCCGGATAAAATCGCTGCGGCGGTTTTATAAGAATTTCGCGTTCCGCGAAATTAGAAATCGTTTTCAAACTGAAGGAATTCTCATGCCGCTCGATTTTGGACCACTGTCCCTGGATCTGCAGGAAAAATACATGGAAAGACTGCAGGCCAGCCGGACGAACGCCTCGGATTACAGCTTTGCCAACATCTGGGGCTGGGCCGAAGAATACGGCCTGCAGTGGGCCTGGGAAACGGACCTGGTCTGGATCCGGCAGACCCGACCCGAAAAGCGGCTCTGGGCCCCGGTCGGTCCATGGGCGTCGGTGGACTGGTCCCGCCGCCTGCTGCCGCATCTTGACGGCGGCGCGAAAATGATCCGGGTGCCGGAGGCGCTCAAAACGCGTTTTCAAAGCGTCCTGGGCGACCGGATCCGAAGCGAAGACGCCCGCGAACACTGGGACTATCTGTACCAGGTCGATGAACTGGTGGCGCTGAAGGGGAACCGTTTCCACAAAAAGAAAAACCTGCTGAAACAGTTCCGGAAAAAATACGACTACCGCTTTCAGCCCATGTCGCCGGAGATCATCGATATGGCGCTGGAGATGCAGGAGGAATGGTGCCTGTGGCGGGACTGTGAAGCATCCGAAACCCTGGCGGCGGAGAATCGGGCCATCACCCGGGTTTTTCAGCACTGGAAAACGCTGACCCACCTGATCGGCGGGGCGCTGATGGTCGAAGAAACTCCCGTGGCCTACACCGTGGCAGAGGCCCTCACCGACGACACCCTGGTGATCCACTTCGAAAAGGGCTGCACCGGCTTCAAGGGGGTCTACCAGGCCGTCAACCAACTCTTTCTGGAAAACGAAGCCGACGGGTTCACCCTCGTAAACCGGGAGCAGGACCTGGGGGACCAAGGACTGCGGAAAGCAAAGGAATCTTACAACCCGGTGGACTATGTAAAGAAGTATACGGTCTCGTCTGGGTAATGGTTGATTGGTGGATTGGTTGATTCGTCAAATCGGAAAATCGTGTGCTTCCGTTGGTGCGTCTTTTCCCAATCGACCAATCGACCACTCACCATGTAATCCTTGTCCTACCGGGGCCTATCCACTTCCGGCATTCTAGGCACTTTAGGCACTCTAAGTACTCTAGGCACTATCTTTCAGTCTCCCTGAGCGGCCATATAATCGTCGTAAAGGGTTTCTAAAAAGAGCTTGTGCTTGGCCTCTTCCTGACAGAGCATTTTGAAGATCTTTTTCTGCCCCTCTTCCGGGGTCTTGTCCTGAAGCTCGTTGTAGAGTTTCAGGGCGTTTTCCTCCCGTTTCATGGCCAGGCGGAGGATGTCGGTGTAGTGCATCCCCGGCTCGTAGGTCAGGTCGACCATATAGTCGCTCCGTTTTATGTCCGGAATCCACTTCCAGTCGTAGCCTTCCAGGGGCGCCTTGCTCTGTTCGATATTTTCGAGCATCTTCTGGTGCTTTCGCTCCTCGCCCGCCATCTCTTCCAACGTTTTCCGGGCGCCGGAAAACGACTCCTCCGTTGCGCATCGTTCGTAAAATTCGGCGGCCTCGATTTCCTTTTCAATGGCGAACTGGATGATCTCGTCATAGGACGAAAAGCTCATGATTTCCTCCTTCGATGGGGGTTGCTGGTCATATTGCAGCGACAAGAAATCGGCCTCTTTCATAAAGGATTTGCACCCCTTTGAAAACAATTTTTCGAGAGGACGCCCCAGCGCCTTCACCGGTGGGTTCGCAGCAAGCCGCTGGAGGCAGTACTACCGGTAGTAGCGGCAAAGACGATCAGGGGATACGCCCAGGTAGTAAAGGATAATCAGGGCATAGTTTCGAAGGGTGCAAAAAAGGATGCCTTCTCGCTGCCAGCGCCGGGCGGAAGTCCATACCGTCTGCCGGACGAACCGGATCTTTTTCCCGGCCCTCTTGAGCCGGCGCATCAGGTCGACGTCTTCCATCAGCGGGATCGGCCGAAACCCGCCGATCTGAAAATAAGCGTTCCGCCGCAGGAAAAGAGCCTGATCGCCGTAAGGGACCCGCGTCAGCCGGGACCGGAAGGACGCTCCTTTTTCGATGAGCCGGTATGCCACGCCGGGAGCGTCGATGCCAAGATCGAAGGCGCCGCCGTCGATTCCCGGATCCTGCAGGACCACCTTGAGACGAAGCAGCCCGTCTGGTGGAAGACGGGTGTCGGCATGAAGAAACAGCAGTATACTGCCGGAGCAGGCCAAGACCCCTGCGTGCATCTGCGCTCCCCTGCCCCTGGGGCCGCAGATTCCCCGGGCGAAGCCGCCGGCAATCGCCCGGAGCGTCGTTTTTTCCGGGTGGCCGTCGACCACAACGACCTCGGCGTTTTCGATGCCGGCCATCGGGCCGAGCCGGTCCAGGGTCTCCTGGATCCGATCGGCTTCTTCAAATGCCGGAATGATGATCGAAATCCGATCCCACGGCCTCATAACGGTTTCCATCGTCGTTTCTGCCTCTGGCGGCTCAGAATCGGGATAAAAACATCCCGGCGGTTTGGCGATGATACAGCAGCGTTCGACTCGCAGAAAAAATCCCTTAACCAACTCTCCAGATTTTTCGGCTGATGTTTAGAACGTATGACAATCCCTATAATCATATGTCAATCCCTGTAGGGGATCAATCGCGCTCCGGCGGTGAAACATTTATGTCTCATCCATTTCATGAGACAAGCGTATCCATCGCAATCTTGCGCCGTTTCACGGTTTTTGCACCGGCTTTTGTTTCAAACCATCAGAGCGCTTGCCGCCTCTGTCTCAACCATCCGGGGACCGCGAATCGGGAAAGGACGTCGATTTTGCATATATAATTGAAATCATGTATATATTTTTATACCTTCGTGGATGGCATGAATTTTGATATTGTTCTTTGACATTCGTTTTATCCTGATGGCTGATCCGCCATCGAACGCACCCGGAGCCGAATCGCTTGAAAGCCTGCGACGAACACATTCGCCAGACCCTGAAACTGACCAAAGAAATGCTTCGGCTGGCCGACGCGGGAGACGCTTACAGGGAAGACGTGGGCTGCGGCATACTCTACGGCGTGCTGCGCGACTCGGCATTCAAGATTCAGAAACTGGCCGTCGTGGAACGCGACGCGCACATTCGCAAAGGATGGTGGCAGCCGTCTGCCGCCGAAGCCCTCGAACCGATCGACGTAAGAAAGGAGGAGTCATCAACCGTGGCAGAATTGAAAGGCACCCAGACCGAAAAAAACCTGCTTGCTGCCTTTGCCGGCGAATCCCAGGCAAGAAACCGTTACACCTACTTTTCGAGCAAGGCCAGGAAAGACGGCTATGTACAGATTGCCGACATCTTCGAGGAAACCGCCAACCAGGAAAAGGAGCATGCAAAACGCTTTTTCAAATTCCTGGAAGGCGGCGAAACGGAGATCGCTGCCGCGTTTCCGGCCGGAATTGTCGGAGATACGGTCGACAACCTGAAGGCGGCGGCCGCTGGAGAACAATACGAGCATAGCCAGATGTATCCGGCCTTTGCCGCCGTGGCGCGGCAAGAGGGCTTTGAGCAGATCGCCGTCGTTTTCGAAAACGTGGCCGTCGCCGAGAAGCAGCATGAAAAACGGTATCGGGATCTGGCGGCAAACATCGAAGCCGGTCGGGTGTTCAAGCGTTCGGAGCCCGTGATGTGGCGATGCCGCAACTGCGGGTTCATCGTCGAAGCCAAGGAAGCACCCCAACTATGCCCGGCGTGCGCCCACCCCCAGGCCCATTTCGAACTGCTGGGCGAAAACTGGTAACCAAAATCCGCTCCACGACATGGGGCCCACACGACCCAACATTCCAAAGGGAGGACAAAAATGGCTGAAAAACTCGAAATCTACAAATGTGAGAAATGTGGAAACATCGTAGAAGTGGTTCACGGCGGGGACGGCGAACTTGTCTGCTGCGGGGAGCCGATGAAAAAGATGACGGAAAACACCGTGGACGCGGCCAAGGAAAAGCACGTCCCGGTCATCGAAAAAATCGCCGGCGGCTACAAAGTCAAAGTCGGCAGCGTGGCCCACCCCATGGAGGAAAAGCACTACATCGAATGGATCGAGCTGATCGCCGACGGCAAGGCCTACCGCCAGTTTCTCGAGCCCGGCCAGGCGCCGGAGGCCGATTTCATGATCGCCGCCGAGCAGGTGTCCGCCAGGGAATACTGCAACATCCACGGACTTTGGAAAGCGTAGTCGTCCGAACCGGACGTCCTTCTCCGCCGGGGTTGGACGGCATGAGGCAGATTCATTTTTTTTGGGGTTTCGCGGCACCCGGAACTTTTATCCAATCGCGCCGGCGATTTTACGCGGCAGCGATTGTACCTGGAGGTGACCCTATGGCAAGCTGGAAATGTGCCAACTGCGGCTACACGTTCGAGGCGGACGCACCGCCCAACCAGTGCCCGTCGTGCAAGGAAAAGTGCGAGTTTCTGGACAACTCCTGCTACACGCCGGACTGCGAGGCCGAGGGAATGGACCCAAGAATCGGCGGCAAGAAATGACGGGAGGGAAAAAATGGCCAGGGCATTGATCGTATACGCCACGAGAAGCGGCGAAACCAGGAAGATCGCCGAGTTGATCGCCGAGGGGCTTCGCATCTCCCTTGTCGAAGCCGAGGTGAAAGATGTCAAGGAGATCAAAAGCGAGAAGGACCTGGAGGCATACGATGCGCTGGCCTTCGGCTCGGCCACCTACCACGGCGACATGATGCAGGCCATGAAAACGATGCTGTTTCTGGCCGAAAAAGCGGCCCTCGAAGGAAAAACCGGGGCAGCGTTCGGCGCGTTCGGCTGGAGCGGGGAAGCCCCGAACCGGATTTACGACACCATGCAGCACATCTTCAAGATGGAGATGGTCAGCGCTCCTCTTCGGCTGAAGTCAAGCGCACTGGGCGGTGGAATCCAGATGGCCCAGGACTACGGCAGGGAAATCGCCAAGAAACTGGGCGCCGCGTAAAGCAGCCCGCCATGGCCTCCGGCAAAACCGGAGGCCTGACGAACGCTTTCATCGTAAATTTATCATCACAGGAGGTTTGCCATGACCACACCCCAGCACTGCCCGGGATTTGCACAGTTCAAAACCCTGAAGGCGTTCAGGTGCAAGTGCCCTGAATGCGGACAGGAGTTGGAGATCTTCTCCGACGAATTCGACAAGGAGCACACCTGCCCAGGATGCCACAAGAAGGTGGATTTCACCCAGTGCTCCCTCGAAGCCGGCAGCTAAAGCGATAGCGGCAGGCGTTCGCCTGCCGCTATCGCTATTTTCTGTCCCGGCAGGCGTTTTTCAAGGCCTGGTTCTCCTCGACGCCGACCATCGCCGGGGCGACCTTCTTCGGCATCATCGGCCTTTTTCCAGACTTGTTTCCCTCTTGGATTCAGGGTAGGTTCAGTCGGACGGCCTACAATGCATCGTCGATGCCTGCTGACGTTGATGAATGAAGAAGCCTTCTAAAAAAAATGCGCTCCGCGCATTTTAAAGAGGGGATTTTATGGGACAAAGATGGCTTACATCCATTCTGGGAATTTGTATGGTCATCGGCATGCCGGCAGCCGTCGAGAGCATATCGGCAGGTGCGCAGGACATGGGGGCGGCGGACATGGTGCTTGAGGGGGGCAGCAGCGGAGAGGTCCCTTTTCCCCACCGCCGGCACCAGGAGTCGCTCACGGAGGGCTGCCAAGTCTGCCATGACATGTTTCCGCAAAAAAGGGGAAGCATCGAGGCCCTGAAGGCCGAAGGAAAACTCGAATCCAAGCAGGTGATGAACCGGCTGTGCACCGCCTGCCACCGGCAATCCCGCCGGCAGGGGGTCGATGCCGGCCCCACCACCTGCAGCCAGTGCCACCAAAGGTAGGCGATGTTCGTTCTCGGTTTGCAGGGAAGTCCGCGAAAGAAAGGAAACAGCGCCTTTTTGCTGTCGGCCGTCATGCAAGAGGCAAAGCGGCTCGGCGCCCGGACCGAAACGGTCGAGGTCGACCGCGAAAACATCCTTCCGTGCAAGGAGTACGTCGTCTGCGAAAAAAAGGGGTTCTGCCCCATCGACGATTACATGAAGCACCGGGGCTATCGGCTGCTTCGCCGGGCCGACGTCATTATCGCCGCATCGCCGATCTTTTTTTACAACTGCACCGCCCAGCTCAAGGCCCTCATCGACCGGAGCCAGACCCTCTGGTCCCGTCGCTACCGCCTCAAACTTTCCGATCCAAAGACAAAAAGCCGTCGGGGGTTTGCCCTTTCGGTGGCCGCCACCCATGGAAAGCAGCTCTTCGACGGGCTTGACTTGACCATGAAGTATTTCTTCGACGCGGTCAGCGCCCGGTATCACGGCAGCCTGACCTACCGGGGCATTGAAAAGGCGGGCGAGATGGCGCGGCACCCCGAAGTGCAGCAGGATGTGGCCGCCGCGGTGCAGGACCTGCTGGCGCCTTTCCTTGGCCGGCGCCGGCTCCTGTTCGTTTCCGAACAGGGCGCCGGCCGCAGCCAAATGGCAGCGGCCTTTGCCCAGATCCATGCCGGAGAGTGCTGCGATGTCCGCTGTGCAGGCATTCGGCCCGCGGAAAAGATCTTGCCGGCGGCCGTCGGCGCCATGCGCGGCAAGGGCATCGATCTGGGATTCCTGCGGCCGGAGGCCCTGTCAGCGGTCATGGAAGGATGGACGGAGCCGGAGGTGGTGATCACTTTCGGGAACGCCGATGGCCTTCCCGCTTTTGCAAACGCCCGCACCGAATCCTGGGACCTTCCCTCCCCGACCCCCGAAGACGGCCAGGGATGGCAGGATCTTGCCGAGGAAATTCAGCGGCGGGTGCAAACGCTTACAGACAGCCTGTAGAAATGCCTAAAAATAAAATCGTTTCACGATTTTATATGACGCGACGATGTCGCTCTGAGGCAAAAGACGGAACGGAATTCTGACAATCCCTATATGTTATTTGTTTTCGGACCTATGCACGATTAAAAGGTTGATATGGGGGCTGTGGGGGGATCTTCCCGGAAGCCGTGACTGCAGCCTTACACTGGTACATAATTCCGTTTGTTTTTTCCCACTATAAATGGATGTTCGAACGTCTGTTTGTTCGAACATCCATTTATCCGAAATCGTCAAAAGAGATCATCTCCTTTTCCACCCCAAGGCTGTCGAGCATTTTCATCACCGCATCGATCATCATGGGCGGCCCGCACAGGTAATATTCGATTTCGTCCGGTTCCGGATGATCCTTCAGGTACATATCGTAGGCCACCTGGTGGATGAAGCCGGTGGGGCCGTCCCAGTTGTCTTCGGGCTGGGGATCGGACAGGGCTACGGTGTAGATAAAGTTGTCGAAGCGCCGCTCCAGTTCCTGAAATTCTTCGTCGTAGAACATTTCCTGCCGGCTCCTGGCGCCGTACCAGAAGGTGATGGTCCGGGAAGTGCCCACATCCAGCAGCTGGTTTCGAATGTGGCTCCGCATGGGCGCCATGCCGGCCCCGCCGCCGATGAAGCACATCTCCTGCTCGGTCTGTCTGACGAAGAAATCCCCGTAGGGACCGCTGAGGGTGACCCGGTCTCCCGGCTTCAGGCTGAAGGCATAGGAGGAGCCGATCCCCGGCGGGGCGTCGGGTTTTCCCGACGGCGGCGTGGCGATCCGGATGGTGAATTTCAGGATTCCTTTTTCAGAAGGGGGATTGGCCAGGGAATAGGCCCGGTTGACCGGCTCGTCGCTTTTGGCCACCAGCTCCAGGAGATTGAACTGCTGCCAGGTGCTTCGGTACTCCTGGGCCACGTCGAAGCCTTCGAAAACGGCTTCGTATTCGGGAACGTCGATCTGCATGTAGGCGCCGGCCTCGAAGTCGACCTGCTCGCCTTCGTCCAACTCCACCACCAGCTCCTTGATGAAGGTGGCCACGTTCCGGTTCGACAGGACCGTGCCGTGGTATTTTCGGATATTGAAAATTTCCTCGGGAATCCGGATCACCAGGTCCTCTTTGATCTTCAGCTGACAGGCCAGCCGAACGCCCTCGAGCCGCTCTTTGCGGTTGACCAGGGAAAGCTCGGTGGGCAGGATATCGCCGCCGCCGTCTTCCACTTTCACCTTGCAGGTTCCACAGGTTCCTTTTCCGCCGCAGGCGCAGGGGATCAGGACGCCGCTGTCCAGTAGGGAGGCGAGCAGGGTTTTTCCGGTGGGCGCTGTGATGCTTTTTTCCTCGTCGTCGTTGATTCGAACGCGGCGCTCCCCCTTGACTGCCACCTTGGCCTCGACCAGCAGCAGCAGGCCGACCAGGAAAAAAATCACTGCAAGAAACACAATGGTGCTGACGATGTAGATCAACCGCGACTCCGGTCTCTCCGAGCAGGAGATCGTTGAAAAGTAGATGCCCCGAAAAAACGATCCTGGATTCTGGATGCTGGATCCTGGTTCCTGGATGCTGGATCCTGGATACTGGATACTGGTTCCTGGTCGCTGGGTCCTGGCTGCTGGTTACTGGTTACTGGTTACTGGTTACTGGATCCTGGATGCTGGATGCTGGACAAAACCCTCATTTCTTGTTCCTTATTTTTTTCTTTTCGCGGAATGCGAACCAGTAATCAAATCGCGGCAGCGATTTGATTACAACGTGATCCCCGAAAAGAGCATGAATGCCATGGCCATCAGGCCGGTGGTGATCATCCGGATGCCGAATCCCTGCAGCCCTTCGGGGACGTCGGCATACCGAAGCTTCTGCATCACGGTGGCCATGGCCAGAATGGCCAGGGCCCAGCCGGTGCCCGAACCGATTCCGAACACCACGGACTCGGCAAAACTGTATCGTCGCTCCACCATAAACAGGGAGGTGCCGAGAATGGCGCAGTTGACTGTGATCAGGGGAAGAAATACGCCCAGGGAGTTATACAGGGTCTGGGAATAGCGGTCGATGACCATCTCCACCACCTGGACCATGCCCGCGATCACGGCGATGAACAGGATAAACTTCAAAAAGCTCAGGTCCATTTCCGGAAGCCCGGCCCAGGAAAGGGCCCCCGGTGCCAGCAGAAAGTGGTAGACCGCCCAGTTGGCCGGCGTGGTGATGGCCAGCACGAAAATCACCGCCACCCCCAGCCCCGCAGAGGTTTTCAGGTTCTGGGACACGGCCAGATAGCTGCACATCCCCAGAAAGTAGGCGAGCAGGATGTTGCCCACGAACACCGAATTGACGAAGATGCTGATCAGGTTTTCCATTGCGCTTCGCTTATGGTTGAGTCGTTGAATCGTTGATTGGTTGAATGGGAAAAGCCCGATTCGGCCATTATCCGGTATTCATCTGACCATTTGACGAATCGACCATTTGACCAATCAACTACTTCTCCTTGAGCAGGGCGTGCTCGAGCCACACAAACAGCCCGATCATGATGAACGCGCCGGGGGCGAGCAGCATCAGCCCATTGTCGGTGTATCCCCACTCGTAGAGAAACTGAGGCACCACCGGAAAACCGAGGAGTTTTCCCGAACCGAGAAGCTCCCGGAAAAACGCCACGCCAACGAGAACCGATCCGTAGCCGATCCCGTTGGCCAGGCCGTCGACAAAAGAAGGCCAGGGCGGATTGGCCATGGCATAGGTCTCGGCCCGTCCCATGACGATGCAGTTGGTGATGATCAGCCCGACGAACACCGACAGCTGCTTGCTCACGTCGTACATGAAGGCCTTTAAAAACTCGTCGGCCAGAATCACGAGGGTGGCGATCACCGCCACTTCGGCGATGATTCGGATGTTGCGCGGAATCACCCGGCGCATCAGGGAAACGGACAGGTTGGAAAAGCCAACCACGAAGGTCAGGGCAAGAAACATGACGATGGCGGTCTTGAGCTGAACCGTGACGGCCAGGGCCGAACAGATTCCCAGGATCAGCTTCGATATGGGGTTTTCGCGCCAGAGGGCGGCGGCGACCGCCTTGTAGGAGCCGCTTTTTTTGACCTTCGCCCAGGGCCGGGCGATCGCTGTTGCCATAGTCAGTTCTCCCGTTGATCACGACAACGATTTTAAGGGGTGAGCTCCGGGCTGTTTTTCCGAAAACAGACCGAAACAGGCTCATATTCGGCGAGGATGTCGGCCAGTCCCTCGCTTAAAAATTTTCCGGTCATGGTGGCCCCGCTGATCCCGTCCACGTAATTCCTCCGCTTTTCCGGCGGCACCACCTCTTTTACCTCTCCCTTGGCCACGGCAACCGAAACGAACTTGCCATTCTGGTTGACGATTTTCTTTCCCTTGAAATTTTCCTGAAACCAGCGCTTTTCGATCTCGCCGCCCAGGCCCGGGGTCTCCTGGTGCT
Source organism: Desulfobacterales bacterium (assembly GCA_021737185.1). GTDB lineage: Bacteria > Desulfobacterota > Desulfobacteria > Desulfobacterales > CAFBRK01 > JAIPEL01. Next base: position 6,848 of record JAIPEL010000063.1, on the reverse strand, counting down.
GGTACACGGCAAATCCCCGGATGGTGGAGCCGTCGTCTTCGATGGCCAGATAGCCGTGAATCGGCCCCCACAGGCCGCGGGTATTAATGGGAACGACATAGGCCAGGATCCTGTCCGCCTCCTGATAGACATACAACGGAAGGTCCGATTTGCTGCGTTCGGCTTCGGAAACGATTCGGCCCGCCGAGTCGACCCAGATGCGGCGAATCTTCTTTTCGTAGATGGACTCGATCTCCTCGGGCGTGGCCCGGCTTTCCGGATCCACGGCCCCCACGGCCCGGAGAATGTTTTTTTGCCGGTCCACCTCGACGTTGCGCTCCTGGAAACTTTTCAGCCCCGTCGCCGCGGCCGTGAGCAGCAGACTGCAGACCAGGCAGAGCAGACCGGCGAAAATGAACGTCCGAGCGGCGTTAGACATTGGCGATCCTCCTTCTCAGACGGAACTTCAGGACCACGTGATCGAGCAGGGGGGCAAAGACGTTCATGAACAGAATTGCCAGCATGATCCCCTCGGGAAAGGCCGGATTGAACACCCGGATCAGCACGGTCAGGGCGCCGATGAGAAACCCGTAGATCCACCTGGCCGGGTGAAGGTCCGGGGCGCTGACCGGGTCTGTGGTCATAAACGCGATGCCGAAAGCGGTCCCGCCGATGATCAGATGATATAAAGGATTCATGGTCATGTACGGAATGGATCCCTCGGTGGCGATCAGGTTCAGGACCGCGCCGGTCAGGACCACGCCGAGGATGTCGCCGACGATGATCCGGTAGCTGGCGACACCGATGGCCATCAACACCAGGGCGCCGACGAGGCACAGAAACGTCGAAGAGGCCCCGATGCTGTCCGGATACAGGCCGAAAAACAGCTTCCAGAACGGATATCCCACCTCTGCAAGGGCCTCTTCCACCGCCCCGGCGGTCTTGGCCTCGAAGGCCACCACCAGCGGAGTGGCCGAACTGAACGCGTCAACGGCGGTCTGCCGCGCCCCGGAAAGGACCGTCCAGACCGCATCGCCGGACATCTGCACCGGGTAGGCGAAATACAGAAAGGCCCGGCCGGCAAGGGCGGGATTTAGAAAATTTCGGCCGGTGCCGCCGAAAATCTCCTTTCCGATCACGACCCCGAAGCTGATCCCCATCGCGGCCTGCCACAGGGGGGTGGTGGGCGGAAGCGTCAGCGGAAAGAGCATGGCCGTGACGAACACCCCCTCGCTGATCTCATGCCCGCGAATCCTGGCAAAAACGATCTCCCAGCCGAAGCCGAACAGGTAGGAGACGATCACCAGCGGGATCACCGCCTTGAAGCCGATCCAGAAAGACAACAAAAGTTCCGGCGTCTTTCCCGAGGCGAGCTGCGACTGGTAGCCCGTGTTGTACATGCCGAACACCAGAAGCGGCAGCAGCACGACCACCACCGAAGCCATGTACCGCTTGACGTCGAGGCTGTCTCGCACATGGGGGGTTGCGGTGGTGGGCACGCCCGGCGCAAAAAAGATGGTCTCGATCGATTCGTAAAAAGCGTACCAGCGCTGAAACCTGCCTCCTTTTTCGAACCGGGGCCGAAGGGTTTCGAAAAATCGTTGGATCGTTTTTTTCATGCGCCTTTCTCCCTGGCATACGCCGCCTTGGCTTGTTTCAGCGTCTCGGTCAGCTCGATCTTGGCCGGGCACACGTAGGAACAAAGACCACACTCCACGCAGTCCAGAAGGCCGTGCTCCAGGGATTCTTCCACTTCCTCGGCCAGGATGGCCTTGTAGGTCATCTGCGGCAAAATGTCGACGGGACAGACGTCGGCGCAGTGCATGCACGCGATGCAGGCCCGCACCCCTCCTTTTCTATTGCAGTCGTGGACGAGGGGTCCGGGATTGAACCGGGAAAGAAACAGCCGGGAATAAGTCGGTTTGGCCCACCCGGGGCGGAAGAGAGATAGAAACTCGGACGCCTCCCCCTTCGGGACCACCGTCACGGACGTTTCGTAGAGCCCGAGGTGGGACCCGGGCGAACCGCTGTAGCCGGTAAAAACCCCGCCGACGATGAACCGGGAGGATCCATCTGCCGAATCGCCCCCGGCAAGGTGAGCCAGCGGGGCGCCGAGACGGGTCCGAAAATGGCGCCGGTCTTGCGCAGCGCTTCCGGCCACCACCACGGTGCGCTCCGTGGGGTAGGTTCCGGTCTTGAGCAGATGGGCGATCAGCAGCAGATCCTGGCCGGAAACGAACCATGCGTTGTTCTGGGCTGATGAGGTCTTGATCCGGTACAACAGGGAGCCCGGATCGTCGGCCGGATAGGGGCCCGCCACCCGGTGGGTAACGAATCCGGAGAAGCGGTCTGCGGTCTGCGGATAGGCTCCGACAATGACCGGGGCTTCGCCGGCCAGGCGGTGCATAACGGCCAGTCCGTAGCGAAGAAGATCGAGCCGGCCTTCCAGATAGACCCTTGCCGACGGATGAAAGTGCTCCTGCCGGTCCAAAGAGACGACGACCGCCGGCGGTTTACGATCCGGCCCGGCGATGTCGCGAATCGGCAGCTCCCGGATCAGGGGCCACAGCCCGCCGTCTCGCAGAAGGGCGGCCAGCTCGGCACGGTCGATGTGGCTCAGGGCATCTGGGTCGACGGACGGGAAGGTCTCAAAGACCTCGACCTCGTCTCTTTCGATGACGATCTGCTCGATGACCCGACGGGGGCCGTATTGAATGTCTTTCACCACGCCGCCCGCCGGAGAACAAAATTTCAGGTCGGGGTTGCGTTTGTCCACATACAGCAGGGACCCGACTTTGACGCTGTCACCTTCGGCCACCGAAAGCTTCGGCTTGACGAACGGAACCCGTTCGGGCAGTGCGGCCAAAGTGGCCGGCGGCTCGAGCGCCTTCACCTCTTCCGAGGGCGCTCCCGCAAGGTTCAGGCGATATCCTTTTCGAACCCGAATCGTATTCATACCGCTTCGCGGCTTGCGGGAAAGTCCCCCATTGCCCGATTCGACCTCGTCGGCCGGCAGCTCATCCCGCATCCTTTCATTATTTTGCTGCACGCGACTTCGTGTTCAAATCACACCCCGTCGCAGCATGCGATTTCGTGGTTACATCGCGTTACCTCGTCGCAGAATGCGACCCTGCGCGAAGCGATTTTATCACTTATGCCATTTTCGTTCCAGTCCCAACGGCAGTCCGTGATTCCGCCGGCCGCGAATCGGGCACGGGCGGGGCGGTCTTTCCCGTTTCGGACTCCGGCTTGCACGGCAGGCGTCTCGGATCGAAAAAAATGAGACAGAGTGTCTCACGAAAAACCGATCCGGCACTGTCCCGTACCCGAGCACTCTTGGTCTGTTTGCTTTCCAATGGTTCGGTATTACAATCAAATCAGTGGCTACATCAAATCGCTGCAAAGATGGCACGGTTGTTGAAGATTTCCAAAGGCGATAAGAACGCCGGATGATCACACGATAAGCCATCTCAAAAATCGGCTGCAGGAGAACGCGATGATGCAAATTACCGATATCCAGAAAAATAGAGCGCTTGTCAATGCCATTGACTGGGATATGACCCCTGAAGAAGCTGTCCGCCTTTACCTGGAGTGGGGAAACAACTGGGCGCGGGGAAACTACGTGATCCGCTCCAAATCGGATGTCACCCACTATTTTGTCGTCGACACCTGGGGGGCGAAGCCGCGGCTTTTTTTGGTTCGGAGAAATTCGGAAGACTGTGAGGAGCTGGCCGCGATCGATCTCCCCCGCAAGATGCGACAGCGGTTCCTCGACACGGTCGGCCACCATCGGGGCGTCTACGCCATCAGCGGCGAAATCCGCAGCTGGCTCAAGTCCCAACTGGACGCATAACCGCTGCATGCCGACACGCCGGGCCGCGTTCTGAAACGGTTTGCATTGCAGCCCGTAACCTGATAATTTTCATTTCACTTATCTTATAGGGATTGTCGGGATTCCGTTCCGCTTCGGTTGTCACGGCGTATCCAGGAAAATGGGCACCCTGGACTTCGAAAAAGGCAGGATGACAATCCCTATAAAAATGGAATCGTAAAAATCTTCCGACCGCCAAATCGGATTCGACCGGATTGGTCCGGATCGAATCTGAGACCTTACTGAAAAAATAAAACTGTTTAGAGCGCTTGGCATGATCAAGGCGGCAGTGGATCGGCATTCCAACGGGAAATCGATTCGCGGCCGATGTCGGAACGTTGTTTTGCCAAGCGCTCTAAAGAAAAACACCAAACCAAAAGGAGGGGAAAACGATGGATCGCTATGTCTGCACGGTTTGCGGCTATGTGTACGACCCGGAGCAAGGAGACCCGGACAACGGCATCGACCCGGGCACCAAGTTCGATGACCTGCCAGATGACTGGGTATGCCCGATTTGCGGTGCCTCCAAGAACGAGTTCGAAAAGGAATAAAATCGCTTCCGCGATTTTATTCCTGTTTGCGTTCCGCAAAAAATTGTTCTGGCATCATCAACCGACGGATTCATCGATGCCCTTGGACGATCCGGCTATCGGACGTCAGGGGCATCGCTTCGTTGGAAACAGGGCATCGGTTGGGTTCATCATCGTCGGGGCGAAATCCGTCGCTGCCCGTTACGACGCAGTACCTTTTGCGCCCGACATGGTCTGCCACGGAGGCGGAGGCCAAAGGAATTTTTTCTGCGAGCAGGAGAGTTAAAAATGAAACCGATTGAAATCGCCAAGGGAATCTACGACGTCGGTGTGCAGGACTGGAACATCAGCGACTTTCACGGCTATTCGACGCCGTTTGGAACGAGCTACAACGCCTTTCTAATCGTCGATGAGAAAATCGCTCTGATCGACACGGTGAAAGCCGAATTCACCGACGAACTGATGGCCAACATCGCCCGGGTCGTCGATCCGAAAAAGATCGACCTTGTGGTGAGCAACCACACGGAAATGGACCATTCCGGCAGCCTTCCCAAGGTGGTGCACCGGATCGGGGACAAAACGCCGGTGTTCTGCTCCAAGATGGGGGAAAAGAACCTGTCCCGGCACTTTCCGGGCCGGTTGAATCTCCGGCCCGTGGCGTCCGGAGAGGAGCTTTCCCTAGGCCGAAATACGATCACCTTTTTAGAGACCCGGATGCTGCACTGGCCCGACAGCATGTTCTCGTATCTGAAAGAGCAGCGGGTCCTTTTTTCCAGCGATGCCTTCGGCCAGCACTACTCCGGATTTGAAAAATACGACGACGTGATCGGCGATGAGATCATGCCGCATGCCAAAAAATACTTCGCCAACATTTTGCTTCTCTATGCGCCGCTGATCCTCAAGCTCATCGACAAGGTCGCCGAAATGGGGCTGGCGATCGACATGATCTGCCCGGACCACGGGATTCTCTGGCGCCGCGATCCGAAAAAAATCACCGACGCCTACGCGCGCTGGAGCCGCCAGGAGCCCGCGGCCAAGGCCGTTGTCGTCTACGACTCGATGTGGCACAGCACCGAAAAAATGGCCGACGCGCTTGCTGCCGGCCTTTATGACGGTGGAATGGCGGTCCGGCCCATGAGCCTGAAAAAGTGGCATCGGAGTGACGTGATGACCGAGGTGCTCGACGCCGCCGTGGTGGCGGTGGGCTCCCCCACCCTGAACAACGGTCTCTTTCCCACGGTCGCCGATTTTCTCACCTACATGAAGGGCCTCAAACCGCAAAACAAGATCGGAGCCGGGTTCGGCTCCTACGGCTGGAGCGGAGAATCCGTGGCCCAGATTGCAGAAATACTCGAATCGGCCGGATTTGCGCTGCCGGAAAAAGGGCCGAAGATCCAGTACGTTCCGGAAGCAGAGGCGCTTTTGCAATGCTTCGAGTTCGGCCGAAAGCTTGCAAAACGCACCGGGGCAAACCGGTGAAGCGTCCCACGGTCGATCTGAGCCGCTGCACCCTTTGTATGAGCTGCGCGGCGGTATGCCCGGAGGTCTTCCGGCTCAACGACGCCGGGTACCTGGAGATCGTCGAGATGGACGTCTATCCGGAGGCCGAGGTCGACGAAGCGATCATGTACTGCCCGGAAGACTGCATCTGGTGGGAATAACGCAGGGTAAAACCGCTTCGCGCTTTTGCCCTGCGTTATTCCTGGCGGCTTCGCCGACAACAATAAAATTAAAAGCATCCAAGCCTCCTGGCCTTCCAGCTTCCCAGCGGGAAAGGAAGCCCTTTCCGAGGGCTTCGACAAAGCCAGGACTGCCATACCGGTGACGGGAGGAAAAAAAGCATGGGCAAAGTCGCGCTGTTTGTGTTCAACGGGGATCCGATGTGCTTTATCCACGTGCTGCTCAACGCCCTGGATATGAAGGAAAAGGGGGCTGAACCGCGCATCGTGGTGGAGGGCTCGGCCACGAAACTGATCCCGTCTCTTGACGAGACGGACAATCCGCTCCATGGTTTCTGGAAAAAGGTCAAAGAGGCGGGGCTTGTCGAAGGCGTCTGTAAGGCCTGTTCTTCGAAGATGAACACCCTGCAGGCCGCACAGGACCAGGGCCTTTCCCTGCTCGACGACATGTCCGGCCATCCCGGCATGGCCGGCTACCGGAAGGCGGGATTCGAGGTCATCACATTTTAAAGCCGCTCGCGCGCCTTTAAAATGAAGATAAAAACAGGGTGGAACCTGCCCGAGAAGCGCTGTATTCTCGAACCGTGAACCCCTGAACCTTGAACCCCGAACCCCTGAACCCTGAACCCTGATGAAATCGTAAAAAGTGCCCGAAGCGTCATTCCGGGCTTGACCCGGAATCCAGAACTTATTGAAATCACTGGATTCCCGCTTTCGCGGGAATGACGAAAAAAGAGAAATTCGGACTTTTTACGAAGGAATCAACCCTGAACCCTGAACCTCTGAACC
>JAIPEL010000062.1 GCA_021737185.1 Desulfobacterales bacterium | reverse complement strand
ATCGAACTGTCAAAGAACTATTTTACGGGATTTTTCGTTCTTTATCCCAATGGAGCAGCATAAAACCAGCAGCAAAAGCATTTGCTCATTACGGACCTTGAACGCTGCTCCGACTTTTTACCAGCGAGTCAACCTTGAATCTTGAACCTTGAATCTTGAATCCTCCCATCGAGCGGGAGGAACGATATCGGCTCCCTAATGACCGATGATCGATGACTGCTAATGCCTACTTCCAGACTCCGTCGACGGGCGCGCCGCAGTGGCGGCATTTGCTGTCGTCGATATTGACGGCGCGCACGCCCATCATCGATCGCTGCACAATCGGTTTGCCGCATTCTGGGCAGTGCGTGTCTCTTTCTCCGGGAACGTTTCCCATATAGACGTACTTCAGGCCGGCCTCGCGGCCGATGCGCTCGGCCTTCTCCAGGGTATCCATGGGCGTCGATTCATGGTCGCCGAACTGGTAGTCCGGATGGAACCGGCTGATGTGCCACGGAATTTCGGTGCCGACGTCGGCGATAAAACCCGCGATGCCTTGCAGGTCTTCGTCGGCGTCGTTGTCACCGGGGATGACCAGGGTCGTCACCTCCACCCAGATGCCGAGGCGTTTCATATAGCCGATGGTGTCCAGCACCGGCTTGAGCCGCCCTTTGCAGACTTCCTGGTAATAGTCGTCGCTCCAGGCCTTGAGATCCACGTTGGCGGCATCGAGCCAGTTGGCTGCGTCATCCAGGGCACGGCGGGTCATGAAGCCGTTGGTGACGAACACGTTCTTGATTCCCTTTTCCCTGGCCAGAAGTGCGGTGTCCCGGGCATATTCGAAGAAAATGGTCGGCTCCGTGTAGGTATAGGCGATGCTGGCACATCCCTGCCGCGCAGCTTCGGCCGCCACGTTTTCCGGGGGGAAGGGGCGCCCGTCTCCGACCATGCTCCGCTCGGAAGTGATCTGCGATATCTGCCAGTTCTGGCAGAACGCGCATCGGAAATTGCAGCCGGCCGTGGCAATGGAGTAGGAAAGGGTGCCCGGCAAAAAGTGATATAAGGGCTTTTTCTCGATCGGATCGACGTTCCGGGCAATGCTCTCCGCATAGGCATGGGTCACCAGCGTACCGTTTTCGTTTTCCCGGACTTTGCAAAATCCGGTTTCTCCGTTTTCAATTTTGCAGTGATGGGAGCACAGGTGGCAGCGCACGGCCCCGTCTTCCAGCGTCTTGTAGAACATCGCCTCGTGTTTCATTTTTGCGGTCCCTTCGGAAAAGAAATTGAACTCGGAACGACGCCTGGCAGCCTCACGGAACGGCACGGAGGCCGTTCCCTACAGCGGCAGAGGCTTCGACCAAAGTTTCACGGTTGATCAAACTGATCGCCCCGCGGCCAGCGGCGGAGCTGGATTCCGGGTCAAGCCCGGAATGACGACCTGGTACCGTCGAAATTTCATGCGAGCGGACATCCGACCTCCGACATCTGACCTCTGACATCTATCCTTCGTACTCCATGCTCCACTTGTCCGGCGTAGCCGGAGGCGAAGACGGATGCCCTATGCCCTTTTCAGCAACTTCATCAGGTCTCCGAGGCTGCGGGTGTTGAGCACGTCGTCGGCCTCGAGCCATCCGCGCCGGGCCTGACCGATGCCGAAGCGCATGAACTCGAGGCTTGCCGTACTGTGAGCATCGGTGGAAATGGCCAACTTCACGCCGATTTCCTTGGCCATCTTGCAGTGGGTGTCGGTCAGGTCCAGCCGGTCGGGCTCTGCGTTGAGTTCTAAAAAACACCCGTTTTCCCGCGCCTGCTTCATGATCTCTTCCAGATCGATTTCGTAGGGTTCCCGTTGGCCGATGATTCTACCGGTGGGATGACCCAGAATATTGAAATAGGGGTTTTCCATCGCTTTCAGAACCCGCTTGGTCTGCTTTTTCCGGGACAGGTTTTGGCTGTAATGAACGGAGCAGACGCGCACGTCGAGTTCCTTTAAAATATCGTCGGGCAGGTCGAGTGAGCCGTCTTCCAGGATGTCGACCTCGATCCCTTTGAGCACCCGAAAATCGTCGAGCTTCTCGTTGAGCCGGTCAATTTCCTCGATCTGATCTGCGAGCCGGGATTCGTTCAGCCCCTTGGCCATGGTCACTTTTTTGGAGTGGTCGGTGACGGCAAGATAATCGTAGCCGAGCTTTTTTGCGGCCTTTGCCATCTCTTCCAGCGATGCCTGGCCGTCTGTGGCCTTGGTGTGGGCGTGAAGATCGCCGCGAATATCTTTTTGCCGAACCAGGTTCGGAAGGCTGTCTTTTTCCGCCGCCTCGATCTCCCCGCGATCCTCCCGGAGTTCGGGTTCGATGTAGGGAAGACCGACTTTTTCGTACACTTCTTCTTCGGTTTTGCCGGCAACGCGCTCTTTTCCCTTGAAAACCCCGTATTCATTGATTTTGAACTTTCTGTCCACGCCCCTTTTGCGAACGGCGATGTTGTGGGCCTTGGAGCCGGTGAAATAATGCAGGCCTGCACCGTAGCCGACCTGGGGCAGGACCCGGACGTCCACTTGCAGGCCGGATTTGAGGACCACCGTGGAACGGGTGCTGCCCTTGGAGACGACCTTTTCAACGTCTTCATAGTCGGCAAACCGGTCCATGACATTGGAGTCCTTTTTGCAGGTTACCAGGATGTCCAGGTCCCCGACGGTTTCCTTGCAGCGGCGATAGCTGCCGGCCACGGTGATCTTTTTGATTCCCTTGGAATTCTTCAAATAATCGATCAAGGGAGCAGCCCGCTGTTCGGCCTGCATCAGCGGCACCCGCTTTTCGCCTTCTTCCTTCTTGGAAAGCTCCTCTAAAATCGATTGTTCGGTCTTTTTGCCGAATCCTTCGACATCGCGGATTTTTTCTTTTTCGGCGGCGGCTTTGAGCTCTTTGCGGTTGGTCACGCCGAGTTCATGGTACAGCGCCGACACCCGCTTCGGGCCGAGACCGGAGATGTTCATCAGTTCGTTGAGCTCTGCCGGTGTGCGCTCCTCCAACTCCTCGAGCTGATCGAGGGAACCCGTCTTCACGATCTCCGCAATTTTGCCTGCCAGGTCTTTGCCGATTCCCGGAAGCTTGCTCAGATCTTCTTCCGCCTCGACCATGTCCGCGGCGTTTCGAGGAAGGCTTCCCACCGTGCGGGCGGCGTTCCGGTAAGCGCGGACGCGGAATTGATTGGCGCCCTCGATTTCCAGCAGGTTGGCCACCCGCGAGAAAATTTCGGCTATGTCGGCGTTTTGGATCGGCATGCTCAATCGCTCCCAAAAAGAGCTTTAACTCATCTGGAACATTTGCAGGCTTCGATCGATTCATCAGCGCGTGCCGCGCACCATTGCATTCTATTATCCCGGCACTCCCACCGTCATGTTGTCCACTACCTGCATCACACCCGGGGTGTAGCGGGCGGTTTCCTTGACCGCCCGGCCGGCGATGGGCGACGGGACCGTGCCGGTCAGGTTCACAACGCCGTTTTCCACGCGAACGTCCACATCCTGTTCGTTGACCACGCTCTTTCTTTTCAAGGAAGCCAGAATGTTGTCGGCGATTTCCCTGTCGGCGATCGTTTTTGTCGGGACCACGGTAAGATCGTTTCGGATGTCGATGACGCCGGGTTCTCTGGCGGCGATGTTTTCGGCATGAAATTTTTTCCACGGAATTATATACCAGATTAAGGCTGCAGTCAGGGCTGTGGGGGGATCTTCCCGGAGGACGGGAAACTGTTTGAGGAGTTTAGTGGCCGTAGAACCGAACAGCGATGGATGCCCTGCAAATTTGGACAATGGCCCAGCAGCCTTCAACCTATTTTCCGAAATCAAGGTCCTGTTCGGTTATACGGCCACTTGGCTCCGAGTTTTTCACGGCTTCCGGGAAGATCCCCCACAGCCTCATATCACCCTTATAATCGTGCATAGGCCCGTAATTCTATGTGCAGGAAAACGCTTCACTTCCGAAAATCGATTTTTTTCCATTCTCCTTCTATTAGTAGAGCAAGATGAATCAGTCCTGTAAATGGGCAGAAGCATGTATATGCATTTGCAGGGCCTGCCGGCCCGCCAGTCAGCCTTTTTTTGGGTCATAGTTCCGTTTTTTTTGTCATGCCCGCGGAGGCGGGCATCCAGTTGCTTTATTCCAGAATGTCCTGGATGCCCGCCCCCGCGGGCATGACGATAATTTGCCGAAGAAACTCCACGCCCCTTGAAATCATCAGAGTTCCTTTCAAACCATCATCGATTGGGAAGATTTCCCGGCATCCGGGACGCGCAAAAGCGCCGATTGCTGCGGCATTGCAGCCGCTCGGAAGGCAGCGGGCGTCTTTTCCACGCAATCATGTAAAAAAGATTACGCCTTTGCCCCTATTTTCTTCATAGGTGTGGGTTTCTATATACACGACAAGTCTCGAAGGTCTTTCAATCCAATCATACAGAGAAAGGAGGAAAAAATGGAGCTGACCCCATGGAGACCCACCAGAGGACTTCAGACCCTGGGACAGGAAATGGACGATCTTTTCAGACGAACGTTCGGAGCTCCCCTTGAAACCATGGAGTGGGCGCCCAGCGTCGATGTATCTCAAAACAACGGTGAGGTGCAGGTGCGGGCAGAACTTCCCGGACTCGAAGCCAAGGACATCGATCTAAACGTATCCGGAGATCTTCTGACCATCAAAGGCGAAAAGAAAAAAGAAGAAGACCGGAGCGAAGGTGACGTAATCTCAAAAGAAAGTTATTACGGCTCCTTTCAGCGAACGGTGAGGCTGCCGGCGACTGTGGAGCAAGAAAATGCCAAGGCCGAATTCAAAAACGGAATCTTGAAGGTCACGCTTCCCAAGTCTGAGGAAAGCCGGTCCAAAAAGATCCAGATCGAATCATGATCGAATCGCTTGCGCGACTCGATCATAAGTAAAAGCGCAGGGGCGCAGAGGAAAAAACGTATCGGTGTTCTTTCTCTGCCATGTCAAACGCATCGACAGCGCCGGCGAAGACGGTGAATTCAAGCGCAAGGTCGGACTGATCGAGGAAGTGGATTGGGCGCTGCCCGAGATCTTGAGCCTGAAACCGGATGTGCTGGTCGTCACCGGAGACCATTCTACTCCTGCAGCCCTCCAGTCCCGCAGCTGGCATCCGGTTCCGGTGCTGATCCGGTCCGAACACTGCCGCCCGGACGCTGTGCTGTGCTTCGGTGAGCGCGCCTGCATGTCGGGCAGTCTTGGGCCGCGGTTTCCCGCAAAGGACTTGATGCCCCTGGCCCTGGCCAATGCACGGCGGCTGAAAAAGTTCGGAGCTTGACAATTGATGTTTTCGAAAAACTCCGAGTTTCCTTTTTTCCGTCATTCCCGCCTCGGATCGAGTCCGGGGTAAACAGCGGCGGGAATCCAGTATTTTCAAATATTTATAAAGATGGCGAAACTTCTTATCCCGTCATCCCGCCCGGAGCGAAGCCCCGCATCAAAGCCTGCCCCGGGCTCCAATTCGGCGGAATCCAGGAAATTCATTAGCTTCTGGATCCTCCTTCGATTTCGCTTCCTTCGATCCCACTCAGGACAGGCAGGACGGTGAGCCTGCCTACAGTGAGCTTCCAGACCTTCAGCGATTCATGCAGTGTCGAATCGGTGAAAATACAGCCGGCACCCCATGGTACGGTAGCCGTTCCTCGTTCAAATTATATGGATAAGGAGAAAACCATGGAACTTCACCTGTCTGAAAATGCGATACAAGTGCTGGAGGCCCGATACCTGCGGCGCAATCGGAGCGGAGAACTCGTGGAAACGCCTGAGGGTCTGTTTTCACGGGTGGCTTCTGCAGTGTCGGAACCGGAGCTGTTGTATGGCAGCGCCGCCGACGGCCGGCGGCGCCGGGAAGAATTTTTGCAGATGATGACCGGCCTGGAGTTTTTGCCCAACAGCCCGACGCTGATGAACGCGGGAAGCCCCATGAATCAGCTCAGCGCCTGCTTCGTGCTTCCTGTCAGCGACACCATCGAGGACATATTCGACGCGGTCAAGCAGATGGCCATGGTCCAACGCTCCGGCGGGGGGACCGGGTTTTCCTTTTCAAAATTGCGTCCCTCGGGGGACTTTATTTCCTCTACCGGCGGCAAGGCCTCCGGGCCGGTATCCTTCATGGACATCTTCAACTGCGCTACGGCCAACATCAAGCAGGGCGGCAAGCGCCGGGGCGCCAACATGGGGGTGCTGCAGGTAGACCATCCGGACATCCTCGAATTCATCCGCGCCAAGAGCCGGGATGGGGCGTTTGAAAACTTCAATCTCTCGGTTCTGGTCGACGATGGATTTATGGAGGCGTCCCGGCAGGGCGCCTATTACGATCTTCGTCATCCCCGGGACGGGCGGCCATCCGGACGCTTGAATGCCGGGGAGGTCTTCAAAGCCATCTATGAAACGGCCTGGGAAACCGGCGATCCCGGACTCATATTCGCCGATAAAATCAACGCCGATAACCCCACCCCGCACCTGGACAGGATCGTCGCCACCAACCCCTGTGGAGAGATTCCCTTGCTGGACTATGAGTCGTGCAACCTCGGATCGATCAACCTGGTGCGGATGCTGGACTCCAGCGGCCGGCGCATCGACTGGAACAAACTGAGAAATACCGCCGCAAAAGGGGTTCGTTTTCTGGACAACGTCATCGACGTCAGCCAATACCCGATCCGCGCCATCGAAAAAATGACTCTCGGAAATCGAAAGATCGGGCTGGGGGTGATGGGATTTGCCGATATGCTGATTCGAATGGAGGTCGCCTACGATTCCGACAAAGCGGTTGACCTGGCCCGGGAGGTGATGAAGGCCGTATCCGAGGAGGCCTTCCGGGCTTCCCGCAGGCTGGCCGAAGAACGGGGCGTCTATCCCCACTGGCGGGGAAGCGTCCACCAGAAAAACGGTCAGGTCCTTCGCAATGCCACACAGACCGCCGTCGCTCCCACCGGCTCCATCTCCATCATTGCCGGTACGACCCCGAGCATCGAACCTCTGTTTGCCCTGGCATACCGGAGAACCAACGTGCTGGGAGGCAGGACCCTGCACGAAGTCAATCCTCTTTTTAAACAAGCCGTGCGGCAAAGCGGTCTGGACCCCGAACAAATCGGGAAGCGCATTCGAAAGACAGGGAGCCTGGTCGACATCGACGAGGTGCCTGATCATTTGAAGGAAGTTTTCAAGACCGCCCTTCAGATTCCGGTGGAGCGGCATCTGAAGATCCAGCAGGCCTTTCAGCAACACGTGGACAACTCCGTGTCAAAGACCATCAATCTGCCCGAAGATGCTAAGCCCAAAGACGTGGCGGACGCTTATCGGCGTGCCTGGGAGATGGGCCTGAAAGGGATCACCATCTACCGGTACGGAAGCAAATCCAGCCAGGTGTTGCAAGTGGAAGAAGAGGGCGGCCGGGAGTCGACCCCGGCGTCCTGCGAAAAGTGTGCGATCTGAGGTAAATGTCGGGAACGACACCGATGAGACACAAGCGCAAATCAACCCAAAACCAGCTGGAGCGGTTACGAAAGAAGCTGGCCGGAACGCCCGGTATCGGCCGCGTGTTCAAGAAGCGATGCCGCTCAGATGCGTCTTCGGACCCCGGAGTGGTCATCGTCAAAATAGACGGTCTCTCGCATCGCCAGATCCAGCGGGCGTTTGAACGGGGCCGGCTGCCGAACCTTCGGCGCCTGGTCGAGAAAGACGGCTTCCTCCTTAAGCCGCTGTATTCCGGAATGCCCTCGTCGACGCCGGCGGTACAGGGAGAGCTTTTTTACGGGGTCAAATCGAGTGTGCCGGCCATATCTATCTTTTCCCTCCGCCGGGGCCTCAAAAAAAGGTGCAGCTTGCCGAAGCCCTGGCCAATGAGGGGAAAATTCCCCTTGTTCTATACGTTTCCAATGGGGATGTCATGACCGTGAACCGGAATGGGAAATTACCCTTGCAGGATCATGCCGAGGCGCTTCTCGGGGCCGCCCATCCTTTTGCAAACCAAACCGCCGAAGACCTGGCCCGAGCCTGCCGGCATCCCAATGCAGGGGATCTGGTGATCTCCGGCTGGACACCGGAGGAAAAACCGATCACTTTTGCCGTGGAAAACGGTTCCCATGGGGGCCCGGGAAAGGAAGAAACCGCCGGATTCGTTATTCTGCCTCCGGAACTGGCGGGATCAGAGACATTCATGCGCCCTCTCGATTTGCGCAGCAGGGTGTTTCAGATTTTCGACGCCGGGGACATCGAATCCGACGACGAGCCTGTAGAGACCCGGCGAAGAAAATGACGCTGAAAGTGGCCACCTACAATATCCATAGCTGCATCGACACGGCCCGGGCCGTGGACATGGAAAAAATCGCCGAGGTCATCAAGGAAACCGGGGCAGACGTGGTCGCGCTTCAGGAAGTCGATGCGGACAAGCCCCGCACCGGCGGAGTCGATCAGGCAAAATGGCTCGCGGAGCGGCTGGGGATGGACCATTTTTTTTATCCGGTGGTCCGATCCGGAAAGGAAAAATACGGGCTGGCCGTGCTGTCTTTGCTGCCAATGGAAAAAGTCAAGTTTGAACGGCTGCTTGCGCCCGCAGCAAAAAAACCAAGGGAGGTCAGAGGGGCGATGTGGATTCGCCTGAAAACTGCCGCAGGATCGGTAAACCTGATCAATACGCATTTGGGCCTGCGCGCCGGAGAGCGCCGCATTCAGATCGGCAAATTGCTGGGAGACAGCTGGCTGGGCGCCGTGAACAAAAAGCAGCCTTCCATTTTTTGCGGGGATTTCAATGCCGGAAGGCGGTCGTACGTCTATCGCCGGGTCTGCAAACGGTTTTCCGACGTGCAGCGGCTGAGGGGCGGTCCGGCCTCGCCCCGGCCCACGTTTTTGTCGTTTTACCCGATCTGGTGCCTGGATCATATTTTCGTATCGGATCACTTTTCTCTGCTGCGGATGGAGGTCCCGTCCACCCGGTTGGCACGTCGGGCGTCGGATCATCTGCCGGTGTTCGCCGAACTGGCGCTGACCGCTTCGAAGAAGGATGCCGCATGAAACGGAGCAACGCCCTGAAACTCGGAATTGCCGCATTTCTGGCCCTGCTGGTGCTTGGCGGTGCGGTATACTGGTGGCTGGGCGACGACATTGCCGTCTTCATGAATTATGCGGTCAGCGAGGGAACCCACCCCGGCCTGTTTTTGCTGATGTTTGCCGTCCTTCCCCCGCTCGGCTTTCCCATCAGCGCGTTTCTGGTTTTGATCGGCGCCAAGTTCGGCGCGTGGGCTGGCGTGCTGATCATGGCCGCCGGGATGCCGATTCACCTTTTGGTTGCTTTTTTCGTTGCCCATACATTTCTCCGGTCCCTGGTTCAACGATACCTTGAAAAAATCGACTACCGGCTTCCGGAAGTGCCAAAAAACAGGATTCTTTCGTTCAGCTTCTTTTTTATGGCGGTCCCGGGACTTTCCTACACCTTGAAAAATTACGTCCTGGCCCTTTCCGGAGTGCCATTCAAATATTTTTTTTTGAGCGGCTATTTGCTCCAGGCCGCTATGGGGATTCCCTTCGTGATTGCCGGCGAAGCGTTGGCCGGAAAGAGTCTGCTGCTTCTGGCGGCGGTGCTGGTCGTGCTGCTTGTCATATATTTTGTCGTTCACAAGATCCGGAAACGGCGTACATGGAATACTTCCTGAAAATACCGTTTTCCACGGATGGACTTTTCAAGGCGATCCGTTCATGGTTTCGACCATGCCCTATCTGGTCCTGACGTCCATACTGCTTCCGCCGTTTGCCGCGCTGATCAGTGCCGGTCTCTCCGGCAGAAGGCCGCGGGCGTCGGTCAGCATATTCACCGGCGCCGTTCTGATCGCGCTGGCACCTTTTCTGGCGTTTGCCGGCTCCTTTTCCTTTTCGACAGAAGGCCGCCCCATCCCATGGAACCTGCTGATTCACTGGGCGGATTTTCTCCTGCTGGCGGTTGTGCTGATCGTTGCAGTCCGGCTGAAGAGCATTCTCGGATCGGTGTTTATCGCGATTCAATTGTTGGTGCTGCTGGGCCTGGAGATTTTTTGGGGAGAAGCCCTGGCGTCGGATCCCGTGCTGGCGTCGAGTGCAGTCGCCCGCGTGACGGCCCTGGTGGTCAACATCGTCGGCGGCCTGATTTTGATCTACTCGCCCGGCTACATCCATCGACACTTTGCCGATCCGGACACGGGAAAAGAGCGGTTTTTCTTTTTTTTCCTGCTCCTGTTTCCGGGCGCCATGAACGGGCTGGTTTTCTCCAACCATCTGCTGTGGCTGCTGTTTTTCTGGGAGGTGACCACCGTCTGCTCCTTTGCCCTGATCGCTGTCGACCGCACAGAGGAAGCCGTGGCCAGCGCCCTGAAGGCCCTTTGGATGACGATGCTCGGAGGCGTGGCCCTGGTTTCGGGAATCGTTCTGGTCCACCACTACGGCGGTTTTCTGCGTCTCGATCAGATCACCGCTGCGCCGGCTTCAGGCCCGGTGCTTCTCGGCGTCGGCCTGCTTTGTTTTGCCGGACTGACCAAGGCAGCGCAGGTGCCGTTCCAGGGATGGTTGATCGATGCCATGGTGGCGCCGGCGCCGGTATCCGCCTTGCTGCATTCCAGCACCATGGTCAAGGCCGGCGTCTATCTGATTCTGATCCTTTCTCCCGCCTTTGCCGGCACCTTTCTGGCCTCCGGGCTGGCTCTGATCGGCGCAATGAGTTTTCTGGCCATGGGTGTGGTCGCCGTGAGCCAGCGTCATGGAAAGCGGATCCTGGCCTATTCCACGGTGCTGAACCTGGGGATGATCATCGTCTGTGCCGCGCTGGGCACGGCGGCGGCGACAGCGGCGGCAATTCTTCTGATCGTTTTTCACGCCGTCAGCAAGGCGCTGCTGTTTCTCACCGTGGGGACCGCCGCCCAGGCCACCGGCTCTTCTGAACTGGACGGCCTCCGGGGGCTGTTTCGAACCATGCCGCTGACTTCGGTGCTCATGGCCCTGGGGCTGCTGACCCTGCTGCTGCCGCCGTTTGGACTGATGATCGGAAAATGGCTGGCACTTCAAAGCGCGGCGGGCCGGCCCCTTGTCATCGCGCTGCTGGCCGTGGGCACGGCGTTTCATCTGATGCTTTACGCCCGGTGGGCCGGCGATCTGCTGTGGGGCAGGGCAGCCGAAAAGGCCGGACAGGCAGAGAAGCTGCCGCCGGGAGCCCGGCTTTCCATGATGGCCCTGGCCGCCCTGGCCGTTGGTTTGGTCCCACTGGTTCCCACTTTTTTGGTCCATCCGTCGTTTTTTGGTTTTCCCGGCGGCGGGGTCGATGCGTCGGTATTTGCCGGTGCTTATCCCGGGATTCTGATCTTTGGCGCGCTGCTTTGCGCAGCGGCTGGATTTGCAGCGGTGGTGCTGCGCCGGCTGCCGCCGGCCGTTTTTCGGACGCCGTATTGCTGCGGCGCCGAAGCAAAGGTGGACGGCCAGGCCGGGTTCAAGGGGCCGATGAACGTGTTCGAGCCGGCGCGGTTCAGCGATTATCACCTGGCCGGTTCGTTTGGAAACCAGAAAATCGTTTTCTGGCTGAATGCTGCTGCTGTCATCGTGATGGTGGTTGTGGCGGCCGGAATTTCAGCTACGGGATAGAGCCATGAACCTGGCAAAGCTTTGGGTGCCGGCGGCAGCCGTGATTGCCGCCCCGGTCTTCGGCGGTCTGATCGCCGGCATAGACCGCAAGATCAGCGCACGGCTTCAGGGCCGTTACGGGCCGCCGATACTCCAGCCATTTTACGACCTATATAAGCTTTTCGGCAAGGACCCTCTTGCGGTCAACCGCTGGCAGCCGTTTTTTGCCGCCATGTATCTTTTCGGGGCCGCAGCCTCGGTGGCCTGGCTTGCCCTGGGAGGCGACCTGCTGGTCCTGTTTTTTTTGACCACGTTTACCGTGGGCTTCCTCGTGCTGGGTGCGTCGTGCGTGCCGTCGCCGTTTAGCAGGGCCGGCGCCGGAAGAGAGCTGCTTCAGGCCCTGGTCTATGAGCCGGTTCTGATTCTCGTGTTTGCGGCGATTTTCCAGCAGACGGGCCGTTGGGATGCCGCCGGCGTGTGGCGGCAGGGCGGGGTGCTGCTGGCTCAGACGCCCTTGTTGTATCTTTGCCTGTTTCTGGTTCTGGTCATCAAGCTTCGAAAGAGCCCCTTTGATTTTTCCGCGTCGCCCCACGCCCACCAGGAACTGGTTCGCGGTGTGCTGACGGAATATTCCGGACCGTTTCTGGCCATGGTCGAGCTGGGCCACTGGTACGAAACGGCGCTGCTCTTGATGATCTGCGCCCTGTTCTGGTCTTCGGTCCCGGGCAGCGCAATCCTGGTGGCGGCCACTGTGGCGGGGCTCATTTTTGTCGACAACCTGTTTCCGCGCCTGACCTGGCGGTGGATGATGGCCCGCATCTGGCTGCCTTTGCCCGGACTGGCGCTGCTGAACCTGATCTGGCTCATGGTGTGAGGAGATCCGAGCTTGTGGGGATGATGAAACATCTGATGGTCCGAAGCCGGCGGCGCTCGTTGTGGATGATGCATTTTTGCCTGGGCGGCTGCAACGGCTGCAGCATCGAAATCATGGCAGCCCTGACGCCGATGTACGACCTGGAGCGCTTCGGGATTCTGAATACCGGAAATCCCAAGCATACAGATGTTCTTCTGGTGGGAGGAAGCGTCAATCACCGGAACCGAAGGACATTGAAAAACCTGATTGACCAGATTCCGGCTCCCCGTCTCATTGTGGCGGTCGGCACCTGCGCCCTGACCGGCGGAATTTTTAACGAAGCCTACAACATCATCGGCGGCGCAAACCGCGTGGTCGACGTGGACGTCTATGTTCCCGGATGCCCGCCGAAACCCGAAGCCGTGATCGACGGGATTCTTTCCGGATTGGACAAATTCGAACAGTAAGAGGGATTTCATGCTCGAATCGACGAGCCTCGTGGATGCCGACCGGCTGCACTCCCATGCAGGCAATCTCAAAGAAAACGGATGGCGCCTGGTGGGGATGACCGGGGTTGCCCGGGAAGGCGGCGTGGACCTTTTTTACCATTTCGACCGGGAACTGAAGATGACGAATCTGAAAGTCGAGACAGAAGAAGACGAAACGATTCCCAGCATCGGAGACCAATTTCCCGGTGCATGGATTCACGAAAATGAAATTCAGGACCAATTCGGAATTCGCTTCGACGGACTGGATCCAGACTACCGGCGGCTGTTTTTCCTGGAAGAAAACGTGGAGGCGACGCCGATATGCCGGGGCGTCTCGGCCCGGGTGTCGAAGGAACCGGGCAAGTAAGCAACTCAGGTATCGGAGAGTTTCTTCGCCAAAGTGCAGTCATGCCCGCGGAGGCGGGCATGACAAAAAAAATTTCAGGCTCTTGAATTAACTCAACTTTCGGGATGCCGAAGCCCGGAGGTCGAAGAAGTAAAAGGAAGGATTCATGACTGTCAGCGTCATCCCTGTCGGACCCCAGCACCCGGTTTTTCTCGAGCCCTTTCAGCTCAAGCTCGTGGTGGAAGACGAGGTGGTCAGCGAGGCTCTGCCCCGTTTCGGATATGTCCACCGCGGTCTCGAAGCGCTGGTGGTCAGCAAGGACTTTCGGCAGATGACCCGGGTGGCCGAACGCATCTGCGGCATCTGCTCGGCCATCCACGGTATGACCTACTGCCGGGCCATTGAGAAACTGCTCGGCATCACTCCGCCTCCGAGGGCTCAGATGCTGCGGCTGGTATGGTCGGAGCTGCACCGGATGCACAGCCACCTTCTCTGGCTGGGTTTGTTTGCCGAAGCGATGGGATTCGAGTCGTTGTTCATGCAGATTTTCCGCATTCGGGAAACCGTCATGGACATCCTCGAGCAAACCACCGGCAACCGGGTCATCATTTCAGTCAATGTCATCGGCGGGGTGCGCCGGGACCTCGATGCAGAGGGGGCCGACGGCATTCGAAGGGCCTTGAAAAAAGTGGCCGGCGACCTGGAAAGGATCCGGCCCGTGCTGGTGGACGACTATTCGGTGCGAAAACGAACCGAGGAAAAGGGCATTCTCGCAAAGGAGAGGGCCTACGAGCTCGGTGCGGTGGGCCCGGTACTGCGAGCCAGCGGAATATCGCAGGACATTCGCAGGACAGGATACGGGGCCTATGGGGAGCTTGATTTCGAGCCGGTGGTGGAGAGCGGCGGAGACTGCCAGGCCCGCTGTAAGGTGCGTTACCGAGAGCTTTTTCAGTCGATGGACCTGATCCGAAGCGGGCTGGACCGGCTTTCCGATGGAGAGATTCAAACCAAATCCAAGGAAAAGCCGGAGGGTGAAATCCTGGTGCGAAGCGAGCAGCCCCGGGGAGAAGTGGTCTATTACATCAGGGCCGACGGAAGCAAACATCTTCAGCGCCTTCGTATCCGAACACCGACCTTCGCCAACATGGCCGCGCTCATGGATCTGCTGCCGGGGCTGGACCTGGCCGACGTACCGCTGGTCACCCTGTCTTTGGATCCATGTATTGCCTGCACCGAGCGATAGGGAGTTTTCCGTGACGTCGATGCTGAAAATCTTGTTGAAAAACGGTACCGGCCGGTATGCCACCCGTTTGTATCCAGCCGAAGCGCGGGAGCCGTTTGCCAAAAACCGCGCAGACCTGTCATTCGATCCCGGCTGCTGCCGGCTGTGCAAAACCTGCTCCCGCAAATGCCCCACCGGCGCCATCGAGGTGGACAAGGAAAACAGAACATGGAAAAGAGACGTCTTTTCCTGCGTCTTTTGCGGCGACTGCATCGAAGCCTGCCCGAAGTCATGTCTTTCTTTTGTGGCTCGGCCGCCGCTACCCCAGAAACACCATCAACAGGCCGTCGTTTACGCGACGGTGCCGGAAAGGAGTAAGAAATGAGTTCACTGGTTATCGCCACATTCGACGACCCGTACCGGGCCGAGGAAATGCGAAAGTATCTCCTGGAAAAGGCCCGCGAGGATGAGATCACCCCGGAGGAAGCCGTGGTGGTCGTGGTAGACGAAAAACACGAGGTGAGGATCAACCACACTACTCATCTGACCGCACCCACGGCTCTCAGCGGCGGTTTCATGGGGACCTTGGCGGGGCTGCTGCTCCTCAATCCGGTCACGGCGGTGATCGGGGGGATTACCGGCACGGCGGTGGGCGCCATTCTCGGCGCCCTGAAAGAGGCCGGAATCGACGAGGCCTTCATGGAGGGGCTGGCCGCCGAGCTGAAGCCGAATTCGTCGGCCCTGTTTGTCCGAACCAAAATGGATGATCCAAAAGAGGTTGTCGGTCTGCTCGAGCCCTCCGCCGGCAAGGTGCTGCAAACCACTCTCGAACACGACGACGAGGCAAGACTCAAGGAGGCGCTGCGAAACGTCGAATGACGAAAATCGTTTAACGATTTTCGTCATTGGCGGTGGCTGCGCCGCCGGGAAAGAGAATGAACTTATGTGAAACTTCGACCGAGGCCGGCGGCAATAACCTACCTGCCCCCGCCTTGGGTTTTGGAGGTTGGAGGGCCACGCTCCGTCGTGGCCGGTATTGGCTCATTGCTGGCAACACGGACGCGACAGAGCGCGTCCCTCCACCGTCAGAGGCTTCGGGGCAAAGTTTTATTTTTGATCTACCTGGACGCTCCGGCGGCCAGAGGCGGCGCTTGTATGAAACTTCGGTCGAAGTCGGAGGTTCCGTAGGGCGGGTACGGTGCCTGGCACTGCGCTAGCAGAGGCCCGGGGCAGAAAAATACAAAATCCCAAGCACCAAATCCCAAACAAATTCCAAATTCCAAATCTTCCGCCGGAGAATCTTGATGAAATCGTAAAAAGTACCCGAAACCTTCGTCGGGCTTTATTCGATTTCCATAAGTATTTAAAAACACTGGATTCCCGCTCCCCGATCAGGTCGAGGACATGCTTCGCGGGAATGACGGAAAAAGGAATATTCGGCCTTTTTACGAGACCATCAATCTTGAATCTTGAATCTGGAATCTTGAATCACGCCGCGGCCAGCGGCGTGGCTGATCCGTCACCCATGAGTCGCCGCGCGGGGCTTCTTCTTCGAAAAGAAATTGAACATCTTCCGTTTGCCCCCTGATTTTTTCCGGACAAGTCTGCTGATGTCATCCATGGCGGCTTCGGCTGCGGCCTCGCCCAGTTGGATCAGCTTCTTGTAGCCTCGAAAATCGGTCCAGGCGACATGATCGGCGAGGGGCTTTAGCAACAGATTGCACGCTTTTCGGCCGGGATTGCCCAGGTGATGGCTCATGATCTCGGTGGCCCGGTTGATGGCGTCGATTCCGTCTGAAAGTTCGCAGGCATCACAGAGGTCGATGCCGACGTCCACGCCGATCACCGTATCTGCCCCGCAGGTTCTGGCCGCCTCGGCCGGGATCAGCTCGGCGAGTCCACCGTCCATCAATACCGCGTCTTCGATGCACACCGGGGGCATGAATCCCGGTATGGCGCAGCTTGCCATGACCGCCTCGACGATCGGCCCCTTTTCCAGCAGATGCGGCCTGCCGGACAGCAAGTCCACCGTCAGCGGTGCAAAGGGGATTCGGGTCTCGGCCAGATCGACATCCGGCAAAAATGCCGCGACACAGCTTCGCAGTTCTTCTTCGGACAAGACGCCGCTTCGAAAGGCGACCATCCCAACGAAGATCTCCTTTTGAAAAGAGCGCCGCAGCCGGCTGAGGATCGTCGATTCTTCACGGCTTTGCCAGTTGAGCCGGGCGATCATTTTCAGCGGCCTGTTCTCTGTGCTGTCCGGGGCCAGCACCTCGTAAAACCGCTTTTCCAGAGTGGCGGCGTCCGGGTTGCAGGCATAGGCGCCCCCCACCAGCGCGCCGATGCTGGTGCCTGTGATCACATCCGGCAGCAGATTCGCCTTTTCCAGGGCTTTGAGGACTCCCACGTGGGCGATGCCTCGGGCGCCGCCTCCGCCCAGGGCGAGCCCCCACTTCAATTTTGGCTTCATTGGCCTACCTAGTCTTTTGTTTCAGGCCTAAATTCGAAATCCGAATATCGCAACGGCAGAACCTCAAAGGGTGCTCCACGGGAAATCGAGGGTTTAACTTGCTACAAGTCTTATGGCTCAACGGGTGTCTGGCGATCCGGTTTCTGGACCGGGGCCTTTTTGTCCCGACCGACCGAGAACACGTTGTAGAGCCATCCGAAGACCAGGCCGAAAACGGCTCCGTCCACAACGGCATACAAGGTGCCCGTCGCCACGTCTGCAATCGTGCCCGAGGCATCGAAGCCCGGGTAAATGGTTTTCAGAACGGTCAAAAAGCCGATGCCGTATTCCGCATAGGCAAGATTGATGAGGCAGACCAGCAGCACTGCCGCGCCCCAGAGCACGGCGGCCGCCGCCGCCAACGCCTTGACATTCAGTTTCATATCATTCTTTCCTTGTTTTCAATTTCAACCAGGAGCTCCACGTGCTGCCTTCCGCATTCGGGACAGGTGATGAGGATCTTGCGATCCGTGATGCCCACATTTCCTTTGACCACCATGTCTCCTCCTAAAGCATGTACCGCATGAAAATTGCTGCCAGCAGAAGCAGAATCAGCACCCAGAAAAAAATCGTCAGCGCCGTTCCAGCCGCCCATCTTTTTGCCCTGCGCTCCTTTGGATCGACGAGTTCGACCGTCGATTCCTCCCGGGGAAGGGGGATGGTGGCTGCGGCCAGCAGCAGGGCGATGACAAGGCCTACGACCAGGAAGGGAAGCCAATAAAATTCCCCCACCGGCGGACCCATGGGCGCCAGCCAGACGCCGCCGGCCCACGTGGCCAGCAAAACGATAACAAAAAACCACAGCAGGCTGTTCCAGGGTCCCCGGATTTGAAACAGGATCGCAAACAGGGCGACCATGAGAACGGCGATGATCAGGGCGAAAATCAAATCGACAAAAAACATGTTCCAGACTCCTGATTTTCCTAAGGTTGAACGGCTTAAAATTTATTGTTTTTTTTAAACATTTTATGAAGTGCGGCTCCAGCTTAGAATGGGGGCGATCATTCATTTTCGAAAATGCCGGACCCCATTCTCAGATGAGCAGCCGGGAGAAAAGAGGTGGGATGGCATTTCCGGCAAGCGGGAAACTGACGTCGAATCGGAAATACAGGGTACACCCCATTCCGAAAGATGCCGAAAGGGGCTTAGAAAGGCGTAAAAGAGACCTGCCGGGGAAGTATCGGGAAAGGTCATGGATCGAGAGCTCCGGTCCCGGTCGCTGGCAAGGTTTCGGCGCTGGAGGAGATGGATATGGACGTTCTTTTCACCCCTTTCTCCCTTCGAAGTCTTACATTGTCCAACCGCATCGCCATGCCGCCTCTGGCCTCCTTTCTCACCGACAAGGGCGGCACGGTCAACGAGAATACGGTGGAGCACTATCGCAAACGGGCCGCCGGCGGGCCGGCCATGGTGATCGCCGAAGCAGCGGCCGTGTCTGCCGAAGGCGTGGTTTCTCCTTTCCAGGCACGCATCGACCATGACCGCTACGTGGAGGGTCTTGCCGGTCTTGCAAAGGCGATGGAAGAAGAGGGCGCCATTCCGGCCCTGCAGATCCACCACGCCGGCCGGCAGACTTCCTCGAAGGTGATCAAAACCGAACCCCTGGCACCATCTCCGATTCCCTGTCCCGCCATCCGGGGAGATGTCCACCCCCTCGCGGTGTCTGAAATCCAGGCGCTGGTGAAAAAGTTCGGGGATGCCGCGCTGCGGGCACGGGACGCCAGTTTTCGCCTGCTGGAGATTCATGGTGCGCACGGATATCTCGTGGCCCAGTTTCTTTCCCCGTTTTCGAACCGCCGGCAGGACGAATACGGCGGCAGTACGGAAAACCGTGCTCGTTTTCCTGTTGAAATCATACAGGAGATCCGGCGCCGCATTGGACCCGAGTTCCCGGTGTCATTCAAGATCAGTGCCCAGGAGTTCGTCGAGGGCGGACTGGATGTGGAGGAAAGCATCCGGCTGCTGGAGCACATCGTCGCGGCAGGGGTGGACATTGTCCAGGTATCGGCCGGAAGCGATGCCACCCCGGAGTGGATCTGCCAGCCGGCCTTCATGAAGGAGGGTTGCCTGGCGGATTCGGCCGGAGCCGTGCGTTCGGCGCTTCCGGTGCCGGTCATGGCCGTCGGGCGGATCAATCATCCGCAGGTGGCGCGAAGGATCCTCGAACAGGGAAACGCGGACCTGGTTTGTATCGGAAGGGGTCTTCTGGCCGACCCGGAAATGCCGAAGAAAGCAGCAGAGGGCCGGGAAGAAGACATCCGGATATGCATTGCCTGCAACAGCTGCATGGCTTCCATCTTCAAAAAGGGCAGGGTGGAGTGCCTGGTCAACCCTTCCCTGGGCCGGGAAAAAGAGATGGAAATCCAGCCGGTCGGGCAGCCCAAAAAAATCATCGTGGTCGGCGGCGGTCCCGCCGGCATGAATGCAGCCTGGGTGGCGGCCATGCGAGGGCATCATGTCCAGCTCTTCGAACAGGGGCCGGCGCTCGGCGGACAGTTGATGGCCGCTGCCGGCGTCATTCGCCACAAGCAGGGGATTCAAAAGCTGGTGGCCTTTCACAAGCGTCAGATCGAACGATACCAGGTGGTTTGTCGGCTCAATTGCGCTGGGACACTTAACCAGATCCGGGCCGCGTCGCCCGATGCCGTCATACTGGCCACCGGTTCGCTTCCCCTGATTCCGGCGGTGCCGGGAGCGGATGGCCCCAATGCTATCACCTTCCGCCAGGCGTTGGATGGATTTGGGCCCACCCAGGGGCCGGTGGTCGTGGTTGGCGGCGGTGCCACCGGATGTGAAATCGCCCTTTATCTGGCGGAAAGAGACCTTTCCGTCACCTTGATCGAGGCTATGCCGAAGCTTGCCGGAGACCTGGAAGCGATGACCCGGAAGATGCTGGTCCGAAAATTGAAAGAACGCGGGGTCCGCCTGCTGACCGAAACCCGTCTGGTTTGCATCGAAGACGGTTCGGTCCGCGTGGCGGACACCCAAGGACGCGAGTCCGTCCTGCCTGCCGTGCCGGCAGTGCTGGCCGCGGGAGGCCTTCCAGAAACCCGTCTGTGGGATGAATTGCAGCAAGAGCCGTATGAAGTTTACCGGATCGGCGATTGCAATACGGTCGGCACCGCCAAGGAGGCCATCCTGGAGGCGGCCAGGATTGCAAGGGCTCTATAACCGATATAGGACCCAATCTGCTTAGCGGGAATGACGAATTTGAAATAATGCCCAATTTTTTGAAGGTCTTAGAAGTATGCCGAAAATACACGAAAAAATCGAGCTGAGAAACCGAACCCGGGTGTTCAAGGACCGGTTCGACGCCGGGGTGGTGCTGGGCGAGATGCTGGCCCCTGCCTACGGTGGGGCCGACGATGTGATGGTGCTGACCATTCCCATGGGCGGCGTGCCGGTGGCTGTGAAGATCGCGGAAATCCTGGACTGTCCGCTGGATTTGATTATCGTCCGAAAGATCCAGATCCCGGGAAACACCGAGGCCGGATTCGGGTCCATGACCCAGGAAGGGGACGTCTTTTTAAACGAGGTTCTCATGACGCAGCTCGGATTGACCGAGGAGCAGGTGGAGCGTCAGTCTGCAAAGGTTCGCGGGGAACTGGCGGAAAGAAACCGGCGGCTCCGGGGCGAATGTCCGTTCCCCGACCTTTCCGGCAAAACGGTTGTCATTGTCGACGACGGACTTGCCTCCGGCTTCACGATGAAAGCCTCGGTGTACATGGTCAACAAGCGCAAGGCGGCCAAAACGATCGTCGCCGTGCCGACGGCCCCGCTGCGGTCCATCGATTCTTTGGGCAGGGGCGTCGATGAGGTATACTGCGCCAATGTTCGGGAGGTGTTTTCCTTTGCCGTGGCCGATGCCTACGAGAACTGGTACGACCTATCCGAAAAAGAGGTCCGCTTCCTGCTGTCGGAAGCAGGGGCCAAAGGAAGCTAAGCAACTGGAGCTAAATCAGCGATCGGGAAGTTTTTTCCGTCATGCCCGTGAAGACGGGCATCCAGTCTCTGTATCCGAAATCCTCACTGGATTCCCGCCTGCGCGGGAATGACCAAAGAGTGCTGGATTCCCGCCTGCGCGGGAATGACCAAAGAGTGCTGGATTCCCGCCTGCGCGGGAATGACCAACGAGTGCTCTGCGCAAATGGCAATATCGTCTGTGAGGATTTTCAGAAGTTCGCAATCCCGCTGTCAGCGGTAAGGTTCCGCACGGATTGAGTTAGGAATGCTTTGAATCGGCGGCCGAGCCGCCCATCTAATCAAATCGCGCCCACTGGCGGCGCAGCCGCCCATCTAATCAAATCGCGCCCACTGGCGGCGCAGCCGCCCATCTAATCAAATCGCGCCCACTGGCGGCGCAGCCGCCCATCTAATCAAATCGCGCAGCGATTTGATTTAGTAGTACTTTTCCGCGGATGCCAGAATTTGCCCATAAAGCGTTCTCGTTTCCCGCAGCCAGTTGGCCATATCGGCGTCCTTATTGTGTTCGGCTTCTTCCAGGTATTGTTCGACGAGGTCCAACCCTTGCATGGCATGGAACAGCACCGTCGAAAAACCGAAAGAGGTGCCCTGTTCCGCTGTGTTTTCTATGGGGTTCATAAGCGCTCCTCTAAAATCGCCGGCGCGATTGAAATCCGATACCGCGTCCGGAAAGGCGAACTATCTTTATTGATCGGAATAGAAGGGGTCTCCTGTAAGGCAGAAGCGGACATATTTTTTCTCCGCCTCCCGGAAGTCCTCTTTGGAGTAGTAATCGGTATTTTCAGCCCTGCGAAATTCATTCCGGCATTTTTCCACCAGACGTTTCAAGCCATTGGTGTGCTCTTGTAAGGTGCTCATGGATTTCCGTGCTCCGTCGGTAAACGGTTGATAAAAAACTGCCCGACAATTTCTTCTTTTTTCGGATCTGTCCGACCTTCATTTTTATGATAAGAAAAATGAAAGATGATTCC
The DNA here is from genome assembly GCA_021737185.1 of Desulfobacterales bacterium. GTDB lineage: Bacteria > Desulfobacterota > Desulfobacteria > Desulfobacterales > CAFBRK01 > JAIPEL01. The sequence continues at coordinate 3,497 of JAIPEL010000062.1, read as the reverse complement.
ATAGGGTATATTGCGTATTTGTCTGTTGGCGCTGGGCGGAGCCGGGAAAATGTCCCGGGGAAAAACGCATGGAGCATAGGGCATGGAGCATAGGGTATACCAATAGGGGACAGCCCCCGCTGGCTGTGGCGGGGTTCAAAATTCCAGATTCCAGATTCAAGATTTACCGGAAGGATTTTTATGAGGGGAATGATGTCTTTTTTCACCCTATGCCCTATGCTCCATGCGCCATGCGTCTATCAGACTCTATGCTCCATGCGCTATGCTTGCCTCATATAAAAATAAGAAATTACTAAATAAAATCCTAAAATCCCGCCACACTCGATGGGCGGTGGCCGTGGTCTCGTTTCTGGAATCGACCGTGATGCCGATCCCGCTGGAGCTGCTGCTCATTCCGCTGATGCAGATCGACCGGAAGCGCATGTGGCAACTGGCCCTGGCAGCCCTGCTCGGATGCATCGGCGGGGCCCTGTTCGGCTATGCCGCCGGTTATTTTTTTCAGGCATCGGTGGGCGATTGGATCGTTTCCGCCGCCGGCGGGAAAGAGCAACTTGCCAGGGCCGGCGAAATGCTTCGAGAAAAAGGGTTCTGGTTCGTGTTCAGTGTCGGCGTCACGCCGGTGCCGTTTCAGATCGCCATGGTTGCCGCGGGAACCTCGGGGTATTCGATCCTCGGTTTTCTGGCGGCGACCGCTCTTTCCCGCGCCGTTCGCTATTTCGGCCTGGCAGTGCTGGTATGGCGCTTCGGCGACGCCGCCGAAGACCTTTACAAACGCCACCGGCTCGCTGTGGGCCTGGCGGTGACGGGAGTTGTTGTTTTGCTATGGATTTTATTCGGGATTCTGTAAAAATGAGTACGCATGGGGCATCCGTCTTGAGTCTTCGCTCTATGAGCTACGCCCCACAGGTCGCCTTCGGCTTCGCCGGACAGGTGGTGCATAGGGCAAAGGGTAAAACAATAGAGGACAGCCCCGTCATCCCATCGAGAGTCGGGATGGCGAAAGCCCCAAAGTCCCCCTTTGAAAAGGGGGATATAGGGGGATTTGATATGATAATGAGGTTCTTCTAAAATTCCTTCCGGAGAATCTTGAATCTTGAATTTTGAATCTTGAACGCTATGCCCTATCACCTCAGCACTATCTCCATCCCATCATAGGCAATCTGTGCTTCGACGCCGCGCTCTTCGGCCAACTTCCGGAGTTTTGCCCCCAGGGTCCGTTCGTCACCCTCCACGATTTCCGAGCCGCAGTGGGTGATAACCGCCCGGGGCACGCCTTCTTTTCGGCACCAGGTAAGCTGGGTCTGGACCGGCGCATGGCCGATGAGCGATCCGCCCACTTTTCGGACAAAGGACTGGGTCAAGGTGGCGCCGTCGCCGATATAAAGGTGTACGCCGGACAGCGCGTCCTGCCGGTTTTCGATGTACACCACATCCGGCACATAGAAGATCGAAACTCGCCCGGCAGCGACCCGGTAGCCCACGGCCGGTGCGCGGGCGGAGTGGATCACCGGAAAGGCTTCGAGCCGGATTTTCCCGATCTGAAACGGCTCTCGGAGATTCACCTTTCGGCGTTCTTCGATCGGGTACGAGGCCATGGTTTTCCAGGCGTCTTCGGTGGCGTACACCGGACAAGGCGCGCCGTTTTTCAGGCCTTCGGCATGGTCCGGATGGGCATGGGTGATGGCAATGGCCGCGGCCCGGATCGAATCCGTTTGTTCGAGCCAGTCTGCGCCGCAGTCGATGCGGACGGTGTCGCTGAGATAGGAAACGTCCAGGGAGGTGTGCATGAAATGCCGGCGGTTGCGGGATTCGATATAGCCGCGGGTGCCGGCAAAGACGACCTTCATCGCCAGCCCGCTTCGCCGACCAGGGGAACGAACCGGACCGCCTCCATTTCTTCCTGCTCGAACCGGTCTTCGGCCTTTTTTCGAAGACGGATCAGTACCTGCTGCTCCGGGACCGTTCCCACCGGAAGCACGAGCCTTCCGCCGACGGAAAGCTGCTCCTTGAGCGGTTCGGGAATCTTCGGGGCCCCGGCCGTCCCCACGATGGCGTCATAGGGGGCATTCTCGGGCCAGCCGAGGCTGCCGTCGCCCACCACCACGTGGATATTATCGTAGCCGAGTTTGTCGAGCTTTTCCCGGGCCGCCTCCGCCAGCGATGCACGGCGCTCCACCGTGTAGACGGTGTCGGCGATCCGGCTCAGAATCGCCGCACCGTATCCCGAGCCCGTGCCGATCTCAAGAACCTTGTCTTTGGGGGTGAGTTCGAGGCGTTCGATCATCCGGGCCACGATAAAGGGCTGGGAGATGGTTTGGCCTTCGCCGATGGGAAGCGGTGAATCCTGGTAGGACATCTCCCGCAGCCTCTCCGGGACGAATGCTTCACGGGGCACCTGTTCCATGGCCGCCAGCACGGCGGGGTCTTTCACCCCCCGCCGTTGAAGCTGGTCCCGCACCATATCCGATCGCAGTGTGTGAAGATCCATATCGCTGCCTAAGACTTGGCATAGAGGCCGACAAGTTCGGCCTCACCCAGAATGTGGTTTTTCATTGCACTTTGAAGGTCGTTTTTACCCAGCCCCGCCGGCAGGCCGAGATGCTCATCGAGGGCAAACACCTTGAAAAAGTACCGGTGGGTGCCTGACGGAGGGCAGGGGCCGCCGTATCCTGTATTTCCGAAGTCGTTGACTCCCTGGGTGCCCGGCGCCGCCCCTTCCGGGATCTTTCCGTCCACCGGTATGTCGTAGGCCACCCAGTGGTCGAAGGTCTTTCCCGGGGCATCCGGATCCTCCACGATCAGGGCCAGGCTTTCGGCACCTTCGGGGACCTCTTCGATGGTCAGCTCGGGGCTGATATCATCTCCCTGGCAGGTGAATTTCTTCGGGATCGATTCATTATGGGCGAATTCCTTGCTGGTCAGCTTCATGGGGTCCTCCTTTTTATGGTTTGTCGAAAATCATAAAGGCCGCGGCCGGATCGGTAAATGGGGGAGAATATGTATATGAAACGATCTTGGATACGAATTCCCGATGCTTTTATGCATCGAATTCATGGATTTCATTGTTGGGCTTCGCTTCTCTCAGCCCAACCTACGAACTGACCGAGGCGGCCAGTTTGATCAAATATGAAACTTATGTCGAAGCCCCCGACGGTGGAGGGACGCGCGCAGTCTAGTCCGTGTTGCCAACAATGACCCAATACCGGCCACGACGGAGCGTGGCCCTCCAACCCCCAAAACCCAAGACGGGGGCAGGTCGGTTATTGCCGCCGGCCTCGGTCGAAGTTTCACATAAGCCCCGCCTCTGGCGCGGCGTTCAGGGTTCGGGGTTCAGGGTTTGCCGGAAGGAATTCTATCGGAATCTTTTGGTCTTAACCGGCCAGTTTGATCAAACGTGAAACTTGTGTCGAAGCCCCTGCCGGTGGAGGGACGCGCGCAGTCTAGTCCGTGCTGCCGGTAACGACCAAATGCCGGCCACGACGGAGCGTGGCCCTCCA
>JAIPEL010000061.1 GCA_021737185.1 Desulfobacterales bacterium | reverse complement strand
AAAACCATGATCTTCCAGTGCTGAAGGACTTGGTCCAGGTCGGCTGCCGCACGATTCCAGCCGAAGGGAAGCAGGATGAGAAAAGCGATCGTCCAGCGCCAGAAAGCAAAGCCCACCGGCGGGATCAATTCGACGACCCCTCGGGCAAGCACGATATTGCCGGCCCAACACAGCGGGGCCACGGTCAGCAGAAGATAGGCGAGCTTGTTCATTGATGTTCCGGTCAGCATCAGAGGCTTTTGGGCGGCGGCTCGACGATGCCGAAGCGTTTGATTTTCCTGCGCAATGTGTTTTTGTCGATGCCAAGTTCACGGGCGGCGGCCATCTTCTTCCATCGGTTTCGATCCAGGGCCTGCAATATGGTCCGTTTCTCGACCTCTTTCAGACTCAACCCCGTGGCACCGGCCGGCAGCCCGCTTTGCGGCACCACCCGTGCCGGCAGGTGATGGAGCCGGATGATTCCCTGCGGGCAAAGCACAAACCCATGCTCGATGGTGTTTTCAAGCTCCCGGACGTTTCCCGGCCAGTCGTAAAGCATGAGCGAGGCAATCGCCTTCTGGGAAAGTCCGACGATTTTCTTCCCGCTGAGATGATTGAACCGGTCGACAAAGTGGTCCACCAGAAGAGGGATGTCTTCTTTTCTTTGGACAAGCGGCGGCAAGGAAAGCTTGACGATGTCGATTCGAAAATAGAGATCCTCCCGGAATTTTCCCTCCTCGACCAGTTTTCGCAGATTCTGATGGGTCGCCGTGATCACCCGCGCATTGGTCTCACACGACACCGTTGATCCAAGGGGCTCGTATCTCCTTTCTTCCAGAACGCGAAGCAGCCGGCTCTGAACGGTGGGTGAGACATCGCCGATTTCATCCAGGAAAATAGTCCCGTTCTGGGCGAGGGCAAAGCGGCCGGGCTTGTCTTTTTTGGCGTCGGTAAAGGCGCCGGCCTTGTATCCGAACAACTCGGATTCGCACAAGCTATCCGGAAGCGCACCGCAGTTGATCGCGATGAACGGGCCTTCTTTTCCGCGGCTGTGGGCATGAATCGCCCTTGCAACAAGCTCTTTTCCCGTACCGCTGGCGCCTTCGATCAGCACGCTGCTGTTACTTTCTGCAACCTGGGGCAAAATCGCGAAAAGATCGCGCATCTTCGCGTTTTTGCTCACGATGTCCTCGAAAGAATGCTGTTTTCGGAGCGCCTTTCGGAGCTTGTCGACCGCCGTCAGATCCTGAAAGGTCTCTACACCGCCGATGATTCGACCTCCGGCGTCCTTTAAAAGGGCAGTGGTCACGCCAATGGGGATCGATTTCTTGTCTGCTCGCATGATGTAAACCGGTGCATTGATCACCGGCTGTTCAGTCTCGATGGTCTGCCGAAGCAGGCAATTTTCTTCACAAACATTGGCCCGAAGAACCTCGAAGCAAGGCCTTCCGATGGCGTCGTTTCTCGCTATTCCCGTAATTTTTTCCGCCGCCCGGTTAAAGGAGCTGATGCACATGTCCATATCGACCGTAAAGACGCCGTCTGCAATGCTGTCTAAAATGATCTGATGATGCGCTTTGATCTCTGTCTTGGGCAAGTTCATGGAATGTCCCCCGGAACCCGGTTGGCCCATGAATGCAAGGCAGTCGGCTGTCGAAAAAAACGATGGGTGCGCTACTTCTGCAGCGACGCCCATGCAGAAAAAGCTGAACCACATTTTACGCGCCCGGAGGAGGTATTGTCAATTGCGCAAAACCGCCGACGAGACGCATCGCTGGGAAACACGGATCGAGAACGCTTCTCAAAAAGGGAACGATATGCCCCGGTTTTGTCCATAAAAAGGGCGATTTTGTTCCCGGTTTCATCGATATAGATGCAGTTCTGTATCTCTCGAAATGTATTTATCATCTCAATATATCAAAACCTTATTTCCTTTACCCCCATCTGTTTCACTTTCTGGTCCGGATCTTGCTGTATGATTGGAAAGCCATCCCTTTTTCCGGTGCTGTGCAACCGGGAATCTGCTCGGATGCCCATTGATCATTTACGCTGATGTATCCGCTGAAAGTCCCGTTGCGGCGAATCCCCAGACAGCAGGCGCTCTTTCAAATCGGTCCATACCGGCACCATGGGGCCTATGCAGCCGTGATACGAATCGCCATACCCATATTCAGAGTTCGGGTATCGCCCGTGCTCGACACCTGCACCCGCGTTCTTCTCATCGACAAGGAGAAAAACCATGAAAGCCATTAAACTTGTCGTCGTCGGTGGTCTGATTGTTTCCATCTGCCTGCTTTTCCTGGGAGAAACACCATCCGTCCGATCCGCCCAACAGGAAAACCACTGCTTTAGCTGCCACACGAATCCCCGCAAGCTGATTGAAATTACCCGAGAGATCGCCCAGGCCAACAAAGACAAGCCCGGCGCCTCGATCCAGACCGAAGGAGAGGGGTGAGGCGGAGAAGTGACGCCGTTGGCGCCACACGAGAAAGTCTTTGTGGACAGCGAGTTTGCCGAGGATGAAAACCACGGCACGCTGGGATGCGAGGAATGCCACGGCGGCGATCCGACCGAGCCGGACTGGCAAAAGGCCCATATCGGCGTCGTCAAGGATCCCTCCTACCCGGATCCCTCGTTTACCTGCGGTCTCTGCCACGATGACATCACAGAACATTACCAGACCAGCCTCCACATCAGCCTCACCCCGTTTAAAAAAGCCATCGACAAGCGTGCCAGCGATGACAAGGAAGTGTACACGACGGTCAACGAGGCCCGGGAGGCCCATTGCACCTCCTGCCACAGCAGCTGCGGGCAATGCCATGTCAGCCGGCCCGATGCAGTGGACGGCGGATTGCTGGAAAGCCATCTTTTTCAAAGAAGGCCCCCCATGCAAACCACGTGTACGGCCTGCCACGGAAGCCGCATCGAAAAGGAATACATGGGGAAAAACGAGGGGATCCCCGCCGACGTCCACAAAAAGAACTACTTCAAATGCACCAAATGTCATACGTCCTACGAAATGCACGGCGACGGAAACGAATATGCGAACCGCTACGAAGTGGAAAGCGCGCCGACCTGCTTACAATGCCATGAGGATATTTATACCGACGCCGCGGAAAATGCCGAACAGCACCGGCAGCACAAAGACCGGCTCAGCTGCCAGGTCTGCCATTCCATGCCCTATAAAAACTGCACCTCCTGCCACTTCGGCAAAGACAAGCAAGGATACAAATTTTACAAGACCAAGCCTTCTTTCATGACGTTCAAAATCGGCTTGAATCCCCTGCAATCCGAAAGGCGGCCGGAGAAATGGGTCACCCTGCGCCATGTCCCGGTGGATCACGACTCGTTCAAGTTTTACGTCGAAAACGGCCTGACGAATTTCGACCGGGCGCCCACTTGGAAAATGGCGACCCCTCACAATATCCAGCGGAAAACCCCGCAGAACGAGTCCTGCAACGCCTGCCACGGCAACGAAGCGCTCTTCTTGAGGGAAAAGGATGTCGAGCCGAAATATCTGAATGCCAACAAGACGGTGATCGTTCCCGCCGATCGGGTTCCGGCAAAGGTGGAAGAGTAGAAATCGGCATTGCACCGGGCGGTGCAATGCCTGAACCATGGAAAAGAAACGAGCGTTTTGCCAAACATCGTACCATCTGTTCAGAAAGGGGGAAAAAATGAAACGGTTTGCCACATGGACACTGGCCCTGGGCATCGTCTTTGGCCTGCTTGTCGGCGGCTGCGCCACCACCGAGCCGCAAAAAGAGATGTCGGCCAAAGAAATGGTGCAAGATGCCAAGAAAAACATTTGCGAAATCACCGTGTCACAGGGCAGGGAAATCCTCGATCAGGGCGATCATCTGTTTATCGACTGCCGGGAGCCCAAAGAGTACAAGATGGGTCATGTCCCGGGCGCCATGAACATCCCCCGGGGCTTGTTGGAGTTTAAAATCGACAAAAAGGTGCCCAACAAGAACGAAAACGTCGTCATATACTGCAAAAGCGGCGGCCGCGGCTGTCTGGCCGCCTGCACCCTGTGCCGCATGGGGTACAAAAACGTGAAAAACATGGACGGGGGCTGGATGGCCTGGGAAAAGGCGGGGTATCCGATCGAGTAACGATCAAATCGCTGGCACGGTTTGATCGTTATTTTGCGCTGCTCAGAAAATAAATCGAAAAAAACCATGCGAGCAATGCCGGGACGGCGGTGATCCGGCGTCCCGGCAAACCCCGCCTGTAATGTCTACATCCTGATTCATTTCCTAACCGGCAATCGATTTGCGCATGCAGACGGCCGAGTCCGGACAGATCCGTGAAAATTCGGCGGTGGCGCGGATCTTCTCCGGGGCCTTGTCCCGGTCGATGCGCTCGAATCCATGTCCGGCGAAAAATCCGTCGGCGGTTTCCGTCAGCAGGTAAAGGGTGGCTGCCTTGCGGGACCGGGCGTATTTTTCGGCCGAAGCCGCCAGCAGTTTGGCCACCCCCTGCCCGCGGTGAGTCTCGGCCACCGCCAGGGAACGGAGCAGGGCATCGGGCCCACAAAACTCCAGGCCGACAACGCCGATCACCTCGCTTCCTTTCCGGGCAGCGAGAAAATCCCGTAGCCCCTCGCCGGTGATGTCCTCCACCGAAAGCCCGCAGCCTCCGATCAATGCCCTGACCGCGTCTTTTTCGCCGGTGCGCACGCCGGAAACCGTTACCACCAGAATGTCGGCCAAGTTCATCAGCCCATCTTCCATTCAGGTTTGCGTTTTTCCAGGAACGCATTGACGCCCTCTTTGGCGTCGTCTGTGCTGCACAGCCGGGCAAACGCCTCGTTCATGAAGGAAAAGGCGCGATCGTAGTCCATGTTTTCCGCTACGTAGTAGGATTGCTTGGCAATCTGCACGGCCACCGGACTTTTTTCGGCCAGCTTGGCCGCCCAGCTTCGGGCTTCTTCACCGAGCCGGTCGTCATCGACCACGCGGTTGACGAGCCCGAAAGACCGGGCCTGTTCGGCGCTGAGAAGCTCGCCGTAAAGCAGCAGCTCCAGGGACCGCTTGCGGCCCAACGACCTGGACACCGGAACCACCGGGCCGACGCAGTTGAGCCCCACATTGATGGCCGTCAGTCCCAGACGCGCGCTTTTGGCCGCGATGGTCAGGTCTGCGGCCACGGCCAGCCCGGCGCCGTTTGCCGCCGCCACGCCGTGGACCTGGGCGATCACCGGTTTGACCATATGAGAGATCTTCACCAGCGGGCGTTCCATCTTTTCGATCCAGATGCGGTATTCCATGGCAGTCTTTCCGAAGAGCTCGTTGACGTCGATCCCGGCACAGAAAGCCTTGCCCGCCCCCTTGATCAGCACCACCCGCACCCGGTCGTCGGCATCCAGTTCTCCCAGGGCGGCATTGAGCTCCTCGGCCATCGGGGTGGTAAAGGTGTTGAGCTGCCCGGGCCGGTTCAACGTCAACTCGGCCACGAAGTCTTCTCCGACGTTCACTTTCAGGGTATCGTAGGTCATGGGGCTCCTTCCTGGGAAATGGTTGAAATTTCAGGTTTTTTGAGGCGAAGCCGCAATATTATAAAATCGCGGAGCGATTTTATAATTCGAAGTCGCGAATCTGATCGGTTCGGTACTGCCTGAGCACGTCGGGAATCCGCCGGGGCAGATCCACGGTGAACCGGGTCCCTTCGCCGGGCTCGGACTCCACGCGGATCCTTCCGCCGTGCTGACGGATGATCTTGTCGGCAATGAACATCCCCAGCCCGGTCCCCTTGCTTCCCTTGGTGGAATAGAAAAGATCGAACAGCTTTTTCCGGGTTTCGGTATCCATCCCCGGCCCGTCGTCTTGGATATCGAAGCGGATCTGGCCGTCGTGCTGTTCGACGCGAAAAACGATTTGATGCGATTTCTTTTCTGTGTCCGCCGCACAGGCGTCGACGGCGTTTTCCAGGATATTTGTCAGGGCCGCCCGGAGCATGGTGGCGTCGGCTTCCAGGGAGGCGCCGAGGGCGTCGAGCTCGACGCGGAAGGAGATGCGGGAGCTGTCGATCTTCGGCTCGAATTCGGCGGCAAGATCGGCGGCAAAGGGGTCGGCCTCCACCGTCTCCAGGCTCAGCGACCGCTTTTTGGTGTAATACAAAATATTGAACACCACCTGCTCCATGCGCTGCATCATCTGGCGGCTGATGGCGATGCCCTCCTCCACTTTTTCCTGCTGCTGCCTCCGGCAAGCGGACTCGATCAGGTAGAGTCCACCGTTGAGGCCGGTGAGCACTCCTTTGATGCCGTGGGCGATGGTGCCCATCATCAGCCCCAGATAGGACAGGTTGTCTTTGAGCTGCCGGATCTGGGTGAAGTATTTCACCCCGCCCTCGACTTCGTCGGAGATCTGCTCGATGATCAAAGAAATGTTGTCGAGGACCTGGTTGACCGTGATGAACCGCTCGTCTTCCAGCATGCCTTTTACGCGCTGTAAGTCCAGTTCCTGTCCATCCCGGTCCGCGCCGGGGCAAGGCCGGGCGATCCTGGCCGCCAGGGCAGAAAGGGCTGTCTCGCTGTCGGAGCTGGGAAAGACGGCCGCGGCGCCATTTTCATAACAGGCGATTGCGTCGTCGCCCGAGGCGATTACGAAAATTTCCGCCTCTTGTCCGACTGCGGCAAACCGGCGAACCATTGCCGGGGCGTCAACCTCCCGGCTGCCTCCGTCGATGAGGATTTTCAACGGCTGGATATCCCGGGCCGCGGCCATGGCAGCCTCTGGATCGGAGATGAGTCGAAGATCGAATCCGGTCCCGCTCAGGGCGTCTCTAAGGCGCTGGGCCCGCAGGGGCTCTGATTCAATCAGTAGGAGCGTGGGTTCCATGGATCTGATCCGCCGTTGTCATGCCGGGGCGGCGGATTCACCCTCTTCAGGGCCCGATCGAGGAACCTTTAGGAAAAATCGGCTTCCCCGGCCCGGCTGGGACCGAACCCGAATCGACCCGCCGTGCTGTCCGACAACCTTCTGGCTGATGTAAAGGCCGAGCCCGGTGCCTTGGCTGCCTTTGGAGGAAAAAAAAAGCTCGAAGATCTTCTCCCGGGCCTCTTCATCCATTCCGATTCCGTTGTCGGCGATTTCAAACAGGATCTCCCCGTTTTCTTCGGCGGCCCGGAATACCACTTTCGGGGCGGCCAGGTCTTCCTTCTTTTGACAGGCGTCTGCGGCGTTTTCGATGATGTTGATCAAGGCCGTCCTCAGGTAGCCGGGGTCGACCCGGAAGCTTCCGGTCGCCCCGGATAAATCCTGATGAAATTCGATCCCCCGCTCCTTGAGCTTCTGACCGACCCCCTGGGCCACCTCCTGGCAGAAAGAATGCACATCGATCGTCTCGGGCTTGAGCTCCCGTTCCCGGGCATAAAAGAGAATGTCGAGCACCATTTTGCGGATCCGATCGACCATCTCCTTGACGATGGTCCATCCCTCCCGGATCTGGTCGGAATCGTTTTTTTTCAGCCCCCCGTCGACGAGGTACATCCCTCCGTCCAGACCGGTCAGCAGGCCCTTGATGCCGTGGCTGATCGAGCTGATCCGAAGCCCCAAAGACGATAGGCGGTCCTGCAGGGCGGATTTTTCCCGCAGCAGCGCCTCCAGGTTCGCCGTGTAGGCACGAAGCTTTTCCCGGACAAGGATCTTTTCCCTGGCCTTCTGGACCGAAATCTCCAGGATATCGTCGTTGATCGGCTTGGTGATGAAATCGGTGGCGTCGTTTTTCAGACTTTGAACGGCCAGGTCCATATCCCCGTGGCCGGTGATCATGATCACCTCGGTTTCGGGGTTTTCGTGCTTGATCCTGCGAAGCAGCTCCACACCGTCGATGCCGGGCATCTTGATGTCGGTCAAAACGATGTCGGGCTGTTCTTCTTTGAAGATGGTCAACGCCTCTTTGCCGTCGGCCGCCGTGAACACAGTGTAGCCCAGATCCGCAAGAGAAATTCGCAGCACATTTCGGATTCCTTCTTCGTCGTCGACCAGAAGCAGTTTGTCTTCCATGGATAAAATCGCTTCGCGCTTTTATGGAGCAAAAAAAATCAGCCGATGGTGTTTTTCACGATCCCGACCAGTTTTTCCGGATCGAACGGTTTGCGCACAAAGGCAACGGCGCTCTGAATGGCGTGGTCTCCGTCGATGCCGCTGACCACGATGACCGGGATGTCTCGGTGCTCCTTATCCTTGCGCAGCTTGCGGTAAAACCGCGGCCCCCACTCGTCGGGCATCTGCAGATCGAGGGTGATCAGATCCGGCTTTTCCTTTCGAACGACTTCCAGTCCTTCGGAGCTGCTGTTGGCCGTGCAGGTATCATAGCCGTTGTCGGAAAATACCGCCTGAAGATATTTGACCACGATCGGATCATCGTCGATGATCAAGATTTTTTTGGGCATGATGCACCTCTCAACAATGCAAAAAGCGTTGGTCTTTCCCCGGTATTGTCAACCGTTGCGTGTCTTGCCGGCAGGGACCGGGCTTGCCTGATTCATTGTTCCGTACGGTTCCCGGGGCGCGAAACTCTCATAAAATCCCGACAGCGATTTTTTGCGGGCCCCGTTTACCCTGCACCGGGCCCGTCAGCGGCCGGCTGCCGCCAGCGATGGCATTCTCCGCACATCACCGGTCCTTTGGCCTCCTTGATGTGGCATCCCTTGCAGTTGAGATGAAAGGCCTTCATCAGACCGGGTTGGGTGCCGGTGTCTTCGAGGAAATGGCAGTCCACGCAGCGCATGTCCTCGGATGATTCGTCGTCCAGGAGATTCCCCTCCTCGTCGTAAACGTGGTGGCAAACGTTGCATTCCCAGATGTCCGCAGCAAGATTGTGCTCCTCGTGGCGGAACGTCGACGGAGGCCGCTGCGGATTTTCAAACGGGCCCGGGTCGACAACCACCATATCTTCCTGCGCAGCGGCAGCGGCCATCAGGAGCGCACAACCGGCCAGGATCAGTATCAGGCTTACGGCGGCTTTCTTCATCCGGTCTCTCCTTTGCATCACCCTTCTGGTTTCTCCATGACTTCGTAGAGGATATCTCCGAAGAACTTGATCTCCAGTCCGACGCCGTAATGATGAACGATGTCATGCAGTCCGCTGTGGCAGTTGTGACACGGCGTGATCAATACCTCGGCGCCCCTTGCCTTTGCGGCAAAAAGCTGCTCTGCCTTGACGCGGTTGCCTTCGATCCGCTTCATTTTGTAGGGCGGCCCGCAGTTGATCACCCCGCCTCCGGCGCAGCAGCAGTAGTTGTGCTCCCGGTTCGGATGCATCTCCACGAGAGTTTCGCACAGTTGCCGGGTTACGTACCGGGCGTCTTCATGAAGCCCGCCGCCGCGCACCACGTTGCACGGATCGTGAAGAGTCACCGGCCGGGAAAATTTCTTGGCCACCTTGATCTTGCCGGCCCTGAGGATCTCGGCGTAGAATTCGATGGCGTGGACGATGGGAATCGGCGGCATCTGCCATCCGAGCCAACGGTTTCCCATGTCGTAGACCGACCGGAAGGCATGCCCGCACTCGCCCATGACGATCCGCTTGACCTTCAGCCGGGCGGCCGTTTCAAAATGGGCCCGCTTCAGCCGCCCCATCAATTCGGAATCGCCGGTGAACATAGCCATGTCGCTGTTGTCCCATCCGACAGTGGCCGGCATGGTCCAGTCCACCCCGGCCTGATCCATGATGACCGCCGCCTGGTAGATGAGCTGGGCCTGGAATTTGGGCTCCGGGGCAATCACCGAATACATGATCTCGGCCCCTTCCTTTTCAAGCGGGATGCGCAGGGTCGGAATTTCGGCCTGGGCCTCTTCTTCCTGCCACTGGAGCGTATCCGGCCATTCGTCGCCCTTGACCCACATCTGGTTGTAGTGCACCGAGTGGCTGTGGGCCGTATCCTGAATGTACTGCGGGGTGCAGCCCAGTTTGTGGATGATCCGCCGCACCACGGTCATCAGATAGGCGATGTCGATGCCAAAGGGGCAGTACATGGCGCAGCGCTTGCAGAGGTTGCACTCCGTGTGGGTGATTTCGGCCGCCCGCTTGATGAATTCCCCGTTCACCTTCCCTTTTTTCCGGAGCATCTCCCAGATGGTCTGTTTGACCTTGCCCACCGGAGAAAAGCGTGGATCGTTGTCGTGGGACAGGTAGTAGTGGCAGGCTTCGCTGCAAAGGCCGCAGTGGATGCAGGTCTCCACGTAGGTCTTGAACCGGGGGCCGCATTCCTTGTCCAGAACGTCGTTGATCGTCTGTTCGATTTTCTCAGGGGTCAGCTTCGACACCCCTTTTTCCAGCCCGATGTCCAGTCCTTTTTTTTCTTTCTCTTCAGCAGGTTCTGCCATGATTGGCCTCCTGTTGCTTTCCATGGAGGAAGAAATCCGCCGGATGCGCTAAAAACACCGGCAAAGTCAAATCTATTTCATTTTTCTGCTTCGCGGAACGCGAAGCCTTATCAATTCGCGGCAGCGAATTTATCACCAGTCTTTGGCCTTTCTGACCCCGCCGAATTCGGATCCCATGTACGCCCGGGTAAAGACGGCAAAGAGCATGTGGCTCAACCGGGTAAAGGGAATGGCGATCAGCATGATTTCACCGGCGATCACGTGCAATATGAACATGACCGGATAGCCGAACCATTGGTGGTAGGCCAGAAAGCCGGTCACAAACGGCGCCGCCACGATCGCTAAGATAACGTAGTCCGACGGGTAGGTGACAAACTTCACCTCCGGCGACCGGATGCGCCGCACCAGGAAAAAAAGGCAGCAGGCGATCACCGTCAATGTCAACGCATCGGCCAGTCCGTCGGGCAGCGCCGCCCACGAGATACTCCACGCCTCGTCGACCAGGACGATGTGAGACAGCAGAAAAATCGGAACCAGAAACAGGCAGATATGAAAGACGAAGGTGACAACGGTCAGCACAGGATGCCGCCGCCAGTTCACGGTGGCAAAGGGCACGATCCAATGTCCGATGGAGCGCAGGCTCCACTTCAGGTTCATGTAGCTGAAGATGAACGGCTCTTTGCGGCTGACTTGGCTCAGAAGCACCACGAGTCGAAAGAGACAGCCGGCAACGAATACCCCGAAAGCCACCCAGACCATCGGACCGGTGACAAAACTGTAGACGCTGTGCATCGCTCCTCCCTTAATCCTGAGGCCTTGGACCGGGCTCGATCGAAATCCAAACCCATTTTCCGTCGAACCGACAGGTCGATGGGTTATCCGGCGATATCCGCCACCGAAATCACATGACGGACGAACTCGCCGTTTTCCACCGCACGGATGAGCATCCGTTTTCCATCCGGGCTGAAGACTGGATGCCAGACCGCGTCGCATTGCCGGCCCCACAATCGGTCGTCCACCGCGATGGTGTATTTGCCGCTGCGCTCTACCTTGGCGGCCACGCGCCTGCCATCCGGGCTGAAGACCGGCTGCCAGGCCATGTCGAACGCGTTGTCCCACACCCTGCCGTCCACTGCCACCTTCCAGGCCGGTCCCTCCTTGCCGAGGGCTGCCAGCCGGCTTCCGTCCGGACTGAAGACCAGATCGGTCACCATGTCCCGAAAGGTCGCAGACCAGGGCTTTCCATCCAAAGCGACGGTCCACCGCCCGAACTTCGGGGCAACCACAGCCGCCAGCCGGCGGCCGTCGGAAGAAAAGGTCGGATGCCAAAGCTGTACGAACGACGGATCCCAAAACGGTTTGCCGTCACAGTAGAGCCACCATTTCCCCCCCAACCGAACCGGCGCCAGCACGCTTCCGTCTGTGGGATGAAATACCGGCTCCCATACGGTGTTATACACGCTGTTCCACGCAACGCCGTCTACCGCAATGGTATATTCGTAAAGGTTGAGGCGCACTTCGGCCGCCAACCGGCTTCCGTCCGGGCTGAAGGCCATGTTCCAGACGTTGACAAAGGTCTGTTCCCAGGGGCTGCCGTCGATCGCCACCGTGAAACAGCCCTGCTGAAAGGTTTGGATATCGGCTTCCCCGATGCTGGCGACCTGGACGGCTGCCGCCGTGTGCCGGCCGTCCGGACTCAGGGCCGCGTTGGTCATGGTGGGATAGGTGCTCTCCCAGCAATGGCCGTTCAGCGCCATACCGTATTGCATGTCCTGCTGGAAAGACACGGCAACGCTGCGGCCGTCTTCGGTAAAGATCGGGTTCCAGACATAGCCGAACTTGGTTTCCCAGGGCGCTCCATCCAGCGAAACCGTCCACTCCCCCATCTCCGAGATGATGGCGAACAGCCGCCCGTCGGCCAGGTAGCGCAGATGCCAGATCTTTTCGTAGGTGTTCTCCTCCCACGGGCTCCCGTTGACGCAGACAGTGAACTCGCCCTCGTCGACGTTGACGATGGCCGCGACCGCTTCGCCGTCCGGTCGGACGTAAGGCTCCTCGACCCAGACGTACTGCTCCTTCCACTGGTTCAGATCGGCCACCGTTCTTGCGCCGGGTTCCCAGTCCCAGTTGCTCCGTTCATCCATGGATCCCTCTCCTTTGCGACCCCTTAGCGCCAAGGGAAATGCACCTTGCAGGATTTTTCATGTTATTTTAGGCACCGGCAAAAGTAAATGGGGACAACAGGGTATTGCAACCGTAGGGATTATCCCTCATTTTTGTCCGGAGATGCGATATTTTTTCATTTTCCGCCAGAGCGTGGTCCGGTCGATGTTCAACTCGGCGGCCGCCTCTTTGCGCCGCCATTGATGCGCTCTTAACGCGGCCAGAATCCTCTCCCGCTCCCGTCGGGCCCTCTCCGCTTCCCAATCGGGCCGCCGGCCCGCCACATCTTCCGGCGCTTCCGGCGGAGGCGGTTGTCGGAGAATTTGAATCGGCAGGTGTTTCCGCCGCAGGACCCTTTCCTGGCAGATGATCAACGCATGCTCCAGGATGTTTTCCAGTTCCCGGACATTTCCCGGATATTCATGGTTCAGCAATACCTCCATGGCGCCTTCGGAAATTTTTTCGATGCGCACCCCTTTCCGGTCGCCCAGCCGCTTGAGAATGTGGGTGATCAGCAGGGGGACATCCCCTTTGCGCTCCCGCAGGGGGGGCAGCTCAAGGCGCATGACGTTGATCCGGTAAAAGAGGTCTTCTCTGAACCGCTTTTCGGCAACGAGTCTTTCCAGCCCCTGGTTGGTGGCCGATATGATCCGCACGTCGACCTTGGTCGTTCGGCGGCTTCCCAGCGGGTAAAATTCCCGGTCTTCCAGCACCCGGAGCAGCTTTGCCTGAAGCGACAGGGGAAGGTCGCCGATCTCGTCCAAAAACAGGGTGCCGCCGTCGGCAAGCTGGAAGCGCCCCGGCTTGTCCCGCTCTGCACCGGTGAAGGCGCCTTTGACATAGCCGAAAAGCTCGGACTCGAGCAGGTTGTCGGGAAGTGCGGCGCAGTTGACCTTCACCAGCGGTTTTCCGGCTCTGCCGCTGGCATTGTGGATGACCTTGGCCAGCAGGTCCTTTCCGGTTCCGGTGGGCCCTTCGATGAGCACAGTGGATTCGCTGCCGGCCACCACCGGAATGATCTCGAAGATCTTGCGCATGGCCGGGTCTCTGCCGACCATGTCGTAAAACGTGTAGCGGTCCTCGATGACCTGGTCGAGCTGGTATTTGAGGGAAAGATCGGCGATGGTGGTCAAGCCGCCGACGATCCGTCCGTCTTCGTTTTTCAGGGCCATGCATTTGGCCTTCACCGGGAGCCTGCTTCCCTGGCGGGTGACGACCTCGGCCTCGATGCTGGTCGGTTCGGCGTCCTCTGCCTTGCGCTGCTTGAATTGGACGACGTCCCTGCAGAACTCTGGGGGAAACATCGCGCTGCACAGCTTTCCAAGCACCTCGGATCGGCCAAAACCGGTGATCGCCTCGGCCATGGTGTTGAAAAACGTCACGTGTCCTCCTCGATCCACGGTCATCACGCCAAGATCGAGATTGTCCAGAATCATCTTCAGTCGACGGTCGTCGAACTTGACCCGGCGCAGCAGCTTTTTAAAGGCGGTGTGGTCTTGAAAGACTTCGATGCAGCCCCGAACGCTTCCATCGGCGTCGTAGATCGGCGATTCGATCTTGGTGATGTGCCGGCCGGTGCTGCTCTGCTCGGAGATCTCCAAATCCGTGCAGGCGAGCTCCTTGTCCGCGTCCGCGCCTTGCAGATACTTGCAGGTGCCGCCGCACAGATAATCGACAAATTCGTTGAAGCAGTAATGGCCGGTCACGTCTGCGGCAGTCCGGCCGGTGAGCATTTCGGCAAACCGGTTCATGGAAATGATCCGCCGGTCGTTGGAAAGCACGATCACCCCCAGGGAGAGATGATCGAAAATCTGCCCGAGCTGGTGGTAGCGGATCAGCATGTCGTCTTTCCGATGGTCTTGAGCCGGGCGGCGATCTCTTCGAGCATGCCCCTTACACGCTGCAGGTCTGCAACGTCGCCGTCGGCGATGATCCGATCCAGGCCGAGCAGGCAGACATTGATCCGATTGCCGATGCGCCCGATTTCCCGCCTTTCCGATGCGGCAAGACCACGATCCGTTTGGCCGGCCGCCGCCTCTTCTTTTTCGGCCATCTCGGCGAGCATGTCTTCGACCTCGCGCCGGTATCGCCGCTCCTTTTTCCGTTCGCCGATCCTCCGGCGGGCGCGGCCCAGAGCCGCCTCCAGCTCTTCGTCTTGGATCGGCTTCGTGATGAAATAGGTGGCCTCGTGTTCCAGGCTCCGGATGGCCAGGTCCATGTCCCCGTGTCCCGTGATCATGATCACTTCCGTCTCGGGCTTTTCGGCCTTGATGCGGCGAAGCAGCTCGATGCCGTCCATCCCGGGCATCTTGATGTCGGTCAAAACGATGGCCGGCGCTTCCCGGCGAAAAATCTGAAGGGCTTCTGCGCCGTCTGCAGCCGGCAGGACTTCGTAGCCGCTGTCTGCCAAAGTGATGCCGAGCACCCTGCGAATTCCCTCTTCGTCGTCTACCAGCAGGAGCTTATTCTCGTTCATGATCCTCTGCGGCGGGAAAGGTGAGGATGAATGTCGCCCCCGGGCGGTTTCGGTTCGAAACCCGGATGTGGCCTCCAGCCTCCTTGATGATGCTGTAGCTGATCGACAACCCCAGGCCGGTGCCCTTGCCCACGTCCTTGGTCGTGAAAAAAGGTTCGAAAATTCTTTCGGCAATGCCGGTCGGAATCCCGTTTCCGGTATCGCTCACCTCCGCCTTGACCTGGCCGTCTTCTGTAAAGGTGCGAAGGGTGATTTTCTTGTCCCCCGGCTTGAAATCCTTCCCTTCCCAGCGCTCTTCGATGGCATCGCGGGCATTGATCAACAGGTTGATGAACACCTGCTCCATTCGGTCCGGGTTGGCCTTGATCTTGGGCAGATTCTCTTCGAGCGCCCAATCCACCTCGATCCCCCTCACCTTGAGCTGCTGGCTGAACAGATCGAACGCCTTTCTCAGCAGGTCGTTGATCTGAAGCGGCGTCATTTTCACATCAGCCATCCGGCCGAACTGGCGCATGTGGTTGATGATCTTGGTGGCCCGGTCCACGTGGGTGTCGATCTCCTCGGCCAGCGTGTAAAGGATCTCGTCTTTGATCGGTTCTTTTTTCCGGATCTTTTTCATAAAAAAGCCGCTGGAGGTCTTGATGACCGAAAGGGGCTGGTTCAGTTCGTGGGCCACGCCGGTGGCCATCTCCCCCAGGGTGGCCATCTTGCTGGCCTGGATGAGCTGCTGTTCGGTTTCCAGGCGTTGGGTGATATCGCTTGTGGTCACCAAAAAGACTTTTCGATTGTGGTATTCGGATGGCGACACCCGGATATTGACAAACAGATGTTTGTCCTGCCGCCCCACATGGCTGACCTGGTTGATGACCGTCGAGCTGGAAATCTTTTCCGCATAAAGTTCCCGCTCTTCTTCCCTGAACAGGGTCAGAAAAGAGCGGTTGATGATCTCTCCTTTTTCATATCCGTAGACCACTGAAACGCTTTCGTTGCAGTCGAGAATCTCGAGACTTTCCTGATCTAGAACGAACACCGGATTGGGGATATTGTTGAATATGGCGTAGTATTTCTGCTCGGATTTTTTGAGTTCTTCTTCCAGCCGTTTGCGGGGCGTGATGTCGAGGCTGATCTCCATGGCCGCCACAACCTCCCCCTCCGGGTTGCGGATCGGAGAAGACCGCACGATCCAATGAACCGTCGAACCGTCCCTTTTTACGCCGGTTTCTTCGCTGTAGTGGGGCTTGCCGTCTTTGAAGGTGCGGTCCACCGGGCAAACTTCGCACTTTTCGTTGCGGCCCTTGTAGGCATGGTAGCAGTAGTCGCCGGGCTTGGGGTCGAAGGTTTCGTAAAATTCCCGGTTGAACCGCAGCAGTTTGTACTGCCGGTCCTGGACGGTGATCAGGCAGGGCACCGCCTCGAACAGATGCTGGTATTCGTCCCGCTGGCGGTTCAGTTCCGACTGCTTTTCGCTGATCTCCTTGCCCATCTTGTTCACCGATACGGCAAGTTCTCCGATTTCGTCGCTCTGATGGATGTCGATCAGCGGCTGGTACTCTCCCTTGGCGATGCGGCGGGTGCCGTCGATGAGCTTGTTGATGGGCCGGTGAATGAAGCGCAGAACGAAAAAAAAGATGATCGCAGCGGTGATGACGAACACCGAAACAGCAAACACCGTCATCCATTTCTCAAAGACGAGGATCTCCTGATCGGTTTCGGAAAGCGAGAACACGACGTCCAGGGCACCGAGAATTTTTTTGTCTTCCGGATGGACATGGCATGCATCGGTGGCGCAGCCGGGCTCGTTTCTAATGGGGCTGATGATGCCGAGAAGGCGGCCGCCGCTTTTTCTGCCGAAGATCCGAATCCGCTCGTCCAAGGAGAGCTCGACCATCGGCGGGTCGCTGCGATGGCAGATATAGCAGGCCTCGTCTTTGATGTTGGTGATCCGGTCGACTTCCGCCGGATCGTTGGAAAACTTGATCTGTCCTTCCTTGTTGTAGATGCGGACGTTTTGGATATCCTTCTGACGCCCGATGTTTTGGATGATCTGGTTGATGTCGTCTCTGGAGTTGAGCATCATCGCATAGTGCGTGCCGAGCATGATGGTCTCGCTGAGACGGTCGGCATCGCTGACGACGCCCTCCATGAGGGTTTCGCGCTGGTACTTGATGTTGAAGTATGCCCACGTGGCGACGACCAGCAAAAGGATGGTGCCGACGGCCAGGATCATTTTCGATCCGATGCTGTATCGCAACCGGTGGATCGATCGAAGCAAAGGGCCTCCTCCGGCGCATTTTAGAAAGGCACAATCATTTGTCCCCCACGCCGTCGGAAAGGAAGTTTTTTGATTGTATTCAATACTATAGTGGAAATTCCATCGCCGGTCAACTGTAGAAAAAGCCTTGTCTTGACCGTCTTTCCGTGCTAAAGGGGTTCGCTGATCCGCCTTGGATCTCATCTGCCAAAAACCGCCGTGCGGCCGGGCAGACGCCAGGGCCTGCAGGGTGAACGGCGAAAAGGAGGTAGGCTCGATGCAGCAAAAAGATTCCAACAGCACCGCTTGGGCGTTGATGTTGCTTCTGGCGATGTTCCTTCAGGTGGCCTTTGTCTTTGCCGATGCCGCCGACACTCCCATCCGGGCCGCCGTCGATTTTTCCAAAGCCTATTTTCGGCTCGATCCGGCCATGGCCGAGCGGATCTGTGAAGAACGGCTGACGGTCGACGATGTCTACGTGGTAGACCAGCATCTTTACCGGATGCGTCAGCAGGCCGATGCCAGGGGATTCGATCTGCCCATGCTGAAAAAGGGGCTCTACCACGTAGAAACCCAGGTGCTGGCCCAAGGAGAGGAAGAAGCCCAGGTCCGGATATCGGCAGTGACTCGCACGCGGATCAACCCGGTCTATGCCTGGGTGGCCTCCATTTTTCATGTCGGCGACACAGAACAGATCGAAGAGACCCTTTTTCTGGTCAAAGAAGACGGCAAGTGGAAGGCCTGCGGTAAATCGATTTTTGCGCTGCCGGGGGAATAAACCGATCGGCCGGCCCTGTCGCGCTCCGGGTTCGTGACGGCATGACATCCTGCCAGAGGGATCGTGCCCCTTCCCATCGCCCTCCGCATCATTTTCGGGCGCCGGCAATATCTCGCCTTACGGCGCCGGCATCCTGCAGCGACGCTGCCCGAATGTAGCAACCCACCGGGACCGACCCGTTCAATGCCATGGAGGAAACGATGAAAGACGTTGTCATTGTATCGGCCTGCCGCACCGCCATCGGCGCTTTCGGCGGGACCCTGAAAGACACCCATGCATCGATGCTGGCCAGTGTCACCATGAAAGAGGCCGTCCGCCGCGCGGACCTCGACCCCCGGCTCATCGACGACATCCGCTACGGGTGCTGCGTCGAGCCTTGCGACGCCCTGAACGTCGCCAGGGTGGCGGCGCTTTTGGCCGGCATTCCAGATTCGGTTACCGCCGCGACGATCAACCGCGTCTGCATATCGGGCATGGAGGCCGCGATTTCCGGCATGGCCATGATCCAGGCCGGCATGGCGGAGATCGTCCTGGCCGGCGGGGTGGAGCACATGTCCGGCGTCGCCTACCAGGTGCCGGCGGCCCGGTGGGGATGCCGGCTCCAGGACCAGGCGTTCGTCGACGCACTGATTCATGCGCTTTACTGCGGATCGCACATCATCCCGCATCCGGAAGACGGTCCGGTGGACGACCAAAGGCCGCCGCTGTCGTATTTCAAGGGCAAGCCCTATATCATGGGGCACACGGCCGAATTCGTGGCCCAGCATCTGGGCATCAGCCGCGAGGAAATGGACGAGGTGGCGCTGAGAAGCCACAACAACGTGGAGCGGGCGACCGCCGAGGGAGACTTTGCCGAAGAGATCGTGCCGGTGCAGATCCCGCAGAAAAAATCGGACCCGATCGTCTTCGACAAGGACGAGCACTTCAGGCCGGGACTCACCCTTGAAAAGCTCCAGAGCCTTGCCCCGGCGTTCATTCCCAAGGCCGGCAAAGTAACGGCGGGAAACTCGTCTGGAATCAACGACGGCAGCGCGGCCTTGCTGCTGATGTCTGCGGAAAAGGCAGAAGCGCTGGAGCTTTCTCCCATTGCCCGGATCCGGGCGGTGGGGCGGGGCGCCTGCCACCCGTCGGTGATGGGGCTTTCTCCGGTGCCGGCGGTCAACGACCTTTTGAAGAGAAGCGGCCTGAAAATCGGGGACTTCGAACTGGTCGAGGTCAACGAGGCCTTCGCCGCCCAGTACATCGGGTGCGAACGGGAGCTTGGGCTGAACCGCGAAATCACCAACATCAACGGCTCGGGAATCGGCCTGGGCCATCCGGTGGGCGCCACCGGCGCCAGGATCATGGTGACACTGATCCATGCCCTGCGAAAGCATCAAAAAAACCTGGGGCTGGCGACCCTCTGCGGCGGCGGCGGTGTGTCGATGGCATGTGCCCTGGAATTGTTCTGAAAAGGGGCAGAAAGCGAAGAACTTTAAGAGAGCAGGGCAGAGACGGCAGCGGCAACACAAATTCGAAGCACGAAATTCGAAATCCGAAACAAATCCGAATGATCAAAATTCAAATGACCGAAACGGTGCAGTACACGCCGACAACACTTGAACAAGAATCCCTGACGCTGCCGACTGCCAAGAACTTGTTTCGGTCATTGGGTCATTCGAATTTCGGATTTGTTTCGAATTTCGTGCTTCGGATTTCGAATTTAATTGCGTCGGCCTTGCTCCCTTTTTGACATGGCCTTCGGGCCAGGGTATATTTTCCGTATTCTTAATCGGAGAACATTTTGGAATTCAAAAAAATCCTCGTGCCGGTCGACGGCAGCGAATATTCCATGAGAGCGGCCCGGGCCGCAGTGGACCTGGCCGCCTCCACCGGGGCCGAAATCGTGCTCGTCCACTGCCACAAGTCTTTTCCGTCCCTGCTCGGAGAGCCGTACTACCAGAACGCGGTCAGCCAGACCCTCAAAGAGGCCAACGAACTGCTGGAGCCTTTCCGCGGCCTGTTCAAAGAAAAACAAATCAGCTATACGGAACGGCTTCTGCAAGGACCGCCCCGGCAGGCCGTGGCCGAAGTGGCCAAGCATGAGCAATGCGACCTGATCGTCATCGGATCCCGGGGGCTGAGCGACTTGGAGGGTCTTTTTCTGGGTAGCGTCACCCACCGGGTTCTGCGGGTGGCCCCCTGTCCGGTCATGGTGATCCGATAAAATTGCGCATACAACCGCTGACGCGATTGTATGCGCAATTTTATTAAAACAGTTTCGCGTTCCGCGAAATTGAACTACATAAAGCCTCAATAACCGACAAGATATCGTCGAAATCAGAAAAAAATCATTATAAATTTGACCATTTGACTAATCAACCAATCAACAAATTAACCCTTATCGAGTGCCATGAGCGATCAAAGAGATTTCACAGAAGAAGACACCGAAGCCGAAGCGCCGGAGGAAATCGAAGAAGAGGCCGCCGGCCCCACCGACGAGGAATGGGAGCGCCGGATTTTATGCAGCGATGAGACCTGCATCGGGGTCATCGGAGCCGACGGCAGGTGCAAGGAATGCGGAAAGCCCTACGAGGGCAAGCTTCCCGGGCCTCAGCCGAGCGACAATCCGCCTTCCTTTTCCGCGGCGCAGAGCGAGGCGGAGGAAGCAAAGGACGAAGCAGTGTCCGCCGAGGCCGATTCCCCATCCTCTTCCGAAGAACCCCCGGATCCTGAAGACGAATGGAGGAACCGGAAACTTTGCAGCGACGGCAACTGCATCGGGGTCATCGGAGCCGACGGCAGGTGCAAGGAATGCGGAAAGCCCTACGAAGACAAATGAGCATTCCATGGTTCAGGCAGCCCTCCACCTGATGCTGCACATCGCCCTGCCGGCGGCCGCGGCCCGGCTGTTTTTTCCCGGACGATGGAAGCACGCCTGGCTGATCATGGTCCTGGCGATGGTCATCGACGTAGACCACCTCCTGGCCGATCCGGTCTATGACCCCAATCGCTGCAGCATCGGTTTTCACCCCCTTCATACCTTTCCGGCAGCAGCGGTCTACGCCCTGATGCTCTTCGTGCCCGCACTTCGCATTTTTTCAGCCGGACTTCTGATCCACCTTGGGGTGGATGCAACAGACTGCCTCCGCATCGGTGCCGGTGCGGTGGGATAACAGCCTAAGTCTCCCGCCGCTTTTTCTCGATCGGGATTTGTGCTACAGATGGCTGAAATCGTGGTGATTTGGACAAAACCCCCAACTCAAGACATTGAACCATTTGCGGAGCCAATGACCGAGCTGTCGATCCTCGAAACGATCTGGGCGGAAATCGATCTGGGGGCCATCGCCCACAATACCGCCGAGCTGAAGCAAACGGCGGGAAAAGCCCGGTTCATGGCGGTGGTCAAGGCCAATGCGTACGGCCATGGTATTCTGGCGGTGGCGCATCGCGCCCTTCAAAGCGGGGCCGACTGGCTGGGGGTGGCCCGATTTGGAGAGGCGATGGTTCTGCGCGATGCCGGAATCAGGGAACGGGTGCTGATTTTCGGCCACACGCCGCCGGAAAGAGGCCCCGCCTTGATCGAACAGGGCCTGACGCCGACCGTATTCGACCTTCAAACCGCATCCCGGTTGTCGGAAGCGGCGGACCGACATGGGAAACGGCTGAAGATTCACGTGAAGATCGACACCGGCATGGGCCGGCTGGGCATCCTCCCCGACTCCCGAAGGCCCGGCACCGATCCGGCGTCGGCGCCGATTCGGGCGGCAGGGGAGATTGCCGCCATCGGCCGGCTGCCCGGAATCGAGATCGAGGGGGTCTACACCCATTTTGCCTCGGCAGACGATGCGGACAAAGCCTTTGCCCGGCAGCAGCTGGCAGTCTTTACAAAGCTGATCGACGCCGTGCAACATGAGGGTATCGGCATTTCACTGCGCCACGCCGCCAACAGCGCGGCTATCATCGATCTTCCCGAATCGCATCTGGACATGGTAAGAGCCGGCATCGCCCTGTACGGCCTTGCCCCTTCGGCGCAGACCGGGCTTAAGACCGTGAACCTGAAACCGGCCATGGCCCTCAAGGCCAGAATCGTCCATCTCAAACAGGTTCCGGCCGGATTTCCGGTCAGCTACGGAAGCACATACCGCACCGCAGCGCCCACAACCATCGCCACCGTGCCGATCGGCTACGCCGACGGATACAGCCGCCTTCTGTCCAACCGGGGATGCATGCTGGTCCGGGGCGTTCGGGCGCCCATCGCCGGCAGG
This sequence comes from Desulfobacterales bacterium, assembly GCA_021737185.1. Classification (GTDB taxonomy): domain Bacteria; phylum Desulfobacterota; class Desulfobacteria; order Desulfobacterales; family CAFBRK01; genus JAIPEL01. The sequence goes on along the minus strand of JAIPEL010000061.1, from coordinate 3,429 downwards.
GTCTGCATGGACCAAACGATGCTCGACGTCGGCCATGTCGAAGGGGTCGCCGTAGGAGACGAGGTGGTGGCATTCGGCGCCCAGAACGGGGCTGTCCTGCCCGCGGATGAGCTGGCCGCGGAGCTGAATACCATCAACTACGAGATCGTCTCGTCGATCATGGACCGGGTGCCGAGGGTGTATTTAAATGCCTAAAATGAGCTCATTTTAGGCATTCCATGCATTCTCTCCAAGCGGGGAGCATTAAATTTGCAAGACTACTTCATCACCAAGCACACCTACACCCGCATCCGGGATTTTGCCGACGGTTTTCGGGAAAAAGCGGTTCCCATCGAGGTGCGAAAAGACCGGTTCACCGGGCGGGTGTCGCGGATCCTGCCGTTTCGGATGAAGCTGCCCGGGCCCTCCCATCCTCTGCCGCTGATCGAGGAGGCGAAAAAGACCTGCCCCTTTTGCCCGGAACGCTTGGAATCGGGCACTCCCATGTTTCCAGAAGAAATCATCGAAGGCGGCCGCCTGCGCCATGGGGCGTCGGTGGTCATCCCCAACGCATTTCCCTACTGCCGCTTTTGCGGGGTGGCGATCTTCGCCGCTGATCACTACATCTCCATGGATCGAATCACGGAAAAGATTCTTTCCGATGCATTGGAAGCAAGCCTTCAGTGGTTCGATCGTCTTTTCGCCTACGATTCGGCAGTCACCTACTACTCGATCAACTGGAACTACATGCCCACGGCAGGCGGCAGCCTGTTTCATCCCCACTTCCAGGTGGTGGCGGATCCGGCGCCGTCAAACTTCCACAATCGGATGATCCATTCCGGGGCGGCATACAGGCAGGCCCACGGGACCTGCTATTGGCAAGACCTGATCCGCTTTGAAAAAAAGGAGCAACGGCGCGCCCTGTTTCAGGTCGGGGAAATCACCTTTTTGGCCAGTTTCAGCCCCGGCGGCATTTTCGGCGAGGTGCTCGCCCTTTTTGCAGGCAAATTGTCGATCCAAGACGTGTCGGCCTCCGACTGGCAGGATTTCCTTTCCGGGCTTTGCCGGGTCCTTCGCTGTTTTTTCCGTCTCAACCTCGACTGTCTGAACATGACCCTGCTGCTCAGCCGGCACGGCGACGCCGACACCTGGGTGCAGGCCCGAATCATGCCCCGGGTGCAGATCCCGCCCTGGGGCACCAGCGACGTCAACTACTTCGAGAAGGGACACGAGGAAATGGTGGTGGTCTTTGCCCCGGAATCGCTGGCGGAGGAAATCAGAAAAACCGAGTAGTCCAAAAAGATGACCCGAACGGAATGCCTAAAATGCCTAAAATGAGCTAAAATGCCTAAAATTTGAGGGGTCGCTTCGCTCCGTCGATCCGGGTTTATTTGCGAAATACCCGCTTTCAGAATCGAGGATCCAGCATCCAGGATCCAGGAACAACAGACAACCAATAAAAGATACCAAAAGGTAGAGGAGCAACCATGGGTCCACTGGCCTGCCGCACCAGGGAAGATGTCCTGGCCTTTGTGAGAGAAAACAATGTCAGCTTTATCCAGTTCTGGTTCACCGATGTACTCGGGGTCCTGAAAAGCTTTGCCGTGACCTCGTCCGAGTTGGAGCTCGGACTCAACGAAGGAATGGGATTCGACGGCTCCTCGATCGAAGGTTTTGCCCGCATCGAGGAAAGCGACATGATCGCCATGCCCGATCCGACCACCTTCCAGATCGTCCCCTGGCGCTCCGGGGAAAGGCCCGTGGCCCGGATGTTCTGCGACATTCTCAAGCCTGACGGCTCTCCGTATCCTGGCGACCCCCGCTACGTGCTCAAACGGCTCCTTGAAAAGATCGAAGACAAGGGCTACCGCTTCTACGTGGGCCCCGAGTTGGAATATTTCTACTTTGAAAACAACAAGGAGCCCAAGGGGCTCGATTTCGGCGGCTATTTCGACGCCCGCCCCCTGGACCTGGCCGCCGACCTTCGCCGCCAAACGATTTTCGACCTTCAGGACATGGGCATTCAGGTCGAATACAGCCACCACGAGGTGGCCCCAAGCCAGCATGAAATCGACCTTCGCTACGACGAAGCGCTCAAGATGGCCGACAAGACCATGACCTACCGCCTCATCGTCAAGGAGGTGGCCCGAAGCCAGGGATATTATGCCACCTTCATGCCCAAGCCGATCTTCGGAATCAACGGCAGCGGCATGCACGTTCACCAGTCCCTGTTCAAGGGTGAAAAGAACCTCTTTTTCGACGGCAGCGACCAGTATCACCTCTCGAAGCTGGCCAAGGGCTACATCGCAGGGATCATGCACCACGCCCGGGAAATCGTCGCCGTGACCAACCAGTGGGTCAACTCCTACAAGCGCCTGGTGCCGGGCTACGAAGCACCCGTGTACATCTCCTGGGCCCGGCACAACCGCTCGACCATGATCCGGGTGCCGATGTACAAACCCGGAAAGGAGCTGGCCACCCGCATCGAGTTTAGGGCGCCGGATCCGGCCTGCAACCCCTATCTGGCCTTTGCCGTGATGCTCGCCGCCGGCCTCGAGGGAATCGATAAGGGCTACGAACTGCCCGATCCGATCGAAGACGACATCTACGAGATGAGCGAAAAGGAAAGAGCGCGGCGGGGCATCGAAACCCTGCCCGGAAATCTCTACGAAGCCCTGCTGGAGGTGGAAAGCTCCGATCTCGTGCGAGAAGCCCTGGGCGATCACACCTTCAACAAATTCATCGAAAACAAGAAAATCGAGTGGGACCGCTACCGGACCCACGTGAGCCGATACGAGATCGAACAATACCTGCCGATCATCTGACCAACTTTTTCGGCCGACACCGATGAAAGGGGGAAGATCATGGCCTCGACACTGAAGAGTTTGCCCGTCAAGACGAAAAATCTCTTCGGCAGACTTCTCGGCCGAAATCGAAGGCAGTTTCAGCGCTTCCTCGGCCGGGAGATCGCCCCCATCTTCATCGGAAAGGATGCGCCCCAGGAGGGATCGCTCCTCGACATCAGCATCGGCGGCGTGTGCCTGGAGTACAAGCCGGGAGAAAAACCCCTTCCCAAGATCTTTGCCATGGATTTGCAGGCCAAAGACGGCTTTCGCCTGGGCCAGGTGCTCCTGGAAAAGGTATCGGACAAAGCCGTCAGTGGAGGCGACGACCCGTCCATCCATCGCCTTCGTGCAAAGTTTTTGAATCTTTCCCAGGTCAAGGCCAACAAGCTGACCAAATTTCTGGAGATCTACCAGGGGCAGGCGCAATGAGCCTGGATCCTGGATTCTCGATCCTGGATGCTGGATGCTTATGTGAAACTTCGACCGAGGCCGGCGGCAATAACCGACCTGTTCCCGCCTTGGGTTTTGGAGGTTGGAGGGCCACGCTCCGTCGTGGCCGGTATTGGGTCATTGCTGGCAACACGGACGCGACAAAGCGCGTCCC
>JAIPEL010000196.1 GCA_021737185.1 Desulfobacterales bacterium | reverse complement strand
TTGGCTTAATTTCGGTGGCGGTTCTGTAGATCAAAAAAATCTCACCGCAATTTTAGGCATTTAAGCTCATTTTAGGCATTTTCAAGCTCAACGCCTCGGCGGTGAAACAACCGTCACCAAACTTACGATGACATTGAAGTAAGATTCGGCGATTCAGCGATTTGATCAGGCGGCGCGAAGGGTGATCAGGGTGATCTCAGAAGGGGAGCCAACCCGCAGGGGCGGACCCCAATAGCCCGTACCCCGGCTGATGTAAATCGGCATATCCCCGTAGCGATGAAGGCCGGCAGTATAGGGCTGGGTCAGTCCCACTACGAAATTCCAGGGGAAGAACTGGCCTCCATGGGTGTGTCCGGATATCTGCAGGTCAAAGCCGGCGTCAGCCGCGGCGACCACGCTTTTCGGCTGGTGGGCTAGTAGGATCTTCACGTCCGCCGGGGGAGCGCCGGCAAGCGCCTTCCCTGGATCGGAGCGATGTCCCGGCACCCGGGTGCCTGCCCGGTAGTCGGTGACGCCGGCCAGCAGGATCCGCCCACCGGCATGGGTCAGCAGCCGGTGCTCGTTGAGCATCACGGTAAACCCGAGGCTCGCCACCTTTTCAACCCATCGCTCGACCCCGGAATAATATTCGTGGTTTCCCGTGACGAAGTAGCGCCCGTATCGTGCGTGGATGTCGGCCAGCGGTTCCACGTCGCCCGACAGGCGCCGCACCGATCCGTCCACCAGGTCGCCGGTCAGGGCCACGATGTCGGCGTCGAGGGTGTTGACCTGCCGTACGACTCCTTCCACGAACGGTCGCTTGATGGTCGGACTGACATGGATATCGGTGATCTGGGCGATGCGAAACCCGTCCAGCGCGTCGGGTAGGCCGGCCATCGAAATCGATATCTTTTTGATTTCCGGAATCCGGCGGGCTTCGGCGATCCCATAGCCGGTGAAGGTGACAGCCGCGGCCGCGATGCCGGCATTGACCCCTTGGGCCAGAAACCGCCTGCGTACCGGATCCTGCGGGAGGCCGGCGGGAAAAACCCCGTTTCGCTTTTTATTCAATTGCCCGACAAGCCTTCCGAAAGTGAGGGGGGCGCTCCACCCCAGGTCCCGGATCACCAGAAAGGTCAGCACGAAGCTTAAAAATCCGGCGGCCACATATCCGCCCCATGCCACCAGATCTGTCCACCGGTTTTCCATCCCGACGATCCGCAGCGCAATGGAGGCTGGGGTCAGTTCGAAGAGGGCAAATATGAATAGCCCGGCAAAGGCTTTTCCCCAGGCGCCGATCCGGCTATGAGCCAATAGACGCCAGGATGCATAGCCGGATGCTGCGGCGGCCAGAGCGGTATAAAAAACCAGAAACACTAGATGCCTTCCTCTCGGCTCGGGTAAAAAGCGTTGGTCGACTATTTTTTAAACTACAACTCAACTGAACAATGTCAATTTCGGGTTGATTTTCCTGAATGCCGACTTACCGTGCACGAATACGATTTTCACAACCGGAAAAGGAACCTTTTGCAATGAACCGCACCCCTTCAGCGGGGCTGGATCCCGCCCGCTTCGTCGATGCTCTGATCGAAAACCCCGAAGGCGTTCTTTCATCTGATTTGCCGGCCGCACCCACCGACCGGGCCCTGTTTGTTCAGCGGCTCGGGCGGCACGGGCCGCGGCTGGTCGACCTGTTTTTGACTCTCTATAAAGACCGAGCGGACGCCAGAAAATGGCTGAAGCGGCTTTTTACAATCATGGCCGAGTCATGGGATCGGAGAACAAACGATTTGAGGACCCTCGACCGGGCCAGGGAGGCCGATCCCTCCTGGTTCCAGTCGGAGAAGATGGTGGGCGGAGTCCTTTACGTGGATCTGTTCAGCGACAACCTGGCCAACCTCTTCGAGCACATTGCCTACTTCAAGGAACTGGAGCTGACCTATCTTCACCTGATGCCCATTTTTTCCGTTCCCCACGGGGACAGCGACGGCGGCTACGCCGTGAGCAGCTACCGGGCGGTCAACGCCGATCTGGGCACCATGAAGGAGTTGACCCAGCTCGCCCGGGTGCTGAGGGGCGAGGGGATCAGTCTCGTGCTCGACTTTGTCTTAAACCACACCTCCAATGAACACGAATGGGCGCGGAGGGCCCGGGCCGGCGATCCGGTGTATCAGGGGTTTTACCACACCTTTGCCGACAGGGCACTGCCGGACCAATATGAACGGCATCTGCGGGAGATTTTTCCAACGGTTCGCAGGGGAAATTTTTCCTGGGACGCGGAGATGCAGCGCTGGGTATGGACCACCTTCAACAGCTTCCAGTGGGATCTGAACTACGCCAACCCGGCCGTGTTCTGTGCCATGGCCGAAGAGATGCTTTACCTGGCCAATGCCGGCGTGGAAGTGCTGCGCCTGGATGCCGTGGCTTTCATCTGGAAGGAGATGGGCACCACTTGTGAAAATCTTGTCGGGGCCCACGACATCATCCGGGCATTCAACGCCGTGGCACGCATCGCGGCGCCGTCCCTGCTGTTCAAGTCCGAAGCGATCGTCCACCCCGACCAGGTCCTTTCATACGTCGCTCCGGAAGAATGCCCCCTTTCATACAATCCCATGCTCATGGCCCTGATCTGGGAGGCTGCCGCTACCCGGGAGACCCGGCTTCTGGAGCATGCCGTGAAAAAGCGGGCGCGGCTGCCGGAAGGCTGCTCATGGGTCAATTACCTTCGATGCCACGACGACATCGGCTGGACCTTCGACGATGAGGACGCCCGGCAGGTCGGGATCGATCCGGCCGCCCACCGCCGCTTTCTCAATGCCTTTTATACCGGAAACCATTCCGGCTCCTTTGCCCGGGGGGTGCCGTTCCAGTACAATCCGGATACCGGGGACCTGCGGGTTTCCGGAACCCTGGCCTCCCTGGCGGGTCTTGAGCAGGCGCTGGATGCCGACGATCCTGTCCTGATCCAGATGGCGGTGCGGCGGATCATGATGATGCGGAGCATCATGCTGAGCATCGGCGGCATTCCGCTCATCTATATCGGGGACGAATGGGGCATGCTTAACGACTATACCTACCTGTCTGACCCGACCAAGGTCAGCGACAGCCGGTGGGTCCACCGCTCCCGGAAAAAATGGCACCTTCAGCGAAGCTACAGCGATCCGGCGGCCCTGGAGTGGCGGTTTTTCAACGGTTTAAAGGAGATGATCGGGCTGCGCAAAAACCTGCCCGCCCTTCGCAACGGCGGCATGGAGCACTTTTGGACCGGAAATCCGCACCTGTTTGCCTACCTTCGACAGGCCGACGGGCAGCAGTTGTTGATTGTCGCCAATTTTTCCGAGCACGGTCAGGTGGCGTCCCGCGACCGGCTGTCCGGGTTTCCGAAGGAAGCGGTTTTCTTCGATCACATCGGCAAAACGTACCACCCGGCCACAGGGGACCTGGCCCTGGACCCCTACCAGTACATGTGGCTGGAGGTGAAAGATCCCAGCCCCGCCGCTGGCCGGTAAGACCGACCAGTTTGATCAAGCTGGTTGTTTATCCAGCGCCCCATCGGAGCTGCATGCGTTTAATTATAGCGGCGAAGCCGCGTTTTATAAAAGCGCGAAGCGATTTTATTCTGCGATGCTTGTCCGCCGCTGGCGGGCTCGGCGCGGGACGATGGGTTTCCCTCGGGGTTATTAAACGGCCGATCTTTGGGGGTAGTTTCATTTGAGGAAACAGGTACCGGATGCAGCAGCCAGCAGAGGGGAGACGGGCACGGAAGCGTTGCGCATGGCCGCCTTCAGTCCGTCATTCCAACTTTTAGGTGGCGGGCGAGATGGGAAGCCCCTTGAATCGCGTTTTACGGATCTCGTTGCGGGTTTCGAAGACTTCGATCCGGCGGAGGGCGGCGGCGTCCAGGCCCGGGACCGCAATCACCGGACGGATGCGCAGCAGTTTTCTCTCCAGGAACCAGGAACCGATCGACTCGGTGCTCTGGAGGATGCCCAAAATGGTGTAGTCCTCGGGAGTGCCGTCGAGCAGGGCGATCATTTCCGGGCTGCCACGGAGGCTGTTCAGGAAAAGGTCGAGGGGATTTCGGGTCCAGCGGGTGTTGAACACAAGATTGCTGATTTTTTTCGCAAAGCCTGCAAGCTGCCAGCGGGTTGCCCGGCGGTTGTTGATGACCGCAACGGCGGAAAAGACGATGATTTTTTTCCCTTCGGTGACCACCTGCCGGTTATAGCTCATGTAGCGCAGGTTTTCGGTCTTATGGGGCATGCCGCTTAAAATAAGCACCTCCCGGAACATCTCCACATCCGGGGTGATCACCCTGTCCAACGCGGTGATGAGGTCTTCGACGAAGTCGTAACTCACGGGCGAACGCCTTTCGTATCGAAGAACGGGCATGGGGGCTCCGCTTTCTGCGGACATCGGATCTTTATCCGCTTAGCAGATTCTGTCCGCCGGGTCAAAGAGGCTGTTTTGCCGGCGCGATGCGAAGCTCTTTTTCCATGATTTTTTCGATTCTCTGCCGAAGGGCCTCGAACTCGTCTTCCGTTTTCGGCCGGGAAAGCCGGATCGGCGAATCGAACCGGATGATGACCCGCGAAAAAGGCTTGGGGATGAAAAAGCGGTCCCAGCTGTTGAAAAACCAGGCTCGGTCCGCGGACACGTATACGGGGACGATCGCAGCGCCGGTCATCAGCGCCAATTGGATTGCGCCGGGCTTGACCTGTCCCATGGGCCCCTTGGGGCCGTCCACGACGTGGCCCGCCAGCCGGTGTTTTTTCAGGTGACGGATCATTTCTTTCAAGGCGGTCCGTCCACCTTCCGAAGAGCTTCCCCTGACCGTATGCCATCCGATGTGCCGGGCGACCCCGGCGATCAGCTCTCCGTCGGCGCTTTTACTGATCATCAGGGCAGGATGAAGGCCGGCGTAGCGTTTGAAGGGGGCGATCAGGGCGAAAAACTGCTGGTGCCACACACAGATCAGGACCCGACTCCCTGCTTTCAGATGAGCCAGCAAAGGCAATTCGTTTTCGAAACTGAACCGGAAGGTTGCCGAATAGCCTCGAACCAGGCCGTACAGGAGCCGGTGCACCATCGGAGACCCGAACGCCTTGCGATAGATTTTTTTCATTCTTTTTTTCCGCTCTTCTGCGGCCGTATACATCCGAAAAGTCCCGTTGGGTCTGTTTCTTCCTACAGACAATTCGGAAAAGTTGCAATCCCGCTGTCCGGCTCCCGGTTTTTTTTGCAGCCGGGATGAAAGGGAATTTTTCCAATTGGGACGTCCCGAGGGCTGAAAAAGGCAGGCGCTTGACGAAGGCTCAAAAATTACCATTATAATGCTATAGACTCATCATCAACGAACAACCAACCGAAAGGCAGGTGGCATATGATCGGACTGACACTGTCGTTGATTCTTCTGTACTACGCGGCTTCCCGGTGCACCGTGCTGGCTTCTTCCGGTGCCCGATGCCCGCTATAAAGGCTGAATCCTATCCGAGATCGAATCGCAGCGCCATTCAGGC
>JAIPEL010000195.1 GCA_021737185.1 Desulfobacterales bacterium | reverse complement strand
GATGGTGGTGGTCGAGGTCATCAGTACCGCGCGGAATCTTTCACGACTGGCGCGGGCCGCAGCTTCATGTATGGGCAGGCCCTCTTTTCTGGCTCTTTTAAGGAAAATCACCAGCAGGATCGAATCATTGACCACCACCCCGCCCAGGGCGATGAACCCCAGAAGGCTTGGCATGCTGATAGGTACTCCCATCAGGCCGTGCCCCCACACCACCCCGATCAGTGAAAAGGGGATGGCCAGCATGACAATGATCGGTTCGGTATAGGTTCGGAATTGAAAACTTAACAGGATGAAGACTCCGACAAGCCCGATAAGCATGGCCCTGAACATGGATTTACGAGTGGAGTTGGTTTCCTCGATCGAGCCGGCAATGGTCAGCTTCAGTTCCGGATACTTTTTCGTAAACTCCTTCAGGTAGGTTTCCTGGAAACGGTTCATTAGTTCATTGGTGTTGATCAGCCGGGTATCGACATCGCCGCGAAGAGTTATCGCCCGCATACCGTCGAACCGTGCAATCCGCGCCCAGCTCCTGGCCGATTCCCATTCAACCACTGCCTGCAGCGGGACCTGGCTTCCATCTTGCAGCACTAGTTTGAAGTTTTCGATGTCGGCCAAGCTGTTTCGGTCTTTTCCAACAAACCGGACATCGATTTCATAAGATTCTGATCCTACCTGGATTTCATCAGCCTCGATCCCCTGAAATGCCCCTCGCAACTGGCGGCAAACGTCAGCGGCATCAATGCCGATTCCGTAGGATCCCTCCCGCATCCGCAGGCGCAGCTCCGGTTTGCCGGGCCGGAGATCATCGGCCAGGTTGACCACGCCCTTGAATTGGCTGAACCAGCCTTTCAGATCTGTTGCGGCTTTATCCATTTTTTCCAGGTCGTTTCCCCGCAGGCGCACTTCAATGGGCCGGCCGCCCGGCCCGAAACCAGGCTCCCCCAGGGTCAGGCTGATGACATCGGGAAGGGTTCCGATCCGCCGCCGCCACTCGGTCAGGTAAGCGTCAATCGTCCCGGAGCGTTTCCCCGATGTCACCAGGTCCACGGTAATTGTCGCCACATTGGGGCCGTTTTCAAAGGCCTCGGTGTTCAGGTTGTACTGAACGTATGCATTTCTGATCAGATCCCGGTTTTGCGGCTGGCGGGGTTTGAAATGTCGATTTGTCTGTTTCAGGGCTTCCATGATCCGGTCGACCAACTCCTCGGTTCGCGACAAGGGCGATCCCTGGGGAAGCAGCAGGCGGGCCAGCACCACGTCTCCCTCGAGTTCGGGGAAGCCCTGAAACTTGATATTACCGGAAGCCACCATGCCCAGCGAAAAAATAAATACACCAATGACACAGGACAAAAACAGATACCGCCATTTGAGCAGCACCTTGACCGTCCCGCCCAGCAGGCGGTCCCGAATCCAGTCGAAAAACTGTTCAAAGCTCCGCCTGAGGCGATTGGACTGTTTCGGGTCGAAGCCGTGCATGGCATGGTTCAGATGGGCGGGCAGAATCCAGAAGGCCTCGATCAGGCTTACGGCCATAACCAGAATCAGCATCATGGGCACTACCCGCAGCACCCGGCCGATCTGTCCTTCGATAAAAGCCAGGGGGCCCAGGATGCAGACCGTGGTAACAAAAGAAGAGATCACGCCTGCGGCCACCTCTTTTGTGCCGTCCACTGCAGCAGCCACCGGTGATTTGCCGGATTGCCGATGGGACATTATGTTTTCGGCGATCACGATGGCGTCGTCCATCAACAGACCGAGCGCCATAAGCATGCCGACCATGGTGAACATATTGACGGAAAGCCCCAAATGGGGCACCAGAACAAAGGCCCCCAGAAAGGAAGCCGGCAGGCCCATGGCCACCCAGAACGAAATCCGGACATTGAAAAACATCCACATGGTCACAAAAACCAGCAGGAGTCCCTGGATGCCGTTGGTGACAAGCATGCTGAGCCGGTCTACGAGGAGATCGGTCTGGTCCTGGGTGACGGTCAGTTTCATCTGCGGATAACGGGCATGTTCGTCCCGGATAAATGCCTTGACCTTTTCCGCCACGCGGATGGAATCCTGGTTTTTGGTCTTGGCTATATTTACCAGGGCCGTGCGCTTTCCATCCCGGGTAATCTTTTCTTCATCGAGTTCAAAAAGGTCTTCGACATCGGCGATATCGCCGAGCCGGATTTCCCCGCCGCGCGGGCCGGCGTGGATGATCAGGTCTTGAAGGGCCTCCGGGGTGGTGCGCTGATCGGCAAAACGAAGCAGGATGTTTCTTTCCCGTGTTTCAATGGTGCCAAGAGGCATGTCCTTGCTGCGGGCAGCGATGCGCTCGGCCACCTGGGCGGCACTGAGCCCGATCCTTCGCAGCTTGGCGTCGGAAAGCGAAACCCGGAGCTGATGTTCGGAAAATCCTTCGATTTCGACCAGGGAAATGCCGGCTTCCTGGAGCCGATCCTTCAGGTCTTCGCAGTAGGTCTTTAAATCAGGCGTGCTCACAGGCCCTGAGACCAGCAGGGACATGACCGGGTCCGTCCGGCCCAGTTCGGTTATGGCGGGCTCCTCCACTTCGGGCGGAAAATCGTCGATGGCGTCGACCTCGGTTTCGATATCCCGCAGAAAGGTCTGTATATCCCCGTCCGGAGACATCTCCGCAATGATCGAGGCAAATCCTTCCCTGGCATCCGCCCGTACCTCTTTGACAAAACTCACCCCGTCAATGGCGTCTTCCACACGCCGGCAGACCACCTCCTCCACCTCCGCGGCCGTGGCCCCGGGATACTGGATGCGGATTTCCACCTCCGTGGGCGCGTAATCGGGCTGGGTCTCGCGCAGAATATGGGGCGTGGTCATGGCGCCCGCAACCAGGAATACGATCATCAGCAGGTTGGCCGCAGTGGGATGGCCCGTAAAAAAACGGATCATTGATCCGTCCCTTTTGCCTGGCTTGCGGCGATCAGGCTATGCCTCAGTGCTGCATCCGGCTGCGGCAGAACCTTCATGCCGACGATCGCCGGGGACGGGTCAGATACGACCACGCTTTCGCCGCCTGAAAGCCCTGAGCGGATCACAACAAAATTGGACTGTGCGAAATCCACGGTGATCTGCTTTTCCCGGAGCCGCTGATTCGAGTCCACGATGAACACGGTCTGGTCGTGGACCGCGGATCTTGGCAAAACAACGCTTTCAGGCCGAACCGGGGCGCGAAGCGTGACTTCGCAGAACATGCCGGTAATCAGAGGCGGGCGCTGCCCGGGCACGGCCTTTTCATAGGGCCGGTCAACGGCTGCCACCAACCTGATTTCCCTTGTTTTGGCGTCCACCTCTTCTCTGATCCGATCCACCCGGGCCTGCCATTGGGCCGTCCAGCTGCCGCTTTCCGCCAGTCGAACGATAACCTCGATATTTTGAAAGAGGCGCTTGAACGTATCCGTTTCGATTCCCGGCCGGAGCCGTCCGCGGTTTTGAACTCCGAGAAGACTGCGGAGTTCTTCGGCCCGGAAACGGGCTTCAGTTTCGGTAACACCGGTACCAAGCCCCTTGAAAAGCGACTGCCCGGTGCGCACGAACTGGCCGGCCTCAATTCCCACACCACTGAGCCGACATTCAAAAGGCGCCTTGATAACGGTCTTGGCAAGATCAATCTTTGTTTGCTTCAATCTCGCCTGGTTTGCCGCCAGCGCCGCTTTCAGTGTTTTTACCCTTGAAGGGATCAAAGAAAGGGTATTTTCCAGCTGCCTGACCTTTTGCCGCTGCTGCAAAAAACTTCTTTCCTCCCTGTCCACATCCTCGGGAGAAACGGCATTCTGTTTCAAGAGTGTACGTCTTCTCTCAAAGGATTTGCGCGCCAGTTCCAGGGAGCGTTTTTCAATGGACAGCAGTCGCTTTGTGTTTTCCTTTTCTGCGGCCAGCTCATCAAGCCGGGCCCGGGTTTCGGCAGTGTCGGCCTCAAGAAGGGTCACGGCCAGTTTGTATTCCGTGGGGTCGATTTTTACCAGCATGCTGTTTGACGCAAGGATTTCACCGGAATCCAATTGTGGATGAACCTCGACGACAGTCCCCTTGACCTCGGACACCGCCTCCCAGACTTGGCCCGGTCCGGCAACCCCGTACCCAGTGGCTCTTGGAACCAGATCGACAAGAGGAGCCTTGATGACCCGAAGCACCCGTACCGATTCGGCTTCAGTTCTTTTTTCAGGCCCCGGCCGGTGCATTGCCAGGTAGGCAACGACTGCCACCGCTGCCGCAACAGGCAGAATAACCAGCACTCTCCGGATTTTCGGATAAAGAAACTGTCGCATCAATCCCCTTCCTTTACTATGCTTATTCGCCTACCCCGTGAGCTGGCCCGGCCTGGATCGTCTTGTACAGCCCGTGCACGTAGATCACGTATTTGACATAAGCATCCGCCCATTCCCGGCCCGCTTCCAGGCTCTTGTCTTTGTTTTGCCGTGCTTTGTTGGCTCTTTCAAAAACATGCTGTAGCTTTTTTTCCATTTCAGTGGCAAGCATATTTGAAACCGGATCAATATTTCCTGTTTCAAGGGCCTTTTCAGCTTTTGCAATGTCGTTGGGAAGCGGCTGGGCGGGTTTCAAGCCGGTGTAGGTCATTCCTTCGGCCTCGCGGTGCAGCCGGACCGCGGTTTCCATGAAGTACTGTTCGGCAAGTTCTTTGGCCTTGTCGCCCATGCCTCGTATAGCCGCAATGGTCGTGTTGCCCATGCTGTAAATGGCAATTGCCCGGTCGAATGCGGCACGTAGTTCTTCATGCTGTTTTTCTCCGACCCAGATGGCCACTGTTTCAAAATTTTCATCTGAGAGCGCTTTGCGGGCATCCATGGCCACGGGACCGTTTTTGGCGTCGCAGTGTGCCATTACCCGAGTTGCTCCAAGGGCGAACGCCAAAAAGCAGATAAAGGCCAAAATAATGGGTTTTTTCAGAATTGTTTGTGATTTCATAAAGATTCTCCTTCTTGATTCAAGTTTGTATTCAATACTTATCAAATAAATCTTTGTTCGCTGTGTATTTTTTTTCTTTGGCCGGTTCAGACAATTCGGCCTGAGTTTCTTCAAAACCCTCAGAGCCAGAACTCGGGATAACGCCTGTTTTTCGGAATATTGTTCAAGATCAGGGCCACTATAAGCATGATGACCGCTCCGGTGCCGGCTGGAACCAGGGCGTAAAGGTACCCCAAGTCGTGTATGGATTCGCTGCCGATGACCGCGATCAGGGCCGTGGCGCCTCCCGGGGGATGCAGGGTCTTGGTGGCGTGCATCAGGGCGATGGCCGTGGCCACGGCCACAGCCCCGGCCAGCCAGGGTTCCCCCTGCAGGAACTGATAAGAAGCCACGCCGATGACCGCGGAAAAGACATGTCCCCCCAAAAGATTCCGCGGCTGGGCCAGGGGGCTTCTGATGGCCCCGTAGAGCAGGACGGCCGAGGCCCCGAAAGAGCCGATGATCATGATCAAATCGCTTTCCGGCAGGAAACGGTAGTGAATGATGGCCACGGCCGCGATGCCGGCAAAGGCCCCGATCCAGGACCAGACGA
>JAIPEL010000194.1 GCA_021737185.1 Desulfobacterales bacterium | reverse complement strand
GTGGTCCATGGCCACAAACCTGAACATCGATGACGGCTTGATTCGAAAAGCGGTCGAACTCGGCGGTCATAACACAAAAAAGGCTGCGGTCACCCAGGGCCTGATCGAATACATTCAGCAACTGGAGCAGCAAAAGATCCTGTCTCTTTTTGGTACGATTGAATACGACTCCGACTACGACTACAAGCGACAAAGGCAGAGAAATTGAGCGTTCTAGTAGACACGAGTCTCTGGTCTCTGGCATTGCGGCGGGAAACGACGGATAGCACAGAGGCCGTAAAGGCATTGCGGAATTTGATCCTGGACCATCAGGTCAGTATCATCGGTCCAATCCGACAGGAGCTCCTTTCCGGAATTCGTGGCCGCTCCCAGTTTGACCGGCTGAAAAAGGATCTAAGCGCATTTCCGGATACGGAAATCGTTACCGATGACTACATTTCAGCTGCCCGCTTTTTCAATCTCTGCCGTTCGAAGGGGGTGCAGGGATCGAACACCGATTTTCTGATCTGCGCCGTGGCCGCCCGAAACAAGTTTCCGATTTTTACCACGGACAAAGATTTCGAACACTTTTCAGCCCATCTGCCGATCGTTCTCTATAAACCATAAAAGACCTGATTGGTGGAAGGACCGAAATTTCGATAAATAGACATTTTATTGCACCCAGCGGCGCCATCGTGTATTTTGATAAAGCCGTTGACGCGGTTTTATCCAAATTTGATGAAATCGTAAAAAGTACCCGAAACCTTCGTCGCGCTTAATATAGCCTTTATAAGTATCAGAAAATACTGGATTCCCGCTTTCGCGGGAATGACGAAAAAGGGAAATTCGGACTTTTTACGAAACCATCAAATTTGATTAAACGGAAAAAAGCTCCGGAAGGTCATGACCACAAACGGTAGCCAAAAGCCGGCAACACAACCCGATCTTACGATCGATTCGATCAAGCATCTCCTCGAGCCGGTGCTGCGAAAATACGGCATTCAAAAGGCGATCCTATTTGGGTCCTACTCCCGGGGAGTTCAAAGCCGAAAAAGCGACATCGACCTGATTCTGATTCAGGAAACGGATCGGCGATACTTTGATCGGTACGAGGGCGTTTTAAAGGAAATGCAGGACCAAATCCCGGGGCGAGATCTCGAAGTGTTGATTTATACGCCGGAGGAGTTAAAAAGGATATCTCACCGTCGATTTATTCAAGATGCTGTCCAGCATGGGCGAGTGATCTATGAGTGTTGAAAAAGATCGGCACGAAGCCGGGCGGTGGCTACAAACCGCGCGGGAAGATCTGGATGCGGCGCATGCGCTCCTGGAGAAAGGGTTTTATTCCCATGCGTGTTTTCTTGCCCAGCAGGCGGCAGAAAAGGCCGTCAAGGCTATCTGGTACAGCTTAGGCGAAGATCCTTGGGGTCATTCCGTTCAAAAACTGGCGTCTGAAATTCCTGAAGCATCGCTTCGGGAATGCCTGTCCGGTCTCTCTGAAAAGGGCGCGTTTTTGGACCGTTTCTACATTCCCACCCGGTATCCAAACGGCCTGCCGGACCTGACGCCTTCAAAGGTGTACTTTAAACAGGATGCAGAGCAGGCCCTCTCGGCGGCTAAAGACTTTCTGACGAATTCCTCCAGATGTCTGGAAAATTATCCCCGGAGTTCATGACCGCGTCCGGTTTTACCAGATTAAAAATGAGCCGACTGGATCTGGATATGTGCCCTGCCGCTGGCCGCGCAGGGATTTAAATTTTAGATTCAACCCCCGCCGCTGACCGCGAGGCGGTCAATTTGATCAAATATGAAACTTATATCGAAGCCCCTGACGGTGGAGGGACGCGCTCTGTCGCGTCCGTGTTGCTGAGCCCATTTCCGGATAAGGCAACCGTTTCAAAATTATTGATTTTCATGAAATATGAATATATTTTCATGACAACCTTGGGAATCAATACGTTTGGAGTGTCTATCATGTCCAATTTACAAATTAAGGGTATTGATGATCAACTATATCAGGAGCTTAAACGGTTGGCTACCGATGAAAATCGTTCCGTCAGCCAGGAGGTGCTGTTCTTGATTCGAAACCATCTGGCGCAGTCCCGCCGGTCGAGCAAAGCCGTCACAGCGGGCCAGACGTTGCTGGCACTGGCCGGATCATGGGAAGATCAAAGACCGGCGGAGGAAATCGTTCAGGATATCCGAAGACGGCGCCGGTCCTCGCGCAAGTTTTCAGAAGGATTGTGATGTTCCTTTGGATTTTGTGATCGCCGAGACTTTCGGAATGATCAAGTCGGACCTGGAAGTCCAAGGCACCCCCCTCGACGATTTCGATCTTGCCATTGCTGCATCCGCTTTAGCCTACAATCTGACCCTGGTCAGCAATAACGAAAAACATTTTCAACGAGTGGAAGGCTTGAAGTTGGCCAACTGGACCCGGATCTGACGATAGGGTGTCCTTGCTTTCCATGATGCTTAATAAACCCCAATGCCGTCATCCCGGTTGAGGCCCTCGAAACAGGGCTCGATCTCTTGCATCGCAGACCAAGCGGGAAGGCAAGTTATAAAAGCATAGACGTCCCCTAAAATGGAGGCCGTGGGGTTTTTGGATTGGAGGGCCACGCTCTGTCGTGGCCGGGATTTGATCGTTAACGGCAACGCGGACGCGACAGAGCGCGTCCCTCCACCGGCTCCTGCTTGAAGTTACTTGAGCTTTATAGAGAACCGTAATAACTTTTTCCCCGGAATGACGGAAAAATGGAGATCTATTTTAAAGGGTGCGACGGCGTATTGTAGGTGTGTGTGAGCGGCGTTATGGCTGCTCGGGCCAATTATCGTCCTCGGTGACGACAAAATCGCCGGGGCGGATGAAGGCGAGCTGGCTGTCGGTGATAGTGATCCTCTGAACGGCGCCGCCGGTTCCTTGGGTGTAGCCGAAGATGAAGGTGTCGAAGGCAAGGTGATCGGCTTCGCATAACTCGATCGTCTGCTCCAAGTAGGGCTCCCTGGCCTCATAGGCGATCCGGGTGTCCTCAAAGTAAGATCCGACAACGGTACGGTCCGCCGTGTCTTGGATGCAGGCCTGGTCTTTGCACTGCCGGAGCCACATTTTGAGGGTATATTCGTATTTGTTGCGGGAATTGACGGTCGTGCTGCGGGTGATCTCCATCCGGGCGGCCCAGGGACCGGAGTTGAGCCAGTCGTTGTTGCTGGAGACGGAAACATCTCCCGGAAGGTTGTCTGAAGTGTAGTAGCGGGATTTGATGTTTTGCGGGTTGCAGGATCCTTTAAGGGCGTAAAGCCTATAATCATTGGAGCCCACATAGATAGTGCCATCGGCGCCCTGGGTCGGGGACGACTGGACATCAGCACCGGTTTGGAACTTGTCAATAAGCAGTCCGTTGCTGTCCACGGCATAAAGGTAGTTGTCGTCCGAACCGAACCATATGGTGCCGTCATCGTGAACGGTAGGCCCGCCTCTAACATTGCCACCAGTCAAAAAACGCCATGTTAGGGTGCCCTGCGTTTCGTCATCCGTGATGGCGTATAGGTAATCGTCATCATTGCCGATGTAAATGGTTCCGTCCGGGCCGAGTGCAGGCCTGGAGTGGGGGTTAGTCGGATAAAAATCGTAGCGCCATTTTTGGCTACCGTCCGGATTGACTGCGAAGAGGTAACCAACACCGGAACCGCCGTCACCGCCGATGTAGATGGTTCCGTCATCTGCCACGGTGGGTGAAGAATTCGAAATACCGTACAGATCAAATTGCCAATTGAGCGTACCGTCGGCTGTATCGACGGCATAAAGGTAGTTTGCCTGCGTCGAAACAAAGTAGACGGTTTTTTCATCTGGACTCAGGTCCGGTGTGCACTTGATATCTTTGTCGCCGATAGGGTAGCGCCATTTGCGTGACCAGGAACAAGATCCCCCGCAGGTGACTTCGTAAGCGTAAAAATCCCCTTCATTGTCGCCGAAATAGACAACATCATTGCTGTCAATCACCGGGGAAGATTTGGCATCCGCGTACACGTAATCCCACCAGGCCCAACTGCCGGTTGGTGTAAACACATTCAGATAATTATTGTCACCTGGATTATAAATGTATCCACGGGAATCCAGTGCCGGTGACGCTTCTGCAGTATCTTCCAACCAGCGTGGAAAATTAGTGCCGGCATTTGGGGTGCCGGTTTCCGGGTTGAGTTCATGAAGATATCCGTTGTTGCTGGTAAAATAAAGTCTAGTTTCAGCGCTGTTCAAAAGCGGCTTTGTCCTTATCTCGCCATCGGCATAAAAGGGTGGTAAGTAGGGCGGCCATTTTGGGCCGAATCCTCCAGTGTCGTGGGTGTTGTCATCCCAGACATCCGCTGCTGAACCGCCCCAGTAGACATATTGGAGGTAGTCCTTGTTGCTGTCCCCTGGATCATTTCGGGCTGAGTTGGTGTAAGTGTCGAATTCTAATGCCAACTTGGGCTGGCTGATCTGGGTGCCGCTCGAAGAAACCCCGGCATATCCCATGTATTCCCCTCGGAAACCATAGGAATTCAGTTCGTTGGAACCGCTGGCCAGTGCGAAGGTAAAACCGTCTCCGGTGCCGTTGTAGTCGAAGATGAAAAATACCCGGACACCGTTGTTGAAGTTGCACTTGCCATCCGTGCAGACGTCGAATCCGCCGATGGAAACATCTCCGCCGTACCATGCAGCAGATGATGCAGAGCCTACATCTCCGCCGAGCTGGACGCCTTTTTTGGTTTCGCCGTTTTGATCGATTGTGACTACAGAAACAGTTCCAGGAGCGGATTTGGGCATGGCCAGATCCGGAGAGGGGAAGTCGTCGCCCGAGATGTCGGAAGATGAAGAAAGCGGTCGGGGGTCTGGCGGCTCAGGGTCGGTATAGTTCATTGTGAGATTTTGAGCACCGCTCGTACCAGTGCCGCTTACACGGCCATTACTTTCGATAATGTAATTGTAAGGTGATAAGATAACAAAATCATCAGGCTTCAGCTCAAAATTTGTTGGAACGCCATTTAGCCCGCTTAGCTTCGCGTAATCATTTTCTTCAACAATTTTTTCAAAAAAAACATCATGATAGCCTTCCTCCGACAACACATCCACAAGACGAATTGCGCCATTTTGTTCTGGGAAAAAATCAAGAGCAGAGCGGTGCACATTTAACTCATTCTCAATTGTTACATTAACGGAAGAGGAGTGTGGCGTAACCGCCAGTAAAAGCTCGTCTCCTCCCTTTGAAGGGTCGCTGCTGCTATTGGCTTCAAATTCATCATTAAGAACTATTGCTAAGGGGGAACCGGTAAGATCCGGATGGGTGTTTTGATCCCAGGGGGGGGCCTGAATTTGAGCATAAGACTTGGAGGACGGTGGTGCATCTGGTGGAACCCTTAGACGAAAAACATCAAAATTGATCAAATAGCTACTATCAGGGATCTCGAATTGTTTTGATGGACGAAGCCGCTACGCGGCAGACGAGCCCCGAGCGATCCTGCTTGTCCATAATGGATATGTTGTAATCTCACTGCATCCGGTAATAGATAGAAAGCGGCCGGGCAAAGGCAAGGCCGCCACATCAACCATTACCGAG
>JAIPEL010000060.1 GCA_021737185.1 Desulfobacterales bacterium | reverse complement strand
AGGGACGCGCTCTGTCGCGTCCGTGTTGCCAGCAATGACCCAATACCGGCCACGACGGAGCGTGGCCCTCCAACCGCCAAAACCCAAGGCCGAGACAGGTCGGTTTTTGCCGCCGGCTTCGATCGAAGTTTCACATAAGCCCGAGCGTGATAGAACACCCAAGCCGGCTAAGGCATGCATTGTCCTTGACGGGTCTGACATTCGGACCAATATTTATAACTACTAAAAACAAAGCTGCATTCCATGCCATAGGGTATTCAGGGACAAGGAGGTGCCGATGCCCCGAGAAATATTCGAGATACCCGACAGGGTGGAGACCCTTTCCATCCTCTCGGCCGACGGCAGCCTGGACGAGGAGTTGGCGCCGGCCATCGACGACGACCTGCTTATCAAGCTTTACCGGTTCATGCTGCTGGGAAGACGGTTCGATGAGCGGCTGCTCAATCTCCAGCGGCAGGGAAGAATCGGCACCTTTCCGCCGGTATCCGGACAGGAGGCTTCCCAGGTGGGGCCGGTATCGGTCCTGGAAGAGGAAGACTGGATGGTTCCCTCCTTCCGGGAGGCGGTTGCCGAAATGTGGCGGGGCAGGTCCATGGAAAGCATCATCATCTCGGCAAGCGGATTTTCCGAAGGGGCCAGCGAGGCCGGCGAGGGAAACAACCTGCCGGTGTCGGTGCCGGTGGGATCGCAGATGCTCCATGCCGTCGGCATCGGATGGGGCATGAAATACCGGGAAAGAAAGAACGTGGTCATGACCTTTTTCGGGGACGGGGCGACCTCCGAGGGCGATTTCCATGAGGCCATGAACTTTGCCGCCGTCTACCGGGCCCCGGTGGTGTTCATCTGCCAGAACAACCAGTGGGCCATATCGATCCCGCGATCGAAGCAGACCCGGTCCAAGAGCATCGCTCAAAAAGCGGTAGCCTACGGAATGCCCGGCATTCAGGTGGACGGAAACGACATCCTGGCCATGGTCGCCGCCTCCAGAGAAGCCGTGGACCGCGCCCGGAACGGAGAAGGACCCACCCTCATCGAAGCCGTCACCTACCGCATGTCGGTTCACACCACGGCAGACGACCCCAAGCGCTACCGAAAAGACGACGAGGTCGAATCCTGGCGGGCCAAGGATCCGCTGACCCGATTTGCCGGGTACCTGTCGGAAAAGGGCCTGCTCGACGAAGAAAAGATCCAAGCCGTCGAAAGCGAGATCAAGGAGAGCATCCAGGCCGCCGTGGACCGCGCCGAGGAAAAAATGAAGTCCATGGGCGATCCGATGGACATGTTCGAACACACTTATGAAAAGCGGCCGGCCTATCTCGAAGAGCAGCGGGAGCTTCTCGCCCGGGAGCTGAAGGAGGAGGGAAACCATGGCTAAACTGAATATGGTCCAGGCGCTCAACCTGGCCCTCCGCCAGGAGATGGAAAAAGACGACAGCGTCATCGTTCTGGGCGAAGACGTGGGGGTGGACGGCGGCGTGTTCCGGGTCACCGACGGGCTGATCGACCGGTTCGGCGAAGGCCGGGTGGTCGACACCCCGCTTGCCGAATCGGGCATTGCCGGCATGTCCATCGGCATGGCGATCTATGGTTTGAGGCCGGTGGCCGAAATCCAGTTTTCCGGCTTTGCCTACCACTGCTTTCACCAGATCGAAAGCCATGCCGCCCGGCTGCGGCTCAGAACCCAGGGGGCGGTCACCGTGCCGATGGTGCTCAGGGCCCCTTACGGCGGCGGGGTGCGGGCCCTGGAGCACCACTCCGAAAGCCGGGAGGCCTACTGGGCCCACATGCCGGGAGTGAAGATGGTGATCCCGTCCGGACCCCGAAACGCCCGGGCGCTGATGGTCAGCGCCATTCGCGACCCGGACCCGGTGATCTTCTACGAGGCAAAGGCCCTGTACCGCGCCTTTCGCGAAGAGGTCCCCGACGAGGAAGAAACCCTGCCCATCGGCGAATCGCAGATCGTCCGGGAGGGGACCGATTTGACGATGATCGCCTACGGAGCCATGATCCGTCCGGTGCTGGAGGCCGCAGACGAGCTCGAAAAGAAAAAGGGGGTGCAGACCGAGGTCATCGATTTGCTGACCGTCTCTCCGCTGGACGACCGACTGTTCACCGAGTCGGTGAAAAAGACGGGCCGGGCGGTGATCGTCCACGAGGCGCCGCGAAGCTTCGGTCCTGGTGCGGAAATCGTCTCCCGGCTCGTGGAAAAATCCTTCTACCACCTGGAGGCGCCGATCGCCCGGGTGACCGGATTCGACATGGTGATTCCGCTGTTTGCAAGGGAAAAGGCCTATATTCCCAGTGCCGGGCGGATTTTCCGGGCGGCCGTACAGGCGCTGGAAACCGAGCCCTGATGAAATCGCTGACGCGCTTTCATGTAAGTTTCGCGTCCCGCGAAACAGGACAGAAGATCAAATGGGGAAACCCCCGTCACCGCAGGAAAGAAACGAAGCATTTGACTTCGCGTTCGGCGTAAAACCAATCAAGTAGAACGGAGATCGCGATGGCAAGAGAATTCAAGCTGCCGGACCTGGGAGAGGGAATCCACGAGGGGGAAGTGGTCTCGGTGCTGGTGTCGGTGGGCGACGAGGTCAGCGAGGGAGACCCCCTGCTGGAGGTGGAAACCGACAAGGCGGCGGTGGAAATACCGTCCCCTTACACCGGCATGATCGAAGAGATCCGGGTCGAGGCCGGGGACGTGGTCAGCGTGGGCGACGTTCTGGTGGTTTTCAGCGACGCCGCGGAAGCCAGAGGAGCGGCGAAGGGCAAAAGGGAAGAAAAAGCACCGCCGGCCGAAAAGCTTCGAAAATCAGAGGACGCGCCCGCCCGGGAAGGAAAGGGATCGACCGAGGCCGGTGAAGCAAAAGAACCTGCACCGGCCGCCGAACGAAAAGAGCCCCGAAGGGATGACGGAAGGCCGGTGCCGGCCTCTCCATCCACCCGCCGGCTGGCCCTGAAACTCGGCGTGGATCTTCGGCAGGTACCCCCCTCCGGCCCGGCGGGCCGCGTGACGGCCGAAGATGTGCATCGTTTTGCCAAAGAAGGCCCTGCAGCGGAGTGGGCGCAGCAAAGGCCGGCGGAGAAAAGGGCTGCGACCGGTACCCTGTCGAGAATCGAGGTGCCCGAACTTCCCGACTTTACCCGCTGGGGTCCCGTGCACCGGGTCCCGGTAAGAAGCATCCGCCGGGCCACGGCAAGACAGATGGCCCTTTCCTGGTCCCAGGTGCCCCACGTTACCAGCCAGGACGAGGCCGACATCACCGATCTCAACGAGCTGCGCAAACGCCACAAGGCCTCCGTTGAAAAAGAAGGCGGCAGTCTGACGGTTACCATATTCGTGGTGAAGGCGATCGCCTCTGCCCTGAAGCGGTTCGAACACTTCAACGCGTCGCTCGACACCGAGACCGACGAGCTGATCGTCAAAGACTACGTCCACATCGGGGTTGCCACCGACACCGCAGACGGGCTGATCGTGCCGGTGGTCCGGAACGTGGACCAAAAGAGCATCGTCGAGATTGCCGTGGAGCTGACCGACCTTGCCAACCGCACCCGGGACCGGAAGGCCTCCATCGAAGAGATGCACGGCGGCACCATCACCCTGACCAACATCGGGGCCATCGGCGGCGGCCACTTCACCCCCATCATCAACTTCCCCCAGGTGGCCATCGTCGGCACCGGCGCGGCGAAGATGAAGGCCGTCGTCCGGGAAGGCGCCCGGGGCGGGCACACCATCGTCCCGCGGCTGATGATGCCGATGGTCATCGCCATCGACCACCGCGTGCTGGACGGCGCAGACTCAGTCCGTTTTCTGCGCACCGTCATCGACATGCTCGAAGATCCGGAGAAGATGCTGCTGAGGATGGGTTGATTGGATGATTGGATGATTGGATGATTGGATGATTGGTCAAATAGTTGATTGGTCGAATGGTTAATTGGGAAATACTTCATTGAAACGAAGAATTCCCCGTGCCGGCACCTCGGTCCCCGGCCTCGTGTTTCCCATTTGACCAGTCAACCAATTGACCAATCAACCGGCGGTCCCTAAGTCTCAATCGGTGTATAACCCCAATCTGGCGGCACCGGACAGAAAAGAAGGAGAGACGCACACATGGTTATGGGCGAACAGACTATAGAAACCGAAGTCCTGGTGATCGGCAGCGGGCCGGGGGGGTATGCCGCAGCCTTTCGAGCTGCGGACCTGGGGCTGGACGTTACCATGGTCGACATCGAAGAGCGGCCCGGAGGGGTCTGCCTGTTTCGCGGATGCATCCCCTCCAAGACGTTTCTGTACCTGGCCGAGCTGATCCACGACGCCGGCCGCACCGGGGACATGGGGGTCCGGTTTTCGAAACCGGAAATCGACCTTACGGGTCTTCGCGCCTGGAAGAACAAGGTCATCGACAAGCTTTCCAGCGGCCTGGTCAGCCTGAGCGAGGGCCGAAGCGTCCAGCGCATCCAGGGCCGGGCCACGTTCGAAACCGCAGACACCGTGCGGGTCAGCGGCATGCAGACGGTGCGCATCACCTTCAAACACGCCATCATCGCCGTCGGCAGCGCCCCCACACCGATACCGGGAACCGAATTTACCCCCGGCGGCCGGATCATGGACTCTTCCGGCGCCCTGGATCTGCCCGACATCCCCGAACGGCTTCTGGTGGTCGGTGCCGGCTACGTGGGGCTGGAGATGGGATCGGTCTATGCCGCCCTGGGAAGCCGGGTCACCCTGGTGGAGATGGGAAAGCGGATCCTGCCCGGCGTCGATCCGGACCTGGCAAAACCGCTGGCTATGCGTTTGGAGCGATCCTTCGAGCACCTGTTCTTCGAGAGCAGCGTCGAGGAGATGACTGAAACCGAAAACGGCGTCGACGTCAAGTTCTCCGGAAGCATCGATCCTGCGCAGCAGCGCTTCGACCGGGTCCTGGTGGCCGTGGGCCGGCGCCCGGCGACAAAGGAGCTGGGCCTGGACAAAACCGGGGTCAGGACCGACGACCGCGGCTTCATTAAAGTCGACGAACAGATGCGGACCGCGGACGAACGCATCTTTGCGGTGGGGGACGTGGTCGGCGGTGCCATGCTCGCCCACAAGGCCACCTACGAGGGCAAGATCGCCGCAGAGGTGGTCGCCGGAAAGTCCGCCGTCTTCGACGCGCGGGCGATTCCAGCGGTGGTCTACACCGATCCCCAGGTGGCCTGGTGCGGTCTTACCGAACAGGAGGCCCGCAAAAAGGACATTGCCTACGAGGTCCAGCGGTTTCCATGGAAGTTTTCCGGTCGGGCCCTGACCATGGACGCCGCAGAAGGGATGACCAAGATCCTTGCCGATCCGGTAAGCAAGCAGATTCTGGGCGTGGGCGTGGTGGGCAGAAACACCGAGGGGATGATCTCCGAAGGGGTGCTGGCCATGGAAATGGGCGCCGTGGCCGAAGACATGGCCCTGACCATCCACCCTCATCCAACCTTGTCCGAAACCGCAGGCGAGGCCGCCGAGATTTTCCTGGGGTCGGCAACCCACATCCTGTCGCGGAAGGCGAAATGAGGTCATAAAGAAGGCACAGAAAATTCCCACCAAAGATCTTAAAACGGCCAAAAGGCGTTTGATGAAATTCAAAAGAAAGCCATAGCAGGAGGCGGTAATGGCAAAACATAAAAATATAGGCAGCAGTTTTGACGTATTCCTTGAAGAAGACGGCATTCTTCAAGAGGCGGAGGAGGTCGCCACCAAAAGGGTGGTTGCATTCCAAATAAAGAAGCTGATGCAGCAGAAAAATATTTCCAAAACGAAACTAGCCAAGGAAATGAAAACGAGCCGCTCATCTCTTGACCGCCTTCTTGATCCCACCAATGACGCTGGAACACTTAAAAGTTTGCATCGAGCAGCCAGGGCTTTGGGGAAAAAGCTGGAAATACGATTGATCTGACATTCTCGTTTCATCTGTCGATTTTTATCCATGATCAATATTATGATTCCAGCGCGTAGGTTGGGCTGAACTTGTGAAGCCCAACCTACGCGCTTTTCGCATAACTTCTGAGTAGCATGCGAAATCGATCGTTTATAGGTAGCCGATCGAATTGGCGTGGTTAGGAAGCTCGGAGTTCGGCCCCTATTTAACCATTGGACCCATGAACTCCAAAACCGGTGCCGGCCGGTCCGGATCGGTCAGCGCTTCGACCAGCTCCTCTATATTTCCGATCTCCGATAACTCTCTCCGATGCGCCTTCAGGTGAGCGGCGGCGCGGGCGGCCAGTGTTTCTGCGGCCCGGTTCGCCCCCCGCTGCCGGTGGACGTAAACGCCGGCAGCCTGAATCCATCCGCGGAGTGCTTCTTTTCGCCACTGCTGGGCATCGTTCCAAATGCTTTCCAGGATTTCGTGGACCTCGAAGAAAAGGCCTTCGTTCCATAGCACGACCGCCTGAAAGATGGGATCGGCGGTCCCCGCTGCTCGAATCGTTTCGAAGGCATGCCGGTACTGGTTCATCCGGTTGTTTGCAAAGGCGCAGTAGACTCGGCCGGTGCCGGGCGGGCAGATCCGTTCCACTGCGGATAGGAGGCCTTCAAAAGCGCCACAGCGGACGGCCTTGACAAATGCGACCGACAGCCGATTTCGAACATCCCGGGCCGTGCGGTCTTCGTAAGGGTCGAAGATGGCCGAAGCGGCTGGCATGGTTTTTCTTCCCATCATTCCTCTTTGTCCATGAATACGGCCGTGCCGGTCACCACGATTCCTCCCTTCAAGGGGATGTCCACCCGCAGTCGGCTGGGTCGGCCCATGGCTTCGCCTTGGCGAATCAGGATCGTGGCGGGCGCTTTGACAAAGCCGGCGTCCCGGAGATATCCGCCGAGGGCGGCCGCTGCGGCCCCTGTGGCCGGATCTTCCACCACGCCGCCGACCGGAAAAGGGTTGCGGGAATGAAACAGATCCCATCTCTCCTGCCACAATAGTTGAAGCGTGGTGAGGCCGTCTTCGAGCATCAGTGCCTTGAGGGCATCGAAATCATAGTCAAGGCGGGCCAGCAAATCGGGTTTGGCCGCAGCCAGCACCAGGTGCCAGGCGCCGGCGTAAGCACGGGCCGGTGGAATCGATGTATCGAGATCTGTCCGCTTCCATCTCAGCGTGGATAGGGCACTATCAACGAGCGCATCGGAAGCCGGCTCGTGGGCGGGCGTTACCGAGGTCAGAGAGGCCTCCCAACGACCGTTTTTGTTTCGGACGGCGACCGGCACGTCTCCGACCCCCGTGGAGAAACGGTAGGTGCCCTCTCCGCCGGTCCGGCCGAGCAGGACTCCCGCTGCGACAGTCGCATGGCCGCAGAAAGACACTTCGGCCTTCGGGCTGTAGTATCGAACGGTACGTAAAAGTCCGGCGTTTGGCGCGATAAAGGCGGTTTCGGAAAACCCGACTTCGGCCGCGATTCGCTGCATATCCCCGGGGGTGGGAAGGTTGCCTCCGATCCAGACCCCTGCAGGGTTGCCGCCGTCGATGCGGTCGGTAAAAGCGGCCAGCCGGTGAATCGATCCTGTTCCCATGTTCTATCCTTCAAGAAAATGTTGCGGGTTTTTCGCCGTCATCTGCCGCAGTTCTTCACGGGTAAAGTCGACGGATGCCATCATCTCCAGGTATCGTCCGAAGGCGGCGACGGGGTTGCCGTTTTCCACCTGGCCGAAGTCAGAAGACAAAATGACCTGCGACACGCCGGTGGCCCGGATCATCTCCCCGATGGTCTCAAGCGGCACGGGGGTCGGACAAGAGGGGGTAACCGCGAAAAAGGCGTGTTCGATCCAGGCGCCGAGATCGATGGCCTCTTTTTGCAGGGCAGCGGGAAAGGGGGTGACCGGTTCGGACGCGTGAGTGACCAGCACCCGCTCGATGCCAAGTGCCCGGGCCTCCCGGATCAGGGTCATCGATTCTTCCGGAGAAATATGACCTGTGGCCAGCACGGCCTGGTGCTCGGCGATCAGCTTCAAGACCTCGAAGACCTCGGCCCGGATGGCGCCGCGGTCGTCAAAAATCCGGATTCCTTTAAAACCGGTCTTCGGCAGGGGAAAGGCGGTGGGCGGTTTTCCCGCCCCCCAGATGGCGATGTGGTTGGCTGCCCCGTAGGTCGGAAAATAGACCACGTCGACCCCAGCGCGGAGGGCGGCTTCGGCGGCAGTCGGATTGATCCCCCCCACCGGCGGGTTCAGGGCCAGGGCGCTGAAAAACCGGCACCGGCCGTTTTCCATCTGGTTTAGCGCCGCCACCCGGCCTGCGGTGCAGGTGCAGTGGTCCTTGATCAAAATTCCGGCCATGCCGGCCTTTACCGCCTCGCGGCGAAGCGACACCAGGTCCATGGCGCGGGGAACCACGTCCGGGCTCGCGTGGACATGGATATCATAGGCACCTTCAAGCAGTTCCATCGCTGTCATTGCTTCCCCCAAGCCGTTCAGCCCAACCTAACGGGCCAGCGTTTCTTTGCGGAACGCAAACCCATCCTAAAATCGCGGATGCGATTTTAGGATGTTCGGATGTAGTAGTTGCGCATCATGCCCATGTCTTCGTGCTCCAGGTTGTGGCAGTGGTAGAGAAACAACCCCGGATAATCATCGAAGCGGGTCAACAGGCGAACCCGTTCGCCGGGCATGACCAGCACCGTGTCCTTCCATCCTTCGTCGACATATCCTTCGTGGGTGACGCCGGTGCGGTAGAGCACGCGAAACTGTTGGCCGTGAAGATGCATGGGATGGGGCATGTCCATCATGCGCATCATGCCCATCCCACCACCGGTGTTGTCAAACTCCCAGAGTTCTTTTGTTCCGATTCGGACGACTTCGTCGTCTGCGACCTCCTCCATCCGAAAGGTTCGGCCGTTGATCGTCCATCGCATGTGCCCCATGGTCAGGGCAAACCTCCGGGGCCGGTCGATGTTGACCGCCTGCCGGGGGTCGGCCCGTACTACTTCGGAAAGCCGATCAGGGAGCCGGTGGGTTTTTTGCACTGCCCGGGTCACGGCGATTTTGCAGATCTGAAACGCGGCTCCGTTCGGCAGCTGCGGTCCTTGCGGCGTTCTTCCGCCCCGCATCATCCCCCGGCCCATTGCACGGCCGCCGGACGCTCCGGCATCGAAGGGCAGGCTTACCAGGGCGGTTTCATATCCGATCGGATCGGATGAAAAATCGGCCCACAACTCGATCCGCTCGCCGGGAGCCAGAAAGACATACCGGCGGTGGACCGGTGTTTCGAGCAGCCCGCCGTCGGTTGCGATGACAGTCAGGGGCCGGCCGTCTTTCCAGGCCAACTTGTAGATTCTCGAGTTGGAGCCGTTGAGCAGCCGCAGCCGGTAGGCGCCGGTCGAGACGGGCAGGGTGTAGTCCGGTTTTCCGTTGACAAAGATTCTGTCGCCCAGAAAGCCGATCATTCTCTCCATCGGGTGACCCGACAGGTACACCAACTGGTTGTCCCGGTCGAAGGTTCGATCCTGGATGACCAGGGGAATGTCAAAAGAGCCGTCGGGCAACCCGGCGGCCCGTTCTTCGTCGTCCGACACCAGAAACAGGCCCGCCAGCCCGCCGTAGACCTGGGGACCGGTGATGCCGTGGGGATGGGGGTGGTACCAGTAGGTGCCGGCCCGGTTTGCTACCGTGAACTCGTAAGTATAGTGCTGCCCCGGACCGACGACATCCCGCGGGTGGCCGTCCATGGCCGACGGCACATGAAGGCCGTGCCAGTGGACGATCGTCTCCTCCGGCAGCTCGTTGACCAACCGGATTCGGATCTTTTCCCCTTTGTTGGAGCGGATGATCGGCCCCAGGTAGCTGTCGGGAAGCACCGACACCCGGCGGCTGTTCCCTTTGTGGACCTGTGCCCGGTATCGCCACACCCCGGTGGGGTCTCCCGGAAAAATGGCGTCCTGCCCGGCCCCGGCGATAAGCGACAGATCCAGGTCCGGCACAAAACCGATTCCGGAGGCGGAAGCCTGCTCCGGCGATGCAAACAACGGATCGGTAAAGGGTCGCAAACCGGTCGCCGCCAGACTGATCATCCCGTATCCAGCCAGCTTCAAAAACGCTCTTCGGGACTTTTTCTTTTCATTTTTTTGAAGAATATCTATTCGGTGTAACATTGAAGGGGCTCCCCGGGCCGGGTTCCGGCTTCGCAGACGCTGGAGAAAATTACCTCGGCCGTCTCATTGGCAGGCGGTGTATGAAACAGGGCTTTTCATGAAATATCAGGGTTGAGCGAATCTCGTCGCGCCGCCAGGAATACAACGTATACTATGCCACAATGTGGCATTTTCAAGGGAGGATGGAGTACAGGGGAAAGGGCTGTGCATCAGCCGGCTCGATTTTCGGCTATGGGGCTTTCATTATTTCGTTTCATTTAGAGCGCTTGGGACTTTCCTGAAGCGGAAACCGAAGCCGCTTCTGAATAAAGCCCCCTGCGGATAGCGAAACCCTATTCTGTCAAACGCTCTACCAGGTGATCCGCGGCGCATTGACGATGGCGCCGATCAGAAGATACAGGCCGAAGGCGACGGCCGTGAGTCCGAAAACGTAATAAATCCCCTTTTCGATCGGAACCGCTTCCGGTACCTGGAGTCCTCCAAGACGGCCGTCGGCGTCCAGGCGGGCGATCCAGAGAGGCCGTTCGTGGTGCACTGCATGCAGATCGGCGCTGCCTTCGAACATGGTCCGGTCCATCGGAAAATTACGCCACCGGAGGTGGGCGATGAAAAAATGGATAATGAACACATGGCCGATGGCCAGCAGCGCCTCGATCCGGTGGATCCAGAAGGCCACATTCAGCCCCCAGCCGGGCATGAGCCGTGATGAGGCGATGGGATAGGCCAGCAGCAGCCCGGTGACGCCGATGATGACCATACCCCAGAATACCGCCCAGTAGTCAAACTTTTCCCAGTATCCCCAGCGGTCGAATTCCGGAGCCCTGCGCATCCCTAAAAACCATCCGAGGTGCTGGAAAAACTGGGCGGCGTCCTTTGTTCCAGGGACAATAGAATCCGGGCCGAACAGCGATTCTTTCCAGTGCTTCCAGTTCACTCGCATCAGCATGAAAGCGGCATGAAAGATGAACCCGACGATCATCAGGATGCCCACAATCTTATGAACTTCCAGCGCGGCGTCATAACCGCCGAAAAGCCGGCCCAAACGCTGCCCCCAGGCGGTTTCGACGTACATCCGGCACAGGCCCGTCGCCGCCTGGATCAGAAATGAAAGGATCAGCAAAAAGTGGAACAGGCGCTGCAGCGGTGTGAATCGTCGGATGCGCAGATTATTCACGATTCGGCTTCTCCTTTTTTTCCAACACCTCCCGGAGACCCCAGAGGATCGTATGGGGCAAAAAGATCACGAAGGTGACGCCTGCAATTCCTATCATGATCCAGAAGGCATAAAAAAGAACGGGAAACGTTTCCAGCGTGGCGACCCGGGCCGGATTTGGTTCGTGAACCACATAGGCCGCATAAGAGGCGTTGGCGCCCGGATGGCATTTGGCGCAGACGTAGGCATGCCGGCGGATCGGATTCATCGGAGAAAAGTAGTGCTTGATGCTGGCGATCGGCTCGGTTCCGTGGCACTGGCGGCAGGTCAGATTCGCCCGCACCGTGTGAATATCCTTTCCCTGGCCGGGATGGCATGTTTCGCAGCGGAGCCACCGGTAGAAGCGAAGCCCCTGGTGAGAATCCGCCAGCCGGGTCCGCACCCGCACCCTTGCAGCCGAAGGACTATAGGGCATGAGCCCCTTGCGTAGTCCCGGAATCTCCACCAGGGCCTGTTGTCTTCGGGGCCTCACCTCGTACTGCTCATAAAAGCCGGTGCTGGCTTCCCGATCGCGGTAGCGCCGGATCGCCGAGGAGACTTCCTCCTGGCCGGCAGCGGGCGGCGGCAACAGCATGGAAAACACCAGCGCTGCCGACAGCAAAAATCGCCTCCCCGGGCCGGAAATGTTTACTTTCATTTCCCTGCTCCGCTATCGGCTGTAATGATACGGGATCGGTTCGATCTGTCGGCCCGCCGGGCTTGGCAGCACCGCCAGTTTCTCCCATTGCGCCTGCAGCTCCTTGAGATTTTCGTCTTTGTGCTTGTGACAGGTCTGGCACGAGTTGGGAATGTTCGGATTTCTCAGGGTGTCTTGGGGAAGCAGGGTGACGAAGACGTGGCTTCGGATGTCCCCGGACTCGGCGCTTTTGGCGATTCTCGGCATATGGCAGCCGAGACAATTGGCAAATGAATGGATCGAGTGGGCCATATTGTTGTTCACCTGCACATGGCATTCGAAACACTGGCTCGACCCGGCTGACCGCGTCTGCGAGCGGGTGGGCGGAACCCCGATCCGGTGTACGTAATGACAGGAAGTGCAGGTGACCCCTTCCGTATAATGCTGCGACTGAACCCAGTCGATGTATTGCTGGTGGTGGCCCTTGGAAAATTCGTTGGCATAGACGTGCTTGACGTCGCCGACCTCATACGAGGTCGACCGGTAATAGGCCTCCAGGGATTTTCCCGGCTCGTAGCCCACCGGCCAGCCGGCTCCCTTGACCTGGGTGGCGTTGCCGCGGTTGTGACAGGACCCGCAGATCTGAACGGCCACCCCCATGGTCAACTTGGCCGGATTGACGATGGTCTGGCGTTTTTCGAAAACGGCGGTTTTGGGCAGGGCGGCATGCCAGGAGCCTTTCCCATGGCAGGCTTCACAGGCGACGCCTGGTTCGGAAAAGGTCTGCTTCTCCAAGTCGGCGCCGGTGGCATGACAGCCGCCGCATTTTAAAAGCCATGGCCGCTTGTCCCAGTCGTTTTCATGGTAGTTGACCCAACGGTGGGTCTCGGCATTGTATTGGATGGGTGAAATAAAGAGCGTGCCGTCTTTTTCGACCAGGTATCGCTGCTTCCACTGGCTGCCGATCGTGTACAGGATTTCTTCTTTTTTCGGCACATAGATCTCTTCTGCCGGAACCTTGAGCGTGTCGCCCAATTTCGCAAGGTCTTCGCGAATGGTCTTTTCGTCAATCGGAACGATGATGGCATCCTCGTTTTTCTTCGCGTCTTGGAGCATTCGGCTGTGCAGGGTCATCTGCCAGGAGTCGAAATGCTCCAGGTGGCACTGCTTGCAGGTGTCCGATCCGACGAACTGCTGGGGCTGCTTCAACACCGCCTCCAGATCGACCGCCGGCTCCTGGGAACAGGACAGAAAAGAGGTGCCCGCAAACAGAATACCGATCAGGATCGCTGCTTTCGTCTCCATGGTGCACTCCTTCTATGGAATGATTGGCTGCATTGGATCAGGC
The DNA here is from genome assembly GCA_021737185.1 of Desulfobacterales bacterium. Taxonomy (GTDB): domain Bacteria; phylum Desulfobacterota; class Desulfobacteria; order Desulfobacterales; family CAFBRK01; genus JAIPEL01. The sequence continues at coordinate 13,000 of JAIPEL010000060.1, read as the reverse complement.
GGATGTTGCGTTCTTTTTGCGAAGGGAGCCGGCCAGGAAGCGAGCAGCGCTGGAGTAGCGAAAAAAGGCCGTTGAGCGGGAAGATCCGGATCAGGAGCAGGTTCCGGAAGCGCAATCCCTCCCTACCTGAAAGAATTCGAAAGCTGCAATAGGGGCAAACCCTACTTTTTTGTATAGAGATTTAGGATGGATTTCAACATTCCTGAAACTTTGGCAAACCGGGTAACAACGATCCGCATCGCGGTGCCCGAGAGGATAGAATTTACCCGTCCGACAAGCCGAAATAGAGCGCCGGATTGCGTCCAGGCTGCCTCAAAAAATTTAATTACTTTTATTTCAACAAGATAAGTGTGCCACTGTCTATGCCGGCATGAAGATTGCTATCACAATGTGGTACAATCGCCGGCGAAATGGAAAGGAAGACCATCATGACCATACGGGCTGCGGTTCCGGCTGGAGTGCCGTTACATCAACGGGCCGCCCGCTGCGGCCTGGAAAGGAGAAATCCATGACAATGGACGCGGAAAATAGAAAGGAAGACCGGTTTTCCTGCAGCTGCCGGGCAAGGCATTCGATTTTTGGCCAGTCCGTTTTCCATGACTCGCAAATCGTCGATTTCAGCGATTCGGGAATGCGGCTCAAATCGAGTATACCTGGGACGGTCGGAGCCACCGTGCTGGTCCAGGCGACCCCTCAGCCGTCGGACGTTCAAGCAAGGAGCGGTTTTCGCTGTCCCACCAACCGTTCCATCGGCCTCGGCGAAGTCCGCTGGTGCGAAAGGCTGGAACATGGAGCAGGGAAATACCACCTTGGATTGAAGCTGCATTCTCTTTGAACTCGGCGGAGGTATGATCCGGGGCGTAAGTGCCGATTCGCAAACGATGTGAAGTCTCACCCGTCTGCCGAATTCACCACTGCTTCATCGAATCCAGTCCAAATCGTCTTGCTGAAATAATAACTCATCATCTTCTCCCTACCCATCGATGGCGCCTCCGATGACCTTTTTGCCCGTTTGCTTTCAAAGCCGGCGATTCTATCCCGAATTTTCGACAAAGATGCTCTTCCATTTGTCCGCGGCTGGAAAAAACATGGGCACGCGCTCCATGATCAGGGTCAGGGGCCAGTGGCCCCCTAATGCTGTATTTTCCAACTGAGAACCGTTGGTCATCATGTCTCCCGCGCTTGGGTCGACTTCTTTTGCTGGTCAGCTCCGAAATTGTAGATTCCGGCTATGGTGGCACCCGTCAGCCAGCCGAGGATGAATATCTCCACCAGGCCCATTATCATCTCCCACCAGGGCATTTCGGTCCTGATAATGGAGCTGACGTCGATGCCGTGCATCAAACTGTTGAAAAACAGGATGCTTCCCTGCCTTCCTATGGTCCACATCACAAAAACGCACCCAAGATAAAGCAGAGCGGCTGTGGAACCGCAAGCCAGTCCGAATTTCCGAATCCTAATGACTTCCATGCTGTTCTCCTCGCTTCAGGGGTTCATCATCTGCATCGTTTCAGTGATTTTTGTGCCCCCCCATCATCAGCAAGTGGAGCACGAAACAGAGAACAATGAAGACAAACAGCAATTCTCCGCCTCCTGCACCGAATAACGGGAGAAAAAAGATGAGCAAAAGCGGTAGAACACAGCCGATGATCATCCAGATATGGTGGCTTTTCATTCGGATTCTCCTGAATTGAAAAAAATGCGAGGCTCATTGCCCTGTATAGTCCTGCCTTTTCTCGCGCTGTTCATGGTCGCAGATTTTCGAAGCAATGGAGGTCCGCCTATAAACCTTGATCCTCAAGTTTTTCGAGCTGTTCCTGATTGAGAACGCCTTTCAATTTACGAATTTCCCATGCCGCCGGGGCCGCCCATCATGTGCGACATCATCATGCGCATCATGCCTTTACCCATCATGTCGCCGGACCCCATCATACCCATCATCCCGCCTGCTGATGCCATGAATTCGGGGGGGCTTTGTTCGCCGGTGTCGCTCATTGCACCCATCATCCCGGGTGCACGGTCCCCGACCGTGCTCGTATAAGGGCTTTGAGCAGCGGAAGCGGCCTGGCCTTTTTCGGCGCCGCTTGTGTTATGATGTGCCTCCACCGCCTCGGCAGAGTTCAGTCCGCTGACTGCAAAGACACCCATAAACACAATGATAGAGAGCACATATGTCATCCTAAAGTTTTTCATCGCAATCCTCCTTTGTTGAAAACCGGGTTCGCATTTCCTTCGATAGATCTGTCCCGCAGCATTTCGATAACAGACGAGGTGATTCCCCAGTGGGGTTCGGTGGCCGCGATATTGTAGGCGCCGGACCACGCATACAGCAGCGCCCCTGCGCCGACGACCACAGCGGCGATGACAACCGTGAGTACATACCTCATGTCTTCCCTCCGAATCTCCGGTTTTAAGCGAGTGGTAGCCTGCTCCTGCCAACCTGAAAGCCTGCGCTGCAGACCCTTAATCCATGATATTTGAATCTAATCAGAAACATCCCCGAGACGTATGGGGCGGGAAATGTATTTTGCGTGGCAGAGGGAGTACCGGAGAAACGATGGCAGAACCGGGTCAGAAACCGGATTTCAAGAATTCCGGGGAGAAACGAAAAGGGGTTTGATGGCAGGATCAAAGAGGCGGAAAAGATTCGGCAAGGCTGCGTCCTGGGAGCGTCCTCCATCGGGTTGACCTGGCGGGAAAAGCCATCAGAACCAGAAGCGCACGCCGCAGATCCAGGAAACCGTCTCCGTGTCCTTTCCGGCCGCCTCTGCGAAGTCCTCGGTTTCCCCAAGCAGCCGGTGCCAGGAAACGCCGATGTAGGGAGCGAATTTTCGGTGGATTTCGTACCGCAGCCGGACGCCGAGTTCGATGTCGCGGATCCCGGCGCCTTCCCCGTATTTGCGCACCTCGTCTGAGCCGGCCCCGGCCTCGAAACGCGGTTGGAGAATCAACCGCTGGGAGAGCAGCAGGTCGTATTCGGCTTCCAGCGCTGCCGAGAGGTCGCCGTCTTCACTGAGATAAATGGTGGCGTCGATCTCGAACCAGAGAGGTGCAAGTCCCTGGACGCCCAATGCGGCAAACGTGCGGGAAGGGTCCGGTTCGAAGTCGTGCCGGGCCCCGATCCGAAGGTCCCAGAACGTGGCGATGTTGCGGCTGTAGAAAAGCTCGGTTTGGACTTTTTCGAATTCCTCTGCTTCCACCGACCAGGCCCCTTCGCTTTCGAACCAGAGCTTGTTGTAATCTTCGCCGACCCAGGCTTGAACATCCCACAGCAGGTTGTCATCTTCATCTCCGGTCCGATATTCGAAGCGGTCTGCGCTGAACACGGCAAACACCTCGTTGTCGTGGACCGGCTGCACGCCGAAATTTTTCTGGGCGCCGGCATCGTCGTCGTCGGCGTATTTTTTGATGCCTTCCCCGGTTTTCGGATGGGTGTGTACGTCCTCGTAATCTGCAGGCATCCTGTGCTCTTTCCGGGCAGCATAGGCATCCGAGTCCGCCGAGACCGGCACCGGTAAAAGCAAGACAAGCAAAATGATCCCCCATTTTTTCATGACAATGGATTCCTTTTCATGCGACCCGAACGACCTGAAACATTCCCGCCTCCATGTGATAGAGCAGGTGGCAGTGAAAGGCCCAGTCCCCCTTCTCGATCGGTGTGATCAAAGCAGAGAGCACCTCCCCGGGCTTGGTCAGCACGGTGTGTTTGAACGGCGCCTTGTCGGCCCCGTTTTCGAGCTGCATCCACATGCCGTGCAGGTGGATGGGATGCTCCATCATGGTGTGGTTTACCAGAAACAGGCGCAGGCGCTCGTTGTGGCGGAACAGATAGGGGCCGGGGTGTTCGCTGAATTTTTTTCCGTCGAAAGAGAACATGTATCGTTCCATGTTCGCGGTGATGTTGATGGTCATCTCCCGGTCGACGGTTTCGGCGTATGGCTGGGGTTCGGTAGAAACAAGATCGTCGTAGGTGAGCACTTTCCAGCCGTCGTCTCCAATGCCGATGCCCGGCTCGTCCAGGCGATATCGCGGGTTCATGACGACCATGGCCACATTCGAACGGCTTTCTTCCGGTTTGAAGGGCGCAGGTCCGTTGGGGCCGGGGATGCGGGGGCCTTGGCTCCTCGGTTCGGGGGCATGGGTCATGTTTCCTTGGCTTTTCCCGCCCATGGCGCCGTGAACCATCCCCCCCATGCCGATGTCCTGCAGCCGCCTCACCGGTCGCGGCCGAAGGGCGGGCACCGGGGCTTCCAGGCCGGGTTCCGGGGCAAGGGTGCCCCGGGTATAGCCGCTTCGATCCAGGGATTCGGCAAAAAGTGTGTAGGCCCGATCTTTTCCGGGCCGCACCAGCACATCGTATGTCTCGGCCACCCCGATGCGAAATTCGTGGACCGCCACCGGCCGAACCGCCTTGCCGTCTGCCATGACCACCTCCATGTCCAGCCCGGGGATGCGCACGTCGTAGTTGGTGGTGGTGGAGGCATTGATGAAGCGAAGACGAACCGTTTCACCGGGGGTAAACAGCGCGGTCCAGTTCATGGCCGGAGAATGGCCGTTCATCAGATAGGTGTACGTGTGGCCGGTCACGTCTGCCAGGTCCACGGGACTCATCCGCATTTTTCCCCATGCCATGCGAGCCGCAACCGTGTCTTCAAATCCGCGTTCGCCGACATCGTCGAAAAAATCCCAGACGGTGCGCCGCTGGAAATTGTAGTAGTGGCCTTCGAGATTGATGTTGCGGAAAATCGTCTCCGGATCTTCGAAAGACCAGTCGGAGAGGACCACCGGATAGTCCCGGTCGTACCTGAACGGTTCACCGTCCTTAGGGTCGATGACCAGGGGGCCGTAGGTGCCGGTCTGCTCCTGAAAGCGGGAGTGGCTGTGGTACCAGTAAGTCCCCGCCTGCTTGACCCGGTATCGGTATTCGTAGGTTTCTCCCGGCCGGATTCCCTCGAAATTGACGCCCGGCACCCCGTCCATCCGAAACGGAACCAGGATTCCGTGCCAGTGGATCGAGGAGTGCTCCGTGTCCATCAGCCGGTTGGTCACGTTGAGTACGATGTCGTCGCCTTCCCGTAGATGAACGAGCGGGCCCGGCACCGAACCGTTGACTGCGGTGGCCGTTGCCTGCCTTCCGTCGATTTCGATCGGAGAGTAGCCGATGGCAAGGTCATATCGGCGACGGGGGGATTCACCACGGAGTCCACTGCCTGCCGAACCGGCCCACGCGGGAAGCGGTAACGCAAAGTGAACACCGGCCAGGAAAAGCCCCGCACCGGAGGCCCTTATAAATTCGCGGCGGGTCATGGTCTTGGTTCCGTTCACGGTATCTCCTTTTAAAGGGACGCTGTCGGGAAACCGGAAGGTATCAACTTCCGATTCAACGCTGGGACATCATTCTCAGATGACGCCAGTCATGGATGACATGGCATCGCCGGCACTGCTTCAAATCCATGTCGAGGTCTGCGCCTTCAAGAGAGGGATGGGTTGCTACGATCATGGATTTGAACTCTTCGTGGCCGTGGGAATCCGGGGCGCGGTGGCACCTGTTGCAGTTTCCCCTGTCTTCGGGCGGATGGCGGAATCCGGCGATTTGCCACGTGTCGATACCGTGGCAGGTTCTGCAATCCTCACCGAAAAGGGAATCGTGCGGATCGAGGTGGCACTGAGCACACTTCAATTCGGCATTCAGCAGGGTGTGGTCCATTTTGGAAATATTCTGAATCGGGACATGCTCCCTGTGGCATTTCAGGCAGTGCCGTTCGGCCTCGTGGAAACGGATCAAAGGGCGCACCTGTGAGACGTCTTCGTAAAACTCGTGGCAGTTAAGGCACATGAAGTCCGAGACGCCCCGCCAAGGCTCATGACAGTCCTGACAGGCCGCGACTTCCAGGTGCGCCGGGCTCAACTGCCCGGGCGCGGCGGCATTTTCATTTGTAAACAGCCAGACTGAGAAGGCGACGAGGATCACAGCCGGCAGTAAGTGAATCACCTTCACGGCAGCCACCTCAAACCGTAATAGATGGTGGACAATACATGGACGGCGATCATGGCAAACAAAAACGCGGTCAGGTAGACATGGGCCTTGCGCCACTTGCCGAAAAGCGCCTTCGTCTTTGAAAAGCCCTGCAGCGTGTATTCGTAGTCAACGACTGCCCGGGCGAGTACGACCACCTCCTCGCAGCGATCGAACTCCCTGCGGTCGGGTGCGACCCCGCTCTCTTCCAATTCCGGCAGGTCGTCAAGTTCCAGAACCAGGGTGCACGCCCTGCGGTCGACCTGGGATTTTTTCATTTCCAGCTCTCTGCGCATTCGTTGGGCATCCTGGCGCAGATTTTTCTCCGACCGCCCGATATTTCTGAGCAGGTAGCGGCCGATCAGCCCGCTTAAAACGATGGCCACCATCGCCAGAAAGGCCAGGGTGCCGTTCATGCTGGCATACTGGTGGCCGGAATGGAGGATCACCAGCGTGGGCCCGGCCAGTCCGGCGTAGATGTGGTACGAAAGCGGGTTCTGTTTCCCCTTTTTCTTCAAAACTCTTTTGCGAAAGGGATAGACGAGGGTGTAGCCCATCACGAGCGTTCCGAGGATTCCAACCAGGTGCCCCGGCAGGCTTCCGCTCAGGTCCGGGGTCCGGATCAGCATGAAGCCCATCAGCAGCCCCAAAAACAGTATCGCCAGCGAGGCCGTGATCCTTCTTTCGTTGAACACGATCAGGCCTCCAGGACGATGTCGCTCTTGGGGACGGCCACGCAGGTGAGAATGAAACCCTCCTCCCGGTCTTCGTCTTCCAGACCGTCTTCGATGTCCATGTCCACTTCACCGGACAGCAGTTTCACCTTGCAAGTGCCGCAGAACCCCTGCCGGCACTCGTATTCGATTTCGATGCCGTTATCTTCGGCCAGCTCGAGAATGCTCTCGAAACGATCGTTCCACTCCAAAATCTTTCCCGACTTTTCGAACGTCACTTTGTAGCTCACTTATTCCTCCTTCATCAGCGCTCTCAGGATTTCCCGCGTCCGCTTGCTGCGGATGTACATCGCGACCAGTGTGGCGATGAAAAAGGCCACCAGCAGGGTCATGGTGAAAAAATGCGCCCAGGACATCCCCCATGCGCCCTCTTCGCGTTCGAGGTACTTGGCAGAGATCTTCATTTCGTCCCTGAACCATTGGATGTCGGTTTCCGACGGCTCTTGGGCGCGCGCAACGCCGCTGAAAAGGGGCGCCGTCGCGCAGAATGACGGCAATGAGGTCATTGGCTCCCCGGTACCGAGCAGCGAAGCACAAAGTGCAACAACCAAAATCAGCGGAAAGCGTCGCATCCATCGGCGGAAACTCATGGAAGGGTTCATGCTCGCTCCTTTGCCCGTCCACAAAATAATCATCGACAACAGGTAATATGGTCTTCCGACTTGAACAATACGGCCTATCCTGTATTTGTCGTCGGGCAGCTCCGTCCAGTACGATAAGAAATCGGGTTTTGTCATCTGCAGCGAGGGGGGGCTGACAGCCACGGCGCCTCGGGATAGGTCTCCCGTCTCCAGCGCCATCCCAGATCGACGATTTCCCCCGGTATTGTACTGGTGGACAATACCTCCAGTGTTTTACCCAGTACCGCCGCCTGCTGGTTGACGTTTCCGGGCTCTCCGAAGGGATGGCCGAAGGGCCACCGCAGATAGACCGCACGGGAAGGCTTGACCTTTTCTGTGTATTCGCGGACGATCGACACGCTGACGGTGGGGATGCCGACTTGCTCGATGGCTCTTTGAATCAATCCCACGGATTGATTGCAGATCCCTCAGGCCGGTGTCAGCAAGACGGCGTCCACCTTTTCTTTTTTCAGCAGGTCGGCCGCCTTCGGGGCCGTTTCATGGATCAGCGTCCGGACGTGAGGTCCGTCGATATGCCCCATGAATGAGATGTGCTGCGCTGCCACCGTGCCGATGCAGCCGGCGGCATTCATTTCCTTGAGCCGGGCGATCGGGAAAACCACATTCAGATCCTGCCGTGCGTCTTTGTGGTCGTAATAGTCGTGGGTGATCGTGTAGTCGGCCTCGATCGTTTCGGCGTCGAGGATGCGAAAGGAGGGGTCGCCGTTGCCGTCTTCCATGTCAAAGGGCTGCTGGGCCCGGTGGTGGATCCCGGCGGTGGTGACGATGGCGAATTTGCTCTCTTTCAGGGGCTTTGAAACCTCGGCCCAGGGGACATCGTCGGATTCCATCGGGTGAAAGGACGCGACGAGCTTTTCGGCCAGTGCGGGAATGCGGGCGGCCAGAAACGAGATACCCCGGTGAATTGTTCTTTTCAACGCCACGACCTGCCTCCCAGATTCATTTTTTGGAGCGAATCGGTGTGTAAAACGCCGGCCATCGGAACCGGCGTACCTTCATTCCTGATACAATAGTGATAGTTTCGTAAAAATTCCGGATATCCCTTTTTCGTCATTCCCGCGAGGCGGGAATCTACATGCAGCGGAATTTTCTGGATTCCCGCGGGAATGACCATATGCTAAAGTTTTTCAACGACCTTTTTATGTCTTATCAGTAGGGATTGTTTGGGTCCTGTTTCGAATTTTTATCTGAATTTTGCGCTTCGGTAAAGAAGGCACATCCACTTCTATTGCAGGAGGAAGAATCCTATGGTGCAGCTTACTGCTCCCCACTGGGTCTATCTGGCCGGTATCGTCGTGGTTCTCATGACCATGGCCTTTCGAAAAGAAACCCCGCTGATCTGCATCGTTGCGGCCTTCGTGCTGGCGCTGGTGGTCACCGGCAGCCTGATCGCCGCCGTCCAAGCGGTCTTCAACGCGGTGCTGGTCGCCTTCCACGAACTGTTGAGCATCGTGGCGATCATCTCCATCATCGTGGCCCTGGCCCGCATGCTCGAAGAGACCGGCATGGCCGACATGATGTTCAAGCCGGTCCGCCGCATCATCAAGACGCCGTCGGTGGCGTTCTGGGTCATGGGGGTGGTGATCATGATCGTCGCCTGGCTGATCTGGCCGTCGCCGGCCATTGCCCTGGTGGGGGCCCTGCTTTTGCCGGCGGCCATCCAGGCGGGCCTTCCGCCAATCTGCGCGGGCATGGCCATCAGCATGTTCGGATACGGCGTGGCGCTGACCACCGACTTCGTCATCCAGGGGGCGCCGAGCATTTCGGCCAAGGCCGCCGGCATCGACGTTTCCGCGGTGATGGCCGCCTCCATTCCGCTGGTGCTGGCCTGGGCCGTGGTGGCGCTTCCGCTGACGTATCTTTCCATCCGAAGAGACATCCGGGCGCTCAACGGCAGACCGGTGGAGTGGGAGCCGTTTACCTGCACCCCCGAGCAGCAGTGCGAGCTCGACCGCTGGTCGGCGGCGGCCCCTGGGTTCAAGCGGGTCATGGTCTGGGTGATCGGCCTGCTCTTTTTGCTCGATATCGCGGCCATGCTGATCTACAAGGTCCGAGGCGGGGACGCCACCGCCCTGCTGGGCGGGACGGTCGGGCTGATCATGGTGATCGTCGCCCTGGGCGTCTACGGAAAAGAAGGGCTTGAAAAGCTCACCACCCACGGCCGAAACGGGTTTCGGTTCGGTGTGAGAATCTTTACGCCGGTGTTTTTCATCGCCGCCTTTTTCTTCATGGGAGCGTCGTCAACGGCCGCGTCCATCTTCGGCGAGGGGGCGCCGGGGCTTCTTTTCGATCTGGGCAGGGCTTTTTCCGATATCGTGCCCTTCAGCCGGGTCACGGCCGCCGTCACCCAGGCGGTGGTGGGGGGGATCACCGGCCTCGACGGATCGGGGTTTTCCGGACTTCCGCTGACCGGTTCGCTGGCCCAGGTGCTCGGCGGGCCGACCGGCCTCGACATGCCGACCTTGACCGCATTGGGGCAGTTTTTCTGCATCGCGGTGGGCGGCGGCTGCATCGTGCCCTGGGCGGTGATCCCGGCCGCCGGCATCACCGGCACCGACCCGGTGGAGCTGGCCGGCAGAAACCTTCTGCCGACAGCAGCCGGACTTCTGGCGGTGCTAATCGTGGCCATCTTCCTGCTGTAAAATTGACGGCTTCGGAAAAAGTCCGATATCTGCGTTCCCCTTCGTCCCTCGTCATTGCGGCGTACTATACGTACGCCTCATTCCTCGGGACTCGGGCGCCTTGATCTCGAACTTTCTACGAAGCCGTCTATAAACTGGCTTTTAAGAAGGCATCAAAAATTCCGGTGAGTGGCGGAAAGGGTTGAGAACCTGAAGGCTGCCGATGGCCTGGCCGTCGTTCAGGTCTTCGGTGAGCAGATAAGCGCAGCCGCCGATTTGGGCGGCGGATACAATCAAGGCATCCCACCAGGAAAGGTTGTAGCGGTCCTGAATGAACCAGGCGCCTTTGATGACATCCGTACCGACGGGGATCGGATTCCATGCAAACAGTGCCTGGACATCTTCCCGGGCACTTGACGGCGCCATTCCCGGACGAAGCTTGGTTGTGACGGTTGAGTAATATTCCTGCAGGACCTGAAAGCTCAACCTTCCGTTCCGTGATTCCCAGAGATATTTCAACCAAGCCAGTGCCCGGCCCTGCTTTTCGGGCTCGGAAGCATCTCTGCTGTAAACGAGGATGTTGGTGTCGACAAAAACCTTATCGGTCATGAAGTTTATCTCGGGAGGGGTACTTTGTGCCGGGTTCTTTGATCATGGCAGGTTGTTTTGAAAGAAACTGCTGCATCGCTGCATGGTATGCTTCTTCCTCGTGCATTTTTTCTTCGAGCATTTCGCCTACCAGCCGAGAAACACTGGTCTCCCGTTCCGCGGCACGAATGCGAGCCCAGTTGGCGACTTTTTCGTCGAGTGTAATGGTGACGTTTTTCATGGCACGAATATAGTGCGGCACGAATTTCGTGTCAACGGCCTTCATGCTTCTTTGTGGAGCAAAAGCATAGTATATAGGGATTGTCATATTTTCGTTCCGTTTGAGAGGGCTTGATATGCACTGGCGCCCCGCGAACTCAAGGTCATAGATCGGTTGACAATCCCAATATGATAAAATTAAGAACCACTTAGAGAGCTTGGGGTGCGGCTTATAGAGCTGAATCGATGCGCTCAATCAAGCGTCAACCCCTGCTATCGGAACGTTATTTTGACAAGCGCTGTCGTTCATACCCACGAGCCGTGGATTGACACCAATCCAATCAGGTTCTTATAATTCCAACCGCAATTTGAGGAAACAGACCATGGCACCCCACGAACTGGCCGGTCAAACCGCCCCCAAGTCCCTTCTGGCCAACATCCCCCGCCTCGTTTCGGCCTATTACACGCGCCGGCCGGATGTTTCCGAACCGGGGCAGCGGGTTTCCTTCGGGACTTCGGGCCACCGGGGCTCGTCCTTGAAAAACAGCTTCAACGAGGATCACATCCTGGCCGTGAGCCAGGCGATCCTGGAATACCGGCAGGAAAAAGACATCACCGGTCCGCTGTTTGTCGGAATGGATACCCACGCCCTGTCCGAGCCGGCCCTGGCCACGGCGCTGGAGGTGTTCGCCGCGGGCGGGGCCACGGTCATGATCCAGGAAGGGCTCGGATACACCCCGACGCCGGTGATCTCCCATGCCATCCTGACCTACAACCGAAACCGGCGCCAGGGCCTGGCAGACGGCGTGGTCATCACGCCGTCCCACAACCCGCCCGAAGACGGGGGGTTCAAATACAACCCGCCCCACGGGGGCCCGGCCGGCACCGACATCACCCAGCGCATCGCCGAGCGGGCCAACGAAATTCTGGAAAGCGGCAGGGTCGCTGTTCGGCGGATGCTGTTTGAAAAGGCGATGAAGGCCGACAATGTCCATGAATACGATTTCATCGGGCCGTATGTGGCCGATCTGGACAACGTGGTCGACATGAAGGTGATCGCCGAAGCCGGGCTCAAGCTGGGCGTCGATCCCCTGGGCGGGGCCGGGGTCCATTTCTGGGTTCCCATCGCCGAACGATACGGGGTAGACATCGACGTCGTCAATCCGCACGTGGATCCGGCATTTGCCTTCATGACCTTGGACAAGGACGGCAAGATCCGGATGGACTGTTCCTCTCCTTTTGCCATGCAGGGGCTGATTCGGCTCAAGGACCGGTTCGACCTCGCATTCGGCAACGACCCGGACACCGACCGTCACGGGATCGTCACCCAAAGCGGCGGGCTGCTCAATCCCAACCATTACCTGGCCGCAGCCGTCTGGTACCTGTTCCAGCAAAGGCCGAAATGGCCATCGACGGCGGCCGTCGGAAAAACGCTGGTTTCCACGTCCGTCATCGACCGGGTGGCGAAAGATCTGAACCGGACGCTGTGCGAGGTGCCGGTGGGATTCAAGTGGTTCGTGGACGGGCTGCTTTCCGGGGAATTCGGCTTCGGCGGAGAAGAAAGCGCCGGCGCTTCCTTCCTGCGCAAGGACGGCACGGTCTGGACCACCGACAAGGACGGGATCATCATGAACCTGCTGGCCGCGGAGATGACCGCCGTGGCCGGAAAGGATCCGAGCGAACTGTACCGGGCCCTGGAAGAACGATTCGGGGCCTCGGTCTATGAGCGGATCGACGCACCGGCGACCCCCGAGCAGAAGAGCGTGTTAAAGGCGCTTTCCAGGGAGGCGATCACGGCCCGGGAAATGGCCGGCGAGCCGATCCTGGCCGTCTACACCCATGCGCCGGGCAATCAGGCTGCCATCGGCGGGCTGAAGGTCGTCACCCAAAACGGCTGGTTTGCCGCCCGGCCCTCCGGGACAGAGGATATCTACAAGATCTACGCGGAAAGCTTCAACGGCAGGGAGCACCTGCGGCGCATCCAGCAAGAAGCCCAGGCCATCGTCGGCGAGGCGCTTGCCGCGGCCGGGGTTTAGGTGCACGCTTATGTGAAACTTCAACCTAGTCCTGCGGCAATAACCGACCTGCCCCCGCCTTGGGTTTTGGAGGTTGGAGGGCCACGCTCCGTCGTGGCCGGTATTGGGTCATTGCTGGCAACACGGACGCGACAGAGCGCGTCCC
>JAIPEL010000193.1 GCA_021737185.1 Desulfobacterales bacterium | reverse complement strand
ACCCCGAACCCCGAACCCTGAACCCCGAACCCTGAACCCCGAACCCTCTAAACCTTCTCCAGGCACAAGCTTTGCTATCTGAAAGACGACATGGCTCAAAATAGAAAAACACCAAGGCGGTTCTGGACCGGGATTTCTCCCTGGATGGTGATCGGGGCGGTCGGGGTGCTGCTGCCGCTGTTTGTTTTTATGACCGTGATCAGCATCAACCGGCAGAAGCAGAGCAGCGTCCGCCTGCTCGAGGAAAAGGGGGCGGCGCTGATCCGGGCGTTCGAGGCCGGCACCCGGACCGGCATGATGGGCGGCGGCAGCTTTCAGCTTCAGCGGCTGCTGATCGAAACCGCCCAGCAGCCGGACATCGCCTATCTGTTTGTGGTCGACACCGGTTCGCGGATCGTTGCCCACAGCGACGCGGCCCTGATCGGAAGGGTCCTGGACACGGACCTTGACCTGGAGGCCGTTGCCGGCCAGCAGGACCCCCGATGGCGGATTGTCGAAACAGGCGGACAAGCGGTGTTCGAAGTCTTTCGCCGCTTTCTTCCCGTCGGTCCGGACCGCGGCATGATGCACCGGATGATGATGAACCGGGGCCGATTCGGTCCGGAAAGCCCGCTGGATCCCGGGGGGCCTCGGCCCGACCTCAGGCAGCAGATGGCCATCTTCATCGGACTGGACATGACGGCCGTGGAAGAGGCCCGCCGCGCCGACGCGCGGCACAGCGTGCTCATGGCCCTGGTCCTTTTGCTGATCGGCTTTGCCGGCCTGGTCCTGCTGTTCATGGCCCAGAGCTACCGGAGCACGCGCGCCTCCCTGTCCCGGGTCCAGGCCTTTTCCGATCACCTGGTTCACCACATGCCCACGGCCCTGGTGGCCGTCGACGACCGGGGAAGCATCGCCTCGTTTAACCGGGTGGCCGAATCGATTCTCGCGGTGCCCGCGGACCGGGCCCTGGGCAAGCCGGCGACGGAGATCCTGCCAGGGCCGCTTCTGGCCGAAATCGATTCGGCGGGCGCCTCCGGTCCGGCCGGGATCCGGGAAGTCGAATGCCGTATGGACGACGACCGCATCGTCCCCCTGGAGGTGAACGTCTCCAGGATCCGCTCCGAAGACGGCGACCGATTCGATTCGGTGGTGCTGTTCCGGGACCAGTCCGAGATCCGGGCCCTGCGCCGGGAGATCGCCCGAAACCAGCGCCTGGCTTCGGTCGGCCGGCTGGCGGCCGGCGTGGCCCACGAGGTGAGAAACCCCTTAAGCTCCATCAAGGGGTTTGCCACCTATTTCAAGGAACGCTACCGGGAGGTGGCCGAAGACCTTCACATCGCCGACCTGATGATCGGCGAGGTGGAGCGCGTCGACCGGGTCATCGGCCAGCTTCTCGATTTTGCCCGCCCGGTTCGAATCCAGCCTGCCAGGGTGGCGATTTCAGAGCTGCTGGCCGACTCGCTGAAGCTGATCGAGTCCCGGGCCTCACAGGACGGCATCGAGATCCGGATGCGGGTGGACGAGCGGATCGAAGCCGCCGTCCTGGACGAAGACCGCGTTCGCCAGGTGCTGCTGAACCTTTACCTGAACGCGGTCGACGCCATGGGACCGGGCGGGAAGCTGACGGTGTCCGCCGAACCGGCCAGGGCCGGCGGTGTCGAGATCCGGGTGGCCGACACCGGGGCCGGCATCGCCGAGGCCGACCTGGCCCACGTGTTCGATCCTTATTTTACCACCAAGTCCTCGGGCACCGGCCTCGGGCTGGCCATCGTGCACAACATCATGGAGGCCCACGGGGGAGAGATCCGGATCGAGAGCCGTCCGGGCCGCGGCACCGTGGTGATCCTCGTTTTCCCGGAGCGGATCCGCAGGACTGAGGACCCGTCTTCGCCTTGAAAAGACAGATGTCCGATGTCCGAGGTCCGGAACTGCCAGAGGTCAGAAGTCGGAGGTCGGAGGTCCGGAAAATGCCAGAGGTCAGAGGTCCGAGGTCCGATGTCAGCGAAAAGCGAAACGATATAACCATGAAGTTAATCCGTGTTCTGCAAAAACCGAGACTGCTCATGAATTTTGGGCATAACATAAACCCCAAAATTTCTTCTTGACTTCGAACGGATTAACTTCATGGTTCAATCGTTTTTCTGACCTCCGACCTCCGACCTCTGACCTCTGACCTCTGTCTTTTTAAGCGGGCGGTTCGATCGTTTTGATTTTAAAGGATGGGACAGATAGAAGAAGGACGGGCCATGAACGGAAATGAGCAGACATCACCGGCAAGCATCCTGGTCGTGGACGACGACCGGGCGCACCGGACCATGCTCCGCACCCTGGTCGCCGGATGGGGCTACGAGATCTTCGAGGCGGATGATGGGCAGACCGCCGTCGATGAGGTCTCCAGGCGGCCGTTCGACCTGGTCCTCATGGACATCCGAATGATCAAGGTGTCGGGGCTGGAGGCCCTGGAAAAGATCCGGGTCATGAATCCGGCCATTCCGGTGATCCTCATGACCGCATACTCGTCGGTGGAAACCGCGGTGGCGGCCCTGAAAAAGGGCGCCTACGATTACTTGACCAAACCCCTCGACTTTGAAAAACTCCGGGTGACCCTCCGGCGGGCCGCTGAGCACCGCAGGTTAAAGGAGGAAAACAAAGAGCTGCGGCAGCGGCTGGGAGAGCATTTCGACCCGGGCCGCATCATCGGGCGGTCTGCCGCCATGGTCCGGCTTCTGGAGACCGTCTCCCAGGTCGCCCCGTCGGAGGCGACGGTGCTGATCTCCGGCGAATCGGGCACTGGAAAAGAGCTCGTTGCCGGCGCGATCCACCACAACAGCCCCCGCAGCGGCGGGCCGTTCGTCAAGATCAACTGCGCCGCGATCACCGAAACCCTGCTTGAATCCGAGCTGTTCGGCCACGAAAAAGGCGCCTTTACCGGCGCCGACCGGCGCAAGGAGGGAAAGTTTTTCCAGGCCCACGGCGGCAGCCTCTTTTTGGACGAAGTCAGCGAAATGTCCATGCAGATGCAGGTCAAGCTGCTCCGGGTTCTGCAGGAGCGCGAGTTTTCACGGGTGGGCGGAGAAGAGGTGCTCGAGGTCGACGTCCGGGTCGTTGCGGCCACCAATCGGGACCTGGCAGAAGCCATCGCCGCCGGGGCTTTCCGGGAGGATCTGTACTACCGGCTCAACGTGGTCGGTCTGACGGTGCCCCCGCTGCGGGAGCGTCGGGAGGATATTCCGCTATTGTGCCAGCATTTTCTGGAGCGGTTCGCGGAAAAAAACCGGAAGACGATCAAGGGGTTCACCCCCGGCGCCATGGACGGCCTGATCCGCTGCTCATGGCCGGGCAACGTCCGGGAGCTGATGAACGCCGTGGAGCGGGCCGTCGTCCTGGCCCGGGAACAATACCTGACGGCCGCCGAATTTCCGATGATTCCACAGGAGGAGGGGGCGCCGGCCGCGGGTCTGGTTCCTGCGGCCGGCGGCGCAAAAGAAGCCCTGACCCTTGACAACGTCGAGCGGGCGACCATTTTACAGACCATGGAAGCTGTCGGCGGGAACAAAAGCGAGGCGGCCCGGCGGCTCGGCATCACCCGAAAGACGCTTCACTCGAAGCTGAAAAAATACGGGGTGAAAGCAAACCGAAGATGAACCAGGAAGAGTCGACCATCGTCCGATGCGCCCATTGCGGCGCCAAGAACCGAATCGCATCTGCGCGCACTCTTGAAGCGGCCCGGTGCGGAAAGTGCAAGCACCCGCTGAAACCCGGGGACGCCAAAACCGGGGCGGCGGAGGTCTACACGCTTCGGTGCACCGGCTGCGGCGCGAAGAACCGGGTCCGGTCCGACCGGATCGATGCCGGGGCCAAATGCGGCCGCTGCGGCGGGGCGCTTAAGACCGACGCGTTGTTCGAGCCCCAGCCGCTGATGGTCACCGACGTCAATTTCGACGAGAAGGTGCTGGGTTCGCCCCTGCCGGTGCTGCTCTATGCCATGTCGCCCACTTGCCCGGGGTGTGCGCAGGTCGGGCCCGTAGTGGACCGTTTTGCCGCAGAAGCCCGGAAAAAGGTCCGGGTGGCCAAGCTCAACATCAACACGAGCCCGCGGACGGCGGACCGTCTTTCCATCATGGGGGTCCCGTTTTTGTTCATCTACGACAACGGCACCCTGAAAGAAAGCCTGCCGGGAATCGGCGACATCCACCAACTGCGGATGCGGCTGGGCAAGTACATATAAAACGCGCATGGCGCATCCGTCTTCGCCTAGGCTTCCCGCTTCGCCTTCGGCTACGCCGGACAGGTCGCCGGACAAGCAGGGCAAAGGGCATGGGGAAAAAGCCCGGGTCCTGGGATGAATTTGAGCACGTTGGAGAAAACAACGACCATCGATCGGATTGAAGAAACGATTCGCACCCGGTTCGCCGAGGGGGTCGAACCGACCCCGGAGATCCGGCACTTTATCGAATCAACCTTCGGTGCTCTTTCCGCGTCGGCCCTGGCGGAATGGCTTGCCCAGGAAGGCGGCGAAAAGGAGGTGCTGGTCGACCTGCTTTTTTCTGCGGACGATTCGCTTCAATGCGGGATAGAGCCCCTTCTGGGGCCGGAGGGCCTCTGCCGGGCAGAGCGGGACGCCCTTTGCGCCCGCTTGGAGCAAAATCCGATCCGGGCAGCGGTTCGAATCGACGGGGAAGACCCCCTAAATCTTTTTCTACCGGCGGAGATGGTCGAAGGGTTTCTAACGCGGCTCAATCTTCACCGTTTCGTGGATGCCGCCCTTTTTGCCGCCGTCATGGACCGGTACCCGGAAAAGGAGGCGCTGGCCGTGCGAACCCGGCTCCGGGAGGCCCGGCTTTCTGCGGCCGATTCCGAAACAAAGGCGCTGTCCCGGTTTTTTTCCGCCCGGAGCCCCGACCGGGAGAGTTTCTGGCCCCTGTTGAACTCTCTGATCGGATTTCTCGAATCGATGGCCGGAGGCGGGGATCTTTTTTCCGCCCTGGCCGCCCGCAAGAGAAGCTGCCTGCGCCACCTTCGGGAGGCTGCCGGCCTGGAAAAGACCATGGCGCGGCACAACATCGAAACCATCATGATGGGCGGCACCCGGATCCCCTGTGTGGACAACGGCGCCCTGGTAGAAGAAATTGTTTCCGTCGACGATCTCAGCACCATTTTGTTCGGTGGGATCCCACCCGGACCGAACGGCGGCCCGACCCTGGACCTGGGAGAGGTTTCCAGCCGCGAGGACCTGGACCGGCTGGTGCGCTTCTTCATGTCCTGAAAACGCGTGACGCGTTTTCAGGACCTTCGTTTACAAACCAGGTAGAATCCGATACAGAAAGCCTTCTTCGGGCGAAGTTTCATACGAGCTCCGCCGCTGGCGCGGCGTTCAGGGTTCAAGGTTCAAGGGTTGCCGGAAGGAATTCTATCGGAATCTTTTGGTCTTAACCGGCCAGTTTGATCAAACGTGAAACTTGTGTCGAAGCCCCTGCCGGTGGAGGGACGCGCGCAGTCTAGTCCGTCCTGCCGGTAACGACCAAATGCCGGCCACGACGGAGCGTGGCCCTCCAACCTCCAAAACCCAAAACGGAGACAGGTCGGTTATTGCCGCCGGCCTCGGTCGAAGTTTCACATAAGTCC